>NZ_JBEPNE010000008.1:0-221972 GCF_040546125.1 Pseudomonas sp. UYEF17
CCGAACAGGGGAGAGGCGATGTCGAAGAGGGGGAATGTGGTGTTCGAGCGGGTGTCGAACCCCAGCGCGTCGACATGAGGGAACAGTTCGCTGAGTGGGGGAGCGGCGCGGGCGTCTGCTCGGGTGTTCTCGAAGTCTTTCTCGGGCGCGTTGTTCATGCTCGGACCTCCTGGTCACATCACCGGCTGCCGCCCGGTCCGGGCGGGCCATAGCTGGCGGGTTGCGTTGGCGGTGTTGATGATCTGCAGTTGATGGAAGGAGTTGCTGTTGGCGTACAACGTCATGAAATGGGACAGCACGTTGCCGAACAGCTGCACCTCACCCTCGCATTCGAAGCCGGCAGGGTCGATGTGCAGGGTGGTGCGCATGCCCCGAACCGGCACGCCCTTGACCAGCCAATCGCAGGGCTCGTTGTCCACTTGTCTGATGGCGTCGAGGCGCTGGGTGGTATTGCGCTCCTGCTGCAGGTCATGGGCGGCGACAAAGTCGTAAACCCGCAGTACCGCGGCGAGGGTTGCAGGAGAAGACAGCGACAGGTTGTTCAGCGCAAGGTTGGAGAGCAGCGCCCAGTGGCGCTCACCTTGGCCACCGCTCTGCAGCATCGGCGGGTAGCTGCGGGTGGGGCGGGTGAGGTTGCGATAGGTGACGAACGAGGGGGTGTCCTGGGTGGTCACATCGACTTCGCCAACCCTGAGCTGCTGCGCAAGGGGCCCGTTGCTGCAGGTAAGGTCGATGTTCAGTTCTTCGTGCAGGCCAAGGTAGGGCGCAAGGTTGTGATGCACCAGGCGTATCCTGTGTTGCACCTTGTCATTGACGGGTTCCTGCTCGATGTCCAGCTTGTAGTAGCGGGCGGGCGTCGGCTCGGCCAACGGGAAGTCGCGGCCCAGGGCCTCGAAGGGTTTGAAGTCCTGTACGTGATCGTTGGATTTCTGGCGTTGGCTGCTGACTCGATCAATGCTGAAAATTTCACCTTTCTTGCCGCCCTGGCGCCCCATTCGCACGCTTTCACACAGTGCCTGCCCATTCAACGGAATGGGCTCTGCCGTACAACTGAACAGGTTGATGGCAGGGATGCAGTTGAGCAGGATCGTTGTCTGGTCGATCTGTATGTCGGGCGGGAGGGGCGCACTGAAACCGAACTCCAGCTGGATATGAGCGGCGGCCTGGTCAGGCCAGTAGCTGCCGAGCCCATCAATGCGAAACCCATGAAAGCGCTCCGGGAAGCAGAAGAATTCGTGCAGGATGCGGTAGCCATCCATCTGCTCGCCAGGGCTGGGCAGCAGCGCTTCATTTGCCTCGAAACCGACGAAGGCCACTGAGGGTGGTAGCGCAAAGCGGTGCTGGCCGATATGCAGATCAAGCTTGTGCAGGTGCCGCGCCAGCCACTGGTAGAGGGTGAGCGCATTGCGTTTACTGCCAGCCAGATGAAACCGCAGCTGGTCGCACTTCATCTGCCGCAGCGGCTGCTCGGACAAGGCGCCCAGGTCTATGCGCACTACCGGTGCTTCGGCACTGGGTTGCGTGGTGATGCTGCGAATTTCCAGCGGCGCGATAGCCAGGTCCGCGCAGGTGCGGAACTCGCAGCTCACGCCGTCAACGGCTCGGCTGAACACAGGGGTGCCTTTGGGCAGCACCTGGGTCTCGCTCAGCGCATGGTCGACAGGCTGGAACTGCATCAGTGTCATGCTCGGCAGCGGGCGCAGAAAATTGGGGTAGAGCAGCTGCAGCAACGGGTGGGTCAGCTCGGGCAGATGGTCTTCGATCTTCATGACCAGGCGAGCGGTCAGGAAGGCGAAGTGTTCCATCAGGTACTCGCTGGCCGGGTCCGAGGCGGTGCGACCGAGGACAGGCGCCAGACGCGGGTCGTCCTCGACAAAGTCGTCACCCAATTCCCGTAGGGTCTGCTGCTCCTGCATGAACCAGTCTTTGAACTTCATGTTTATCGCGCTGGACGCTCTATCTGGTGGCATGTGCCGGGGTTGATGAAAAGTGTGCATGGCTTAATTGTAGGAAAGTTCCCACAAGTTGCTGGGTTGCTAACTTTCCTGAAGCAAGTGCTTTTTATTTCATAATTCAGGAAAGTCACCGGCGTCTGCAAGAAAAGTGTTAGCTGGTATTTCTTGCTTGATATCATTGAATAGTGTTTTTCAATGCTGCTACTGTTTTTGCCAGTGTGCACTGTGAGGTGCCTTAAATCATTCGGATATGCAGTCGGTAAGGTTTGCCGCTATGAAAGTGAACAAGGACAGTCTGCTGCGCGGTGTATTGCTGGTGCAGCGTCAGGCAATGCCGGTAGTTGTTGGTGTGGTACTGCTCGGCGTTGCTGCCGCAGTGGTCTGGCTATGGTGGTTGGGGCCTGAATGGCGGTGGCGTGAGCAGCAACCATTGGTTGACCTGCCGGTGCGGATTGCGGCAACCGTGCTGCTGGTGATGCTGCCATTGCTGGCATGGAGCGCGTGGGTGCATCGGCGCAACCGCTCGATCGTACGCGAACAGCAACGGCAGCGGCGCGAGGTGGAAGACCCGTGCCTGGTGTATCTGCAGGCCCAGCAGCGCTCCCTCGACAGCAGCCTGGCCCGCTTGCGCGACAGCCAAGGTGGCCGCGGGCACCGTTACGATGTGCCGTGGTACCTCATCCTTGGCGAACAGAATGCGGGCAAGTCGAGCTTCGTCAGCCGTTCGGATCAGCGTTTTGCACTCGCCCGCACCGATGGCGCCACCCAGCGGGCCCGCACGGATCCGGACCTGGCTTTTGGCATCGACTGGTGGGTAGGTGACGACGCGGTGCTGATCGATCCGCCGGGCGAGTTCATCAGCCAGCCTGAGCGCCCGGCGCGTGTGGTCAAGCCCATCAAGGAGGAGGGGGGCGAAAACAACACGCTGCCAGCAGTGCAGGAGGCGGCACTGAAAGGGAGAGAACTGGCCGAGCCGAAAGGCCTGCCGGCGGGCGTCGAGCGACGCCTGTGGCGGCACATGATTGGCTGGCTTGCCCAGAACCGCAGCCGACGGCCACTCAATGGCGTGGTTTTGCTGGTGGATATGGTCAACCTGTTCGGGCGACCGGCGAAGGCGCGACGTGACCTGGCCTTGATGCTGCGCGCGCGCCTGACGGAGCTGGGCGGTGAGTTGGGTACGCGTTTGCCGCTGTACGTGGTGATGAGCAAGTTCGACTTGCTGGACGGTTTCGAGGAACTGTTCGCCGCGCTCCCGGCCCGTGAGCGGGAAGAGGTGCAGGGCTTTACCTTCACGTTGGGTTCGGTAAAGGACGTCGATGCCTGGCTGCAGGAGCTGGAGGGAGCTTATCAGGGCTTCCTGGGGCGCCTCGGCAGGCAACTGATGAGCGCTACCGTGGGCGCACCTGGCACCACGGGCAAGAGCGCCTGCTCGCTGCTTCGGGAATTGAGCGGGGCGCAGGAGATGTTGCTGAATTTTCTCGCTGATGTACTGGTCAGTGACCGCTACAGCACCCCACCCCTGGTGCGTGGCCTGTACTTTTCCTCGGTCTACCAGCGAGGCGAAGTGCGCAACCTGCTCGCGGATGCTTCTGCCCGCGCCTTTGCCTTCGCTACCCCGGCGTTGTCGACCAAGCCGCAAGGCACCTCCGTGGTGTATTTCGCGCAGCGGCTGTTGCAACGCGTGGTCTACCCCGAGGCCGGCCTGGCGGGCGACAACCGCAAGGTCGCCCGGCGCAAGGGCCGCCTGTTGAAGGGCGGCGCCTTGGCGGCGAGTGTGTGCGGGTTGGCCATGGCCGGTGGTTGGGCGTACTTCTACAGCGTCAACCGTGACAAGGCGGAGCAGGTGCTGGAGAAAAGCCTTGCGTTCAGCAACACCAGCACGGACGCCAAGGATGATTTGACCGGGCGCAGCCTGCTGCTGCCGTTGAATGAGATCCGTGATGCCGTGAGCCTGTACGGCGATTATCGCTCTGGTTGGAGCGTGTTCACGGATATGGGGCTGTACCAGGGTAAAGCCATTGGCCCGCAAGTGGACCAGGCGTACCTGAATGCCCTGGCCCAGCGCTTTCTACCGGTGATTGCGGGCGGCGTGGCAGCGTCTGTCAAGCAAGCCGCCCCCGGTAGCGACCAGCAGTTGGCGGCATTGCGCGTGTATCGCATGATCGAGGATCGCGGTAATCGTCGGGCGGAGATGGTCGAGCAATGGATGGCTCGCGAGTGGCAGAGGGCGTATCCGGGCCAGGGCCAGCTGCAGGCCGCGCTGATGCGCCACCTCAGGTACGCTTTGGCCTACGCAGATGTCGAGCTGCCGGAGTATCGGAAAGTCGTTGCCCAGGCGCAGCAGCAGTTGCGCAAGCTGCCGCTGGCCGAGCGTGTCTACATCGGCTTGAGGCAGCAGGCTCGGGAGCAACTGCACGGTGAGCTGGATTTGCGCAACGAGATCGGCCCAGCGTTCGATATCGTCTACAGGCCACTGGCCGAGCGCGATCACCAGGCGGCCGTCGACGCCAATTTGTCCCTGCCACCTTTACTGACGGCGGCGGGCTTTCGCGACTATTTCGACAAGCATAGCCAGAACGTGGCCGACCTCGCCCTGGTCGATCAGTGGGTGCTAGGTGAGCGGCGTAGCCTCGACTACTCCGACATGGACCGCCAGGCCCTGGCGGAGCGCCTGCGAGCCCTGTACAGCGCCGACTACATCGACAGTTGGCGGCGTGTGCTGAACCAGTTTTCGGTTGCCGAATTCAGCGATCTTGCGCATGCCTTGGGTGTTCTGGAGCAAGTCAGCGGCCCGGCAGCGCCGATACGCCGGCTGCTGGAAACCGTGCGCAGCAATACGCTGATCTATCCGCAGGCCGCGGACAGCGAGAAGGAGTCGAAAGCCGATCCGCAGGTTCGCATACAGGCCATGGGCATCTATCGGTCTTTCGCGGGGCTTTCGGGGATGCTCGATGTGCGTGGTGACAAACCGTCCTACCATGACGAAACACTCCAGGCGATCAGCGCTGTACACGACTACCTGAAGGCGGTGCAGGACAGCCCTGACCGGGGCAAGGCCGCCCTGGCGCTAGTGTTGAGCCGTTTTTCGGAAACGGCGCCCGACCCCATTCGCAACCTGCAGCGCATTGCCACGGGCCTGCCGGAACCCCTCAATCGGCATGTTCGCCAGCTGGCGGAGCAGACTTCGCAGGTGCTGATGGTCATGGCGTTACGGGAGCTGGAGCAGCGTTGGGATGCCGAGGTTTACAGCGTCTACCGGGAACGACTGGCCTCACGCTATCCCATCGACCCGGCCGGGCCGGATGTGTCGCTCAAGGATTTTGAAGCCTTCTTTGGCCCGCAAGGCCAGCTCAAGCGCTTCCAGGACCAGTACCTTGCGGTGTTTCTCGAAGACAACCTCGATGCGCTGTACTCCCGTGCGGATGAAGGTTACCTGGTCCGCCCCGAAGTCATGGTGCAGCTCAAGCAGGCTGAAGCCATACGCAACGCGTTTTTCGACAATCGCGGGGAGCTGAACGTGAGCTTTGGCCTGGAGCCTCTGGCGATCAGCGGTGGCTTGCGCGGCAGCGTCTTCGACCTGGATGGGCAGCTGCATGGGTTTGCGGACCGGGGCAAGGAGCCGATCGGCATGACCTGGCCGGGCCCTGCCGGGGAGAGTGGGCATAGCCGTGTCACCCTGGTGCAGGTTGCGGGTACCACTGTCAGCCTGGGCTATCACGGCCCCTGGTCGCTCTACCGCCTGCTCAGCCGCGGTGGGCTGAATGCCCGTACATCCACCAGTATCGATCTCGGTTTCATGATTGCCGGCGATACGGCGCGCTACAAGGTTCACGCCACGGGCGCAAACAACCCCTTCACCCGCCAGCTCTTTGCAGGGTTCGCCCTGCCGCAGCGGTTGTTGCGTGACGGCACGGCCAGCGAAGTGGCCGGGCGATAGGGCACGGCGCAGGCCACCCAAGAATCCCGATACCAGTGGCCTGGGTCGGGATTCGTTGTGTGTTTGTTCCGGTGCCTGGTCCGGCCTTCACAGGATGCTCATTTTTTATAGGACGGATCATTTGTCACGGCGGTATTCACTGTCTTGCCTGAGTTCAACGGCGTTGTTCTCGAAGTGAACGTGTACGGTATGGTTGTAACCGCGTGCCTGGATGCGGACTGCATCTTTCCAGCGGCCCTTGGGGTTATCGCCCAGGCGAGCAACGACGGCGATGTAGCGGGTGCGCTCGTTGATTTCTTCGTGTTCGATGAACTTGAACTGGCCAGGGGTCAGACGGTAGTCATCGACGCTGATCAGCGTGGTGCCCAGTGCTTTATCCAGGTCTTCTTCGACTTGCTCATAAGTGGCATCCAGCAACAACGAATCGTCCCGGAGCTGAAGTACCTTGAAAACGATGGATGACGGGGCCTGTTGCTGTGGTTGGAGGTCGAGTTCCTCAGGCAAAGCAGTTTGGGGCGTTGCGTAACTGGCCAATGGCGCAGGCGCCTTCGGCCCGACGATGGCTTGCTCGCCCTCGACGGAAGCGGGGTAGTTGCGGTGCAGCTGCTCCGCCAGTGAGCTCAGCTTTTCAGTCAGCTCGACAGGACTTGTGGCGCAGAGGTTGGCCGCCAGCTGTTCCGGGTGGCCATGCAGCGGTATTTGCTCGCCTGAATCTGTCGGTTCGAGGCTGACAGGCGCAGGCGGGGCCGCGGCGTAGAGGCTTAGCGCCAGGTGGCTGATGTCATTGTTAGGGCCACCGACAGGCAGAGCCGGATCCATCGCCACCTGGTAGATCTTGCTGATCGAAGTACAGCCACTGATCGCCAGGCAGGCCAGTAGCAAACCTACAGGCTTGTTCATTGCACCTCCTTGCCGAAGATTTCGACTATGGCCGGGTCAACCCGGGCTTGTGCGGCCCGGTCCAGATAGGCCAACGGATCAAGCTCATCCACCGGCCCAGGCATTGAGGCCTGGAAGAATCCGGCGATATCCGTAATCGGTACGCCAAGTACCTGCAGCGGGCACATCAGCTGATCAACCCCCAGCTCGGAGAGTGGGTGCCTGCCGGCATGCGGCTCCGGCTCTACCTCGTCCTCGCCCAGGTGTATGGCAATCTGGTAGTCACCCATCTGCAGTCTGTCGTTGTGCCTGAGGCGGACAGGCGTACTCGAAAGCAACTGGGTGTCACTGCCATTCATGAAACTCTTGCCGCTGTGGTCAATGATGCAGAAATGGCCTTCATGCCAGCCGATTTCGCAGTGCACCGGCAGGATGCGAACGCCCCGATCATGCAGGCGCCAAGCACCTTGACTGCCGATGGAGCCGCCAGCCCGATCGAAGCGATGCCGCGGTTCGCTGCCGTGCAAGAGTTTTTCCGGGTTGAGGACGGTGAGCGTGACGCTGGGGGAGAGAACATTTGTACTCATGTGCGTACCGTGATGCGAACAGGGGGAGGCGTGGGGTCATTGCGGTTGGCGATGAAGCTTGTCCAACCCAGGTGGGTGCCATGCTCGGCCCGTAGGCTGAAGGGAGGGGCTTGCTCGGCGCACATGCGTAACTCCAGGTCATAGGCCCCGACATCACGGAGCAGAAAATCCACCAGCCGCGCCAGCCTCTGGTAGTTGTCACCGCTGGGCAGGAATTCGCGGAACTGCTGCTGATTCAGGCCTGCGATCACAATGGTGAACTTGCTGCTGCGTGACTCGATGCTGTCGCCAACCAGGAAGTTGTTGCCGAGTTGGTAGTTTCTGGCCCCCAGGCAGTTGCGTTGGGAAGTGGGAATCGAGACGGTGCGCTTTTCGAATTCGCGGATGGCAACCTGCTGGAGGTCGAAGCAATGCGCGATCATGCCGGCTACCATGCCGGGGGAGCGGCTGCGGCTGGCGATCATTCCCACGAAACTGAGCAAGCGGCTCCAGGGTAGCGGCGTAGCGCCGCGTAGTGCCGAGTCGTCCAGGCCGATCAGGGCGAAGACATAGCGGGAGAAACCGTCCTTCGCGCCCGGTTGGAAGCGTACGTAGTAGCGGTACTTGCGCCATCCTTGATGGAGCAGGGTATGAAGGCGATGGTTGAAGAAGTTGAGGAAAGCCGGGCGTAAACCGATGCCGTGTGCGTTTTCGTAGGCGATCTCGTCAAGGTAGTAAGTGGGCAGTGGCGAGTCTGTGCCATGCAGGCCCAGAAAACTTGCCTGGATGCGGTAGCGGTCGTCCTTCAAGCGATCGGCGCGCAACACGTCGGCAACAGGGAAAGACAGGCTGGGGGACACTTCCAGCCGTAATCGGCGTCGCGTCTCTCGAGCAAGTGGGCGTTGTTCCAGATCGTCGTCGTGTACGTGATACAGCAATTCCAGTAGCTGGAAATAGGCGTACTGGTGGGCGCTTTCCAAAGCGATATCGACCTGGCCAGCGGCGTGCAGAACTACTGGTTTTTCCATGGTTGAGTCTCTTGCCGTAACTAACGGATGCGAAGTGAATGCTGATCGTAGTCGATGGTTTCTGATTCAGGTCATTGTTTTCTCGTCTGAAAGTGGATATCGACCAATAAAAAGAAATTTCTGTAGGAAGTGTCTTTTTTTATTGGTGCGGGGCTGTTTATGTTGACTTTTTGGTAAGGCTTTCAGGGGCGTGGAATTACTAAGTTCATCGAGGGTTGAAGTTGGAAGCCGCTTTTCGAATAGAACCGGAAATTGCTTTATCGAGGAAAACGACGAGTGTTCGTTCACGCCGCGATGAACCTGCTATTCCTAAGAAGACCCCTGAACCCACCAAGGCCCGTCGATGCTGGTCATCGAGCAACTGCACAAATCATTCCCCACCCCCCAGGGCCCGCTCCCCGTGCTGCAGGGCGTCGACCTGCGCCTGGCGCGCGGCAGCAGCCTGGCGCTGATGGGCGAGTCGGGCAGCGGCAAGAGTACCTTGCTGCACCTGGTGGCCGGCCTGGACCGTGCCGACAGTGGCCGCATCCTGATCGACGACACCCCGCTCGACAGCCGTTCCGAGGCGTCGCTGGCGTTGTGGCGGCGGGAGGGCATCGGCCTGGTGTTCCAGCAGTACAACCTGATCAGCAGCCTGGACGTGGGGGCCAATCTTGCGTTCCAGGCGCGGCTGGCCGGTCGGCATGATCCCGATTGGCTGGCCTACCTGGCGCAGCGCCTGGGTTTGGCGGATTTGCTGGCGCGTTACCCGGAGCAATTGTCTGGCGGCCAGCAACAGCGGGTTGCCATCGGCCGCGCCCTGGCCGGGCGCCCGGCCTGGTTGCTGGCCGACGAACCCACCGGCAGCCTCGATGAAACTAGCAGCGATGAGGTGTTGAGCCTGCTGTTGCAACTGGTCGCCGAGGCTGGCAGTGGGGTGCTGATGGTGACCCACAGCCCGCGGCTGGCGGCGCGCTTGCAGCAGCGTTGTTACCTGCAGGCCGGCCGTGTGCGGCCCGAGCAGGGCGGATGAGGCTTTTATCGCTGGCCCTGCTGGCGCTGCTCAGCCACTGGCGGCGCCATCGCGTGCAGTTTTTCAGCATCTTCACCGGCCTGTGGCTGGCAACGGCGCTGTGGACCGGCGTGCAGGCGCTGAACAGCCAGGCACGCAGCGACTATGCCCGCGCCAGCGCGGTGCTGGCCGGGCCGTTGCAGGCGCAACTGGTGCCGCGCCGTGGCGAGCGCTTCGACCAGGCACTGTACGTGCAGTTGCGCAGGCTGGGCTGGGCGGTGACGCCGGTACTGGAAGGGCGCTTGCGCTTTGCTGGTGAGCCGGCGCGCAGCGTGCGGTTGATCGGCATCGAGCCGTTGAGCCTGCCGCCGGCCAGCAGCGTCGCCGGTGTGCAGCCCGGAACGTTCGATCTGCAGGCCTTTGTCGGCATGCCCGGGCAAGCCTGGATCGGGCCGGACACCTTGCGCCAGCTGCATGCAGGCCCCGGGGCCGCAGTACGCGACAGCGAAGGGCAGCTGCTGCCGCCGTTGGTTCTACAGCCAGCGCTGGCCCCGGGGGTGATCGTGGTCGATATCGGCCACGCCCAGGCGCTGCTGCATGCACCCGGGCAGTTGTCGCGCTTGCTGGTGGCTGCCACGCCGGGGCCGTTGCCGGTGGATATCGCGCCTTACCTCGAGCTGCAACCCCGGCAGGACGATGGCGGCTTGCAGCGGCTGACCGACAGTTTCCACCTCAACCTGACCGCCCTTGGCCTGCTGGCGTTTGTCGTCGGCCTGTTCATTGCCCATGCCGCAATCGGTTTGGCACTGGAACAGCGGCGCGGCCTGATTCGCAACCTGCGTGCCTGTGGCCTCGGCCTGCAAACCCTGCTGTGCGCCTTGGTGCTGGAGCTGGGGCTGTTCGCGGTGCTGGGCGGTTTGGCCGGCGTGGCCAGTGGTTACGGGCTGGCTGCGTGGTTGCTGCCCGATGTGGCCGCCAGCTTGCGCGGCCTGTATGGCGCCCAGGTCGCCGGGGCGCTGAGCCTGCCCGCCGGGTGGTGGCTGATGGGCGTGCTGGTGAGCGTGCTGGGGGCGCTGCTGGCGGGTTTGGGCAGTGTGTTGCGTGCGGCGCGGTTGCCGTTGCTGGCGCTGGCGCAACCTCAGGCGTGGCGGTTGGCCCAGGGGCCTTGGTTGCGGCGCCAGGCCCTGGTGGCCGGCCTGTTGCTTTTGCTGGCCCTGGGCTGTGGCGTGCTGGACGACAGCCTGCCCAGCGCGTTCGGCCTGCTGGCAGGCTTGCTGCTGGCGGCGGCGCTGCTGCTGCCGGCCTTGCTCGACTGGGTGCTGGCCTGGCTGGCGCGCCATTGCCGGCGGCCTTTGGCGCAATGGTTCGTCGCCGACAGCCGCCAGCAATTGCCGGCCCTGAGCCTGGCATTGATGGCACTGTTGCTGGCGCTGGCGGCCAGTGTCGGGGTGGGCAGCATGACCGAGGGCTTTCGCAAGACCTTTGTCGGCTGGCTTGACCTGCGCCTGTCCGCCGACCTGTATGTCACCCCAAGGGACACCGCCCAGGGCTTGCAGATAGCCGAGTGGCTCGGGCAGCAACCTTCGGTGGATGTTGTATTGCCCGGCTGGCGTGTGGAAACACAGCTGCAGGGCTGGCCGGTGCAGGTCCAGGGCATCGTCGATCATCCTGTCTATCGCACACGCTGGCCATTGCTGGCGCCGCAAAAGCAGGCTTGGCAACAACTGGCCGCCGGGCAGGCCGTGATGCTCAGTGAACAGCTGGCCAGGCGACTGAAGCTGCAGCTGGGTGATCGCCTGAGGCTGCCCGCAGACACTTCGCCAGCCCTGAGCGTTGTGGGCATCTATGCCGATTACGGCAACCCCAAAGGGCACATGCTGGTCAATGCCGGCTGGCTGCGCGGGCATTGGCCACAGGCAACCCTGACCGGGTTGAGTGTCGATCTGGTGGGCGACCAGGTGTCGGCGCTCGAGGCTGCATTGCAAAAGCGCTTCGCCCTGGACGACAGCCGCGTGGTCGAGCAGACGCGGCTCAAACGTTGGTCGACCGACGTGTTCAACCGCACCTTCGCCGCCACCGCCGCGCTCAACAGCCTCACCCTTGGCGTGGCAGGCGTGGCGCTGTTCATCAACCTGCTGACCCTGGGCCAGACCCGCCTGGGCCAGTTGGCGCCGCTGTGGGCACTGGGGGTGCGGCGCACGCACCTGGTGTGGCTGAGCCTGGGGCAGACACTGTTGCTGAGCAGCCTTACCGTGCTGCTGGCGATTCCGCTGGGCATCCTGCTGGCCTGGTGCCTGGTCGCGGTGGTGAACGTGCAGGCATTCGGCTGGCGTTTGCCGCTCTACGTGTTCCCTGCGCAACTTCTGCACCTGGCCGTGCTGGGCATGCTTACCAGCCTGTTGGCCAGCGCCTGGCCACTGTGGCAGCTGGCGCGTCGCCAGCCGCGCGAACTGTTGAGGCCGTTTGCCGATGAAACGTAGCGCCTGGCTGTTGCTGTTTGGGTTGCTGGGCGGCTGTGACCAGCCCGCCGAGCAAAGCTATGCCGGGCTCGGGCAGCAGGCGGGTGAATTCAGCCAGGTAAGCCGCGGCCATCGCCTGGAATTTCCGCGGGACCACGGGGCCCACGATGGTTTTCGCATCGAATGGTGGTATGTCACCGCCAACCTCCAGGACTTCCAGGGGCGGGACTGGGGCGCGCAGTGGACGCTGTTTCGCTCGGCCCTGCGCCCAGGCCCCGAGACTGCCGGCTGGAACAGCCCGAACCTGTGGATGGGGCATGCGGCGCTGACCGGTCCCGGGGGGCATCGGTCTGGCGAAACCTTGGCGCGCGGGGGTATCGGCCAGGCCGGTGTGCAGGCCCAGCCGTTCCGGGCGTGGATCAATGACTGGTCGTTGCAGGGCAGCAGTGGCATCGAGCATCTGCAAATGGTCGCCGGTGGTGACGGCTTTCGCTACGACCTGCAACTGCACAGCAATCGGCCCTTGGTGCTGCACGGGGACCAAGGCTACAGCGAGAAGTCCGGCAAGGGGCAGGCTTCGTACTATTACAGTCAGCCGTTCTACCGGGTGAGTGGGGAAGTGCAGCGTGACGGCCAGTGCATTGCAGTCACCGGCCAGGCCTGGCTGGACCGGGAATGGAGCAGCCAGCCGCTGGCTGCCGGGCAGACGGGTTGGGACTGGTTTTCCCTGCACCTGGACAGTGGCGCCAGGCTGATGCTATTCCAGGTGCGCGAGGTGCAGGGGGAGGCGTATCGCGCCGGGACCTGGGTCGGCCCGCAGGGTGAGGTGGTAGCACTGCAGGGTGCGCAGATCCAGCTGCAGGCGCTGGCCTGGGCCCGGCAGAAGAACGGCAAGCAGGTGCCGACGCGATGGCGGGTGCAGGTGCCGGGGCATGGCGTGGATGTGCAGGTCGAGGCTGTGGAGTCGCAGGCCTGGATGGAGACGCGGTTCCCGTACTGGGAGGGGCCAGTGCGCTTGACCGGGAGTGCGGGTGGCCGTGGGTATCTGGAGATGACCGGCTATTAGCAATTCTGGGGTTTCTGAGTTTTCCTGGGGCTGCGTTGCAGCCCATCGCCGGCAAGCCGACGGGTGCAGCATTGATCTCGAGGTTGTCGCTGTACCTGTGGGAGCGGCCTTGTGTCGCGAAAGGGCCGCAACGCGGCCCCAGGATTGATGCACAATAGTTGAAATTGCCGGGGCTGCTTTGCAGCCCTTTCGCGACACAAGGCCGCTCCCACAGGGAATCGCGCCAACTTTTAGAATTTGAGCAAGACAGTTGCTCCCACAGGCACTGCACAAGGCTTGAGGTCGATGCAGTCGAGGTGGGAGCTGGCTTGCCGGCGATGGGCCGCAACGCGGCCCCTGGGTTTCAATCTTTGATCAACCCTCGCAACACCGCTCGCGCTTCTTCAGTGCGCAAGCACTCGATGAACAACCGGCTTTCCCGCGCCACTGTCGCCTCAAGCTCGGCCCGTTGGCCGTCCTTGAGCAGCCGCTTGCTGATGCGCAGCGCCGCCTGCGGGTAGCCTTGCAGCTGCCGCGCCAGGCGCCGGGCAGCTGCAAGGCACTGCTCACCGTCTTCATGCAGTTCATTGGCCAGCCCCCAGGCCACCATCCGTTCGCCGTCAAGCAACTCGTTTGCCAGCAGCAGGCGAGCCGCCCGGGCATGGCCAAGCAAGCGCGGCAGCAGCAGGCTGGAACCAAACTCCGGGCACACGCCCAACGGCGCGAAAGGGATGCGCAGCTTGGTCGTACGGCTGACCAGCACCTGATCGCAATGCAACAGCAAGGTGGCACCAATACCGATCGCCGCACCACTGACCGCGGCAATCAGCGGTTTGTCCAGGCCCATCACCACCCGCATCAGGCGGAACACCGGGCTGTCCAGGTCGGCGGGCGGGCTGTCGAGGAAGTCGCGCAAGTCATTGCCGGCGCTGAAGCAGTGCGGCCCACCGGTGATGATGATGGCTTCGACATCAGGGTCTTCACCTGCCGCCAGCAGCAGGTCGCCCAGCTGTTGGTACATGGCGGTGTTCAAGGCGTTGAGCTTGTCGGGGCGGTTGAAGGCCAGGGTCAGCAGGCCCTGGTCCAGGTCACGTGTGATCAGGTCGTTCATGGCAGCCGCTTTTGTTGTTGTGGGCATGGGTGCCAAGGGTTTATCACGCAGTCCGGCTTGTTGTACAGTCGTTCAGTCCAGCCCCAGCCCGAGAGCCGCCGATGAACCAGGAAGCCCGCTACCACCGCATGCTGCCGGAATTGCGCAAAGCCAACCTGGTCGAGGCGACCCTGGTATGCCTCAAGCGCCATGGCTTCCAGGGCGCGTCGATCCGCAAGATTTCGGCCGAGGCCGGGGTCTCGGTCGGGTTGATCAGCCATCACTACGCCGGCAAGGATGAGCTGGTGGCCGAAGCCTACATGGCGGTCACCGGCCGGGTGATGGGCCTGCTGCGCGAGGCCATGGCCCAGGCCGCGCCCAATGCCCGCGAACGGTTGTCGGCGTTCTTCCGCGCCTCGTTCTGCGCCGAGCTGCTCGACCCGCAATTGCTCGACGCCTGGCTGGCGTTCTGGGGCGCGGTGAAGACCGCCGACGCGATCAACCAGGTGCATGACCATTCCTATGGCGAATACCGCAATGAACTGAGCGGGCTGCTGGCCACGCTGGCCGGGGAGGAGGGCTGGCAGGGCTTCGATGCCGACCTCGCGGCCATCAGCCTGAGCGCCTTGCTCGATGGCCTGTGGCTGGAGTCGGGGCTCAACCCCGGTACCTTCACCCCCGAGCAGGGCGTGCTGATCTGCGAGGCCTGGGTCGATGGCCTGCAGGCCGGTGGCCGGCGCCGCTTCAGCCTGCCGGAGGGCTGTTGATCGCCTGTTCAGTAACGAGTACGCTGCTGTCGCGAGTGTGTAGAACAAACCAATAAAAAAAAGAGACGACACGCAATGACGCCTCGGGTATTGATCGTCGATGACGATCCGCTTATTCGTGACTTGCTGCAGGCCTATCTGTCCCAGGAAGGCTATGACGTGCACTGCGCCGACACCGCGGAAAAGGCCGAAGCCCTGCTCGGCAGCCAGGATGTCGACCTGGTGCTGCTGGACATCCGCCTGCCCGGCAAGGACGGCCTCACCCTGACCCGCGAGCTGCGGGTACGTTCGGAGGTCGGCATCATCCTCATCACTGGCCGCAACGACGACATCGACCGTATCGTCGGCCTGGAATGCGGCGCCGACGACTACGTGATCAAGCCGCTCAACCCCCGCGAACTGGTATCCCGCGCCAAGAACCTGATCCGCCGCGTGCGCCATGCCCGCGAGGTGCACCCGGCGCCGGCCTGCGCGCAATCGCTGAAGCAGTTCGCCGACTGGGCACTGGACACCGACCGCCGGCGCCTGATCGACGCCCGTGGCGGGCAAACCCTGCTGACCCATGGCGAGTTCCAGTTGCTCAGCGTGTTCCTGCGCAACAGCGGCCACACCCTCAGCCGCGACCAGTTGATGGACCAGATCCGCAACCGCGAGTGGGTGCCCAACGACCGCTCCATCGACGTGCTGGTCGGCCGCCTGCGGCGCAAGCTGCACGACGACCCGGCCGAGCCCCAGCTGATCATCACCATTCACGGCACCGGCTACCTGTTCACCGCCAGCGTGGCGGCATGACCCGCAGCGCCTGGGTGCTGGCCTTGGCATTGTTCGCCGTGCAAGCCAGTGCAAAGCAGCCGGTGCGCTATTGCGACTACCCGGTGTACCCGCCGATTTCCTGGAGTGACGGCCACCAGGTGCGTGGCCTGGCCCCCACCGTGGTGCGAGAGCTGTTCGCGCGCATGGGCTACGAAGTGCAGACCGTGGTGCTGGGTAACTGGAAGCGCTGCCTGATGGACGCCGCTGCCGGGCGGGTGGACGTGGTGCTGGCCTACAACAGCGACCAGCGTGACCAACGCATGCGCTTTTCCACGGTGCCGGTGGTGCGTGAGGAAGTGGCGGTGTTCTACAACCGCCTGCGGCCAGTGCAGTTCCAGCGCCTGGAGGACCTGGCCAGCTACCGCGGCGGCCTGTTGTACGGCGAAAGCTACGGCGCCGATTTCGACCGCTTCGTCGCCCGCCACCAGAACATCGAACGGGTGTCGTCCAGCCAGCAGAACTTCGGCAAGCTGATCCGTGGGCGCATCGACTACCTGATCCAGGAGCGGCGCACCGGCCAGCTGTTCATCGAAAACCTGCCCGGGGCGCAGGACATCCGCGTATTGCCCACGGCCCTGAGCGTGGACTACCTGCGCGTTGCGATATCACGGCAATCGCCCTTGAGCCAGCATATGGACGAAATCGACGCGCAGTTGCTGCGCATGAACCAGGCCGGCGAGATCGAGCGCTGGCTGGAGCAGAGCGAAGTGACCTACCGCGACATGGTCAACCTGCCGGCGGACGCCCGATGATCCGCCTGCGCACCGATGGCTTGCTGCGCCGCCTGCTGCTGTTCATTTTGCTGTTCAGCCTGTGCTTCACCGTGCTGGCCAGCTCGGTGCAGCTGTACTTCGAATACCGCCGCGAGATGCGCGATATCGAGGCGCGCATGGCGTTGATCCGCGCCGGTTACCTGGCCAGCCTGGAGCGCAGCCTGTGGGACCTGGACGAGGCACAGCTGGATACACAACTGCGCGGTCTGGTGGACTTTTCCGATGTTGCCCGGGTGCGCCTGGTCAGCGACGATTTCCAGCTGCTGCGCGGCGCCGCCGAGCCCAAGGGGCCGCTGCGCATCGAACGCTTCCCCCTCGATTACCAGCCGCCCTCTGGGCCGGCCAGGCACCTGGGCGAGCTGGAAGTGAGCATCGACCTGGGCGCGGTGCACAGGCGCCTGTATGCCACTGGCCTTGCCAGCCTGCTGTGGATGGGCGTGTTCCTGTGTGGCCTGGCGGTGGCGCTGTCGGGGCTGTTCTACCGCCTGGTCACCCGCCACCTGCAAGTGATGGCCGAGTTCGCCCGGCGTATTGGCGCCGGCCAGTGGCAGGAACCGTTGCGCCTGGGGCGCCGCACCTCGACGCGCCCGGACGAGATCGACACCGTGGCCAATGCCCTGGATGACATGCGCCGCGCCATCCTCAGCGACATCGAGCGCCGCGAACGCGACCGCCTGGCGTTGCAGGACAAGCGCGACGAACTGCAGGCCATGGTCGAGCGGCGCACCGCCAGCCTGGCCCGGGCCAAGGACGAGGCCGAAGCCGCCAACCTGGCCAAGTCACGCTTCCTGGCGACCATGAGCCATGAACTGCGCACACCGCTCAACGGCATTCTCGGCATGGCCGAGCTGCTGCGCGGCGGCCGGCTGGAGGCGGCCGACCGCCAGCGCGTCGAGGCCTTGTACAAGGCCGGCGAGGGGCTGCTGGCGATTCTCAACGAAGTGCTGTATTTCGCCCGGCTCGAGGAGGGCGAGAGCCGCGCCGAGCTGGTCGGTTTTTCGCTACGCCAGTTGTGCCAGGAAGTGCTGGCGCTGCTCGAACCCATGGCCAGGGACAATGGCGACGCCCTGCAGCTGGACATCGACGAGCAATTGGCCGAGTACCAGCACGGTGCCGAACAGTACCTGCGCCAGGTGCTCAGCAACCTGCTGGCCAACGCCATCAAGTTCACCGAACACGGCCAGGTGCAGCTTGCGGTGCAGGTACTGGCCAGTGACCAGGGCTCGCAGCGCGTGCGGGTGTCGGTCAGCGACAATGGCATCGGCATCGAGCCGGCTGTGCAGGCCAGGGTCTTCGACCGCTTCGTCCAGGCCAGCGAGGCGGTGGCCCGGCGCTACGGCGGCACCGGCCTGGGCCTGGCGATCTGCAAGCACCTGGTGGAAAAACTGGGGGGCTGCATTGGCCTGGACAGCGTGCAAGGGCAGGGTAGTTGCTTCTGGTTCGAACTCGACATGGCTCGCGGGCAGCCAGTGCAGGCCAACTCACCAGCCCCTTCGCCCCTGGCCAGCCTGGATATCCTGATAGTCGAGGACGTGGCATTGAACCGCGAGGTGGCCGGTGGGTTGCTGCTGCGCGATGGCCACCGGGTGAGCTTTGCCGAGGACGCCGGGCAAGCCCTGCAGGCCTGCGCACAGCGGCGCTTCGACCTGATCCTGCTCGACGTGCACCTGCCCGGCATGAGCGGGGTGGAGCTGTGCCGGCAACTGCGTGCCACCCCCGGGCCGAACCGCCACAGCCGGGTCCTGGCACTGACGGCTGGCGTGCAACCGGGGCAAGTGCCAGGGTACCTGGATGCCGGCATGCAGGGAGTGCTGGCCAAGCCCCTGCGGCTGGACAACCTGCGCCGGGCGCTGGCCGAAGCGGCGCCCGCTGAAGTGGCGGGCGTCGACGCGACAATGGACTGGTCATTGCTGGACACCCACCGCTCGCTGCTGGGTGAACAGAAGCTGCAAGGCCTGTTGAAGGTGCTGCGCCAGTCGCTGGAGCAGCACGCCACCGCGTTGGCCGAGGCGCTGCCGGCCCAGGACTTTACCGAAGTGCTGCACCTGGCCCACCGCCTGGCCGGCAGTTGCGACTCCCTGGGTTTTTCTGGCCTGGCTGCGTTGTTGCGGCGCCTTGAGGATGCTGCCCGGCAGCATGACGAACAGGCATTGAAAGCGCTCGGCGCGCCGCTGGCCACCGAGCTTGCCCAGGCCCGCGCCACCCTGGAACAGCTGATCCAGAGCTGACGTACAAAAAACTTACGACTTTTTACATCTTCGATCCGTTCGTACAACGGCACCTTACATCCGTTTCCAATAATCCAAGGCAACCGTGTTGCACGCGGTCCATGAGGCTTATTGGAGACAAGAATAATGACATGCCGTAGCGCTCAGCCCCTCCTTCCTACCACTCCGCGCGGCACCCCCGCGCGGCCTGGCACCAGCCGCAAAGGCGAGGTGCGCCATGACTGACAACCGCGAAAAGATCCAGCTCACCCGTGCGCTGAAAAGCCGGCACATCTTCATGCTGTCGCTGGGCGGGGTGATCGGCACCGGGCTGTTCATGGGCTCGGGCGTGACCATCAACCAGGGCGGCCCGGTCGGTGCGATCCTGGCTTACCTGGTCGCAGGTTTGCTTATGTACCTGGTGATGGTCTGCCTGGGCGAGCTGTCGGTGCAGATGCCGGTGTCCGGTTCGTTCCAGGCCCACGCCACCAAGTTCATCGGCCCGGCCACCGGCTTCATGATCGGCTGGGTGTACTGGATGAGCTGGGCCACCACCGTGGGCCTGGAGTTCACCGCCGCCGGCATGCTGATGACCCGCTGGTTCCCCGAGGTACCGATCTGGTATTGGTCGGCGCTGTTCGTGGTCGTGCTGTTCGGCCTCAACGCCCTGGCCACCCGTGCCTTCGGCGAGGCGGAGTACTGGTTCTCGGGGATCAAGGTGGCGACCATCCTCGGCTTCATCATCATCGGCCTGCTGGTGATCTTCGGCGCCATCCCGCTGAGCAGCGGGGCGCCGGCACCGATGCTGGACAACCTGGTGGGCGAGTCGCTGTTCCCCCATGGTCTGTCGGCGGTGTTCGCGGTGATGATGACCGTGGTCTATGCCTTCCAGGGCTGTGAAATCATGGGGGTGGCGGCCGGCGAGACCGAGCACCCGGAAAAGAGCATCCCACGGGCCGTGCGCAACGTGGTTTTCCGCGTGCTGATCTTCTACGTGCTGGCGATTGCCGTGCTCTCGGCCATCGTGCCGTTCGAGCAGGCCGGGCTGATGGAAAGCCCGTTCGTGCAGGTGTTCGACATGGTCGGCATCCCCTTTGCCGCCGACCTGATGAACTTCGTCATCCTCACGGCCATCCTTTCGGTGGGCAACTCCGGGCTGTATGCCTCCACGCGCATCCTCTGGGCCATGTCGAAGAGCGGCATGGCGCCGAAAAGCCTGTCGCCGCTGAGCAAGCGTGGCGTGCCGTTGCGGGCGCTGAGCATCACCCTGTGCTTTGCGCTGATCTCGCTGATGACCAGTTTCGTTGCCGCCGACACCCTGTTCATGGTGTTGATGGCGGTGAGTGGCATGTCCGGCACCGTGACCTGGATCGTCATCGCCCTGGCGCAGTACCGCTTCCGCAAGGTCTACCTGCGTGACGGTGGGCAACTGCAGGACCTGAAGTACAAGGCGCCGCTGTACCCGCTGGTGCCGCTGCTGTGCATCACCCTGTGCAGCTCGCTGTTCGTGTTCCTGGCGCTGGATGAAACCCAGCGGCCGTCGTTGTACTGGGGCTTTGGCTTCATTGCCCTGTGCTACGCGGCGTACTTCTTCGTCAACCGCCGTCGGCAGGGGGCCTTCGAGCCGAGTGTGCCGGGGGTTTGATTCGGGTGTTGGGCTGAAGATTGCCGGGGCCGCTTTGCGGCCCATCGCGACACAAGGCCGCTCCTACAGGGGAATCGCGCTCAGGCCCGGCCTGGCGCGATCTCTTGTAGGAGCGGCCTTGTGTCGCGAAAGGGGCGCAAAGCGCCCCCAGCAATCCGTCAGTTGTACAAAGTTGTAACAACCACCTCCTATCTCAACCTTGAGACAACAAATAAAACTAATAAAAACAACGACATATATCGTTTCCAAGTGTTGTTACAGCCCAATCCCCGCCCAATTGCCGCCTTGTTGAACACTCGTTTAGTATCTCCCTCATCAAGCCCTCTCAAACCATCACAACAACACCGAGGCCCCCCATGACCACCCCGTCGTCGTCACTGTTGAGCAAGGTCGAAGCCGGCGTTGCCTGGATCACCCTCAACCGCCGCGAGCAGCGCAACGCGCTGGACATCCCCACCCTCAAGCGACTGCACGCCCTGCTGGAAACCTGCAACAGCGACCCGGCCGTGCGCGTGGTGGTGCTGACCGGCAGCGGGCGCAGCTTCTGCGCCGGTGCCGACCTGGCCGAATGGGCTGCGGCCGAGGCCCAGGGCACCCTGGAAAGCTACGGCTGGACCGAAACCGCCCACGCCCTGATGTTGCGCCTGCACAGCCTCGACAAGCCCACCATCGCTGCCATCAACGGCACCGCCGTGGGCGGTGGCATGGACCTCAGCCTGTGCTGCGACCTGCGCATCGCCGCGGCCTCGGCGCGCTTCAAGGCCGGCTACACCAGCATGGGCTACAGCCCCGATGCCGGGGCCAGCTGGCACCTGCCACGGCTGATCGGCAGCGAGCAGGCCAAGCGCCTGTTGTTCCTCGATGAACTGTGGGGTGCCGAACGTGCCCTGGCGGCCGGGCTGGTCAGCGAAGTCTGCGCCGACGAGCAACTGCCCGCCGTGGCCGCCGAGCTGGCCGGGCGCCTGGCCAACGGCCCTACCTTCGCCTACGCGCAGACCAAGCGGCTGATCCGCGATGGCGCCCGGCGCACCTTGGCCGAGCAGCTGGAAGCCGAGCGCCAGGCCGGCCTGCTGTGCGGGCGCAGCCAGGACGGTGCCGAGGCGCTGCAAGCCTCGGTGGAACGCCGCGCCCCCCGTTTCACCGGCCAGTAACCCGATAACCGACCCTCACCAGGACCTTCGCAGATGAATTTCCAACTGACCCAAGAACAAGAAATGTTGGTGGAAGCGGTACGCAGCTTTGTCGCCAAGGAGCTGCTGCCCCATGAGGAGGCGGTGGACCGCGCCGATGCCGTATCGCCCGAGCTGGCTGCGCAGATCCGCGGCAAGGCCATCGCCGCCGGGTTCTATGCCTTCAACATGCCCGAGGAGGTCGGCGGCGGTGGCCTGGACTATCTGTCCCAGGCGCTGATCGAGCGCGAACTGTCCAAGGTGTCCTGGGCCCTGCACGTGTTCGTCGCGCGGCCATCGAAAATCCTCATGGCCTGCAAGGACGAGCAGATCAACGACTACCTGTTGCCCTGCGTGCAGGGCGAGAAGATCGACTGCTTCGCTCTCACCGAGCCGGGCGCCGGCTCCGATGCCAACGCCATCAAGACCCGTGCCGTGCGCCAGGGTGACGACTTCGTCATCAACGGCAGCAAGCACTTCATCAGCCATGCCGGCCACGCCGATTTCGCCATCGTCTTCGCCGTCACCGACACCTACGAGCACAACGGGCGCAAGCGCAACGCGGTAACGGCCTTCCTGGTCGACCGGGGCACGCCGGGCATGACCATCCGCCGTGGCCCCAAGTGCGTGAGCAACCGTGGCTACCACACCTACGAGCTGTTCTTCGACGACTGCCGGGTGCCGGCCAGCAAGGTGCTGGGTGAGGTCGGCAAGGGCTGGGAGGTGGCCAACGCCTGGCTCACCGCCGGCCGGGTGATGGTCGCCGCCAACTGCGTGGGCCAGGCCCAGCGTGCCCTCGACCTGTCGCTGCAATGGGCCGCCGACCGCAAGCAGTTCGGCCAGGCCATCGGCAGCTACCAGGGGGTTTCGTTCAAGCTGGCCGATATGGCCACGCAGATTCGCGCTGCGGAAATGCTCACCCTGCACACCGCCTGGAAAATGGACCAGGGCAGCATGACCGACGGCGAGGCCGGCATGGCCAAGCTGTTCGCCAGCGAGGTGCTGGGCAAGGTTGCCGACGAAGCCGTGCAGATCTTCGGCGGCATGGGCCTGATGGATGAAGGGCCGGTCGAGCGCATCTGGCGCAACGCACGCATCGAGCGCATCTGGGAAGGCACCTCGGAAATCCAGCGGCACATCATCGCCCGCGAACTGCTGCGCCCGCTGCTGCGCTGAGCGCCAGGAGAACACCCATGTCGCATTCGATTCGTGACAACCTCAAGCGCCTGCTGGCACCCCGGCACCTGGCCTTCGTCGGCGGGCGCAGCATGGCGCGGGCGCTCAAGCGCTGCGCCGAAGGTGGCTTTGGCGGCGAGCTGTGGCTGGTCAACCCGCAGCATGACAGCCTCGAAGGTATCCCCTGTGTGGCGCGTGTGGCCGACTTGCCCCATGCCCCGGACGCGGTGTTCATCGCCACCAACCGCGAACTGACCCTGCAGTGCGTTGCCGAGCTGGCCGCACGCGGCGCCGGTGGCGCCATCTGCTATGCCTCGGGTTTTGCCGAAAGCGGCGAAGAGGGCCGCCAGCTGCAGCAGCGCCTGCTCGCCGCCGCCGGCAACATGGCCTTGCTCGGCCCCAACTGCTACGGCCTGCTCGACTACCTGCATGGCGCTGCCCTGTGGCCGGTGGCCCATGGTGGCCAGCAGGTGGAGAAGGGCGTGGCGATCCTCACCCAGAGCGGCAACTTCGCCTACAACCTGTCGATGAGCGACCGTTCGCTGCCGGTGGCCTACATGGCCTCGGTCGGCAACCAGGCACAACTGGGCGTGGCCGAGCTGATGGACGTGCTGCTCGACGACCCACGGGTAACCGCCATCGGCCTGCATCTGGAAGGCCTGAAGAACGTGCCGGGCTTCGCCCGTGCTGCGTGCAAGGCGTTGCAGCAGGGCACGCCGATCATTGCGTTGAAGACCGGCGTGTCGCAGATCGGCGCCGAACTGGCGCTCAGCCACACCAGCTCGCTGTCCGGCTCCGATGCCTTGTACGACAGCCTGTTCCAGCGCCTGGGCGTGATCCGCGTCAGTGGCCCGGTGAGCTTCGTCGAAACCCTCAAGGCCGCCGCCTGTGGCCGCCTGCCGGTGGGTGGCGAGCTGATTGCCCTGGCTTGTTCCGGTGGCGATGCCGGCTTGATCGCCGACTATGCCGAGCGCAACCAGCTGGTCCTGCCGAAGCTTGCACAAGGGCAGGTGGCGCAGTTGGCCGAGGTGCTGCCGGCCTATGCCAACCTGGTCAACCCGCTGGATTTCACCACTGCCATCTGGGGTGATGCAGCGGCCCTGCAACGCATGCTCGACAGCACCCTGAGCGGCGCAGCCGACGCGGCCATGCTGGTGCTGGACTACCCGGCGGCGTTCACCGGCGAACGCAAGGAATGCGACCTGCTGCTGGCGCTGTACTGCGATGCGCTGGAGCGCCACGGCAAGATCGGCTTCGTCACCTCGGCATTCCCGGAGCTGTTGCCCGCCTGCGCGCGCGAGCGTTTGCACGCGCGTGGCATCGCCGCCCTGCAGGGCGTGGAGGATGGCCTGGCAGCCTGGGGCCGCATCGTCGCCTACCAGCGCAACCGCCAGCGGCTGCTGGAACAGGGTGAGGCCGCCCGGGTGCCGCTGTGCCCGCAGGCTCTTGGGGGTGAGGGCCAGCTGCTGGACGAATGGCAATCCAAGCAAGCCCTGCGTGCCTTCGGCCTGCCGGTACCGGCAGGGGTGCTGAGCACACCCGAGCGCGCTGTGGCAGATGCCGCCCGTGTCGGTTACCCGCTGGTACTGAAGGCGGTCAGCGCGCAACTGCCGCACAAGACCGAAGCCGGTGCAGTGGCGCTGAACCTGCGCGATGCCGCCGCCCTCGAGGTTGCGCTGGTGCAGATGCGCCAGCGCATCGCCGCCTACGCCCCGCAGGTAGCGTTCGACCAGGTGCTGCTCGAACCGATGGCCGAGCCGCCGCTGGCCGAACTGATCGTCGGCATCAAGCGCGAGCCCGACTTCGCCTTGGCCCTGGTGATCGGTGCCGGTGGCGTGCTGGTCGAGCTGCTCAAGGACAGCGTCAGCCTGTTGCTGCCGACCACCGACAACGCCATCCGCGCCGCGCTGCTCGGCCTGCGCAGCGCCAGCCTGCTGCAAGGCTTCCGTGGCCGCCCGGCCGCCGACCTCGACGCACTGGTTGCGGCTATCCGCGCGGTGGCCGACTACGCCTGCGAAAACGCCGGGCAACTGCTGGAGCTGGATGTGAACCCATTGATGGTCGGTGCCCATGGCACTACCGCGGTCGACGCGCTGATCCGCCTCGGCCAGGCGCAAGGAGAACGACATGAATAAGCACACCCCGACCGCCGGCCAGGCGTTGGTGCGCCTGCTGGCCAACTACGGCGTGGAGACGGTATTCGGCATCCCCGGCGTGCACACCCTGGAGCTGTACCGCGGCCTGCCGGGCAGCGGCATCCGCCATGTGCTGACCCGCCACGAGCAGGGCGCCGGCTTCATGGCCGACGGCTATGCACGGGTAAGCGGCAAACCGGGGGTGTGCTTCGTCATCACCGGCCCGGGCGTGACCAATGCCGCCACCGCCATCGGCCAGGCCTACGCCGACTCCATCCCGATGCTGGTGATTTCCAGCGTCAACCACACGGCCAGCCTGGGCAAGGGCTGGGGCTGCCTGCACGAAACCCAGGACCAGCGCGCCATGACCGCGCCGATTACCGCGTTCTCTGCCGTGGCCCTGCGCGGCGACGACCTGCCCGAGCTGATCGCTCGTGCCTGGGCCGTGTTCGACAGCGAACGGCCGCGCCCGGTGCACATCTCGGTGCCGCTGGACGTACTGGCCGCGCCGGTCAGCCGTGACTGGAGCGCTGAGGTGGTGCGCCGCCCCGGGCGTGGCCAGCCGTGCCGCGACATCCTCGACCAGGCCGCCGTGAAGCTGGCCGCCGCCAAACGGCCGATGATCATTGCCGGTGGTGGGGCATTGCACGCGGCCGAGCAGCTGCAGCAGCTGAGCACCCGGCTGGCAGCGCCATTGTTCACCAGCGTGGCCGGCAAGGGCCTGCTGCCTACGGACGCGCCACTGAATGCCGGCGCCAGCCTGTGCGTCGAGCCCGGCTGGCAACTGATCAGCCAGGCCGACGTGGTGCTGGCAGTGGGTACCGAAATGGCCGACACCGACTTCTGGCGCGAGCGCCTGCCGATCAGCGGCGAGCTGCTGCGCGTGGACATCGACCCGCGCAAGTTCAACGACTTCTACCCCTGTGCCATCGCCCTGCACGGTGATGCCCGGCAAACCCTGGCCGGCCTGCTCGAGCACCTGCCAGCGCTGGACCGTGACCCGGCCCAGGCCAGCGAAGCAGTGGCCAACCTGCGCCAGGCCATTCGCAGCGGGCATGCGCCGCTGCAGGCCGTGCACCAGGCAATCCTCGACCGCATTGCCGCCGTGCTACCCGACGATGCCTTCATCAGCAGCGACATGACCCAGCTGGCCTACACCGGCAACTACGCCTTTGCCAGCCGGGCGCCGCGCAGCTGGCTGCACCCCACCGGCTACGGCACCCTGGGCTACGGCCTGCCGGCCGGCATCGGCGGCATGTTCGCCAGCGACCACCGCCCAGGCCTGGTGCTGGTGGGCGACGGCGGCTTCCTCTACACCGCCCAGGAACTGGCCACGGCAGTCGAGGAGCTGGACCGACCGTTGGTCGTGCTGTTGTGGAACAATGACGCCCTTGGCCAGATCCGTGACGACATGCTCGGCCTGGACATCGAGCCGGTCGGCGTACTGCCGCGCAATCCGGACTTCATCGGCCTGGCCCGTGCCTTTGGTTGCACGGTGCGCCAGCCGCGTGACCTGGATGCACTGCAGGCCGATCTGGCCAGCGGTTTCGCCACCCCCGGCGTCACCTTCATCGAACTCAAACACACCTGCGTCTGCTAAGCGGCAGACACCACGAACAACAAGAGAAACCACCATGCCATTTCGCCGTACCCTCCTGGCTGCATCCCTCGCTCTGCTGATCACCGGCCAGGCCCCGCTGTACGCCGCACCACCCCTGTCGATGGACAACGGCACCACGGCCCTGACCGTGCAGAACAGCAACGCCTGGGTCGAAATCAGTGCCGGCGCGCTGCAACACAACATCCGTACCTTGCAGGCCGAGCTGGGCGGCAAGTCCAAGCTGTGCGCCGTGCTCAAGGCCGACGCCTATGGCCACGGTATCGGCCTGGTCATGCCGTCGATCATCGCCCAGGGCGTGCCTTGCGTGGCGGTGGCCAGCAACGAGGAGGCCCGCGTGGTCCGCGCCAGCGGCTTCACCGGGCAACTGGTGCGGGTGCGCCTGGCCAGCCTCAGCGAAGTGGAAGATGCCTTGCAGTACGACATGGAAGAACTGGTCGGCAGCGCCGAGTTCGCCCGCCAGCTCGATGCCCTCGCCGAACGCCACGGCAAGACCCTGCGCATTCATCTGGCGCTCAATTCCAGTGGCATGAGCCGCAACGGCGTGGAAATGACCACCTGGTCCGGCCGGGGTGAAGCGCTGCAGATCACCGACCAGAAGCACCTCCAGCTGGTCGCGCTGATGACTCACTTCGCCGTGGAAGACAAGGACGATGTGCGCAAAGGCCTGGCAGCGTTCAACGAGCAGACCGACTGGCTGATCAAACACGCGAAACTCGATCGCAGCAAGCTCACCCTGCACGCCGCCAACTCCTTCGCTACGCTGGAAGTGCCGGAAGCGCGCCTGGACATGGTGCGCACCGGCGGCGCGCTGTTCGGCGACACCGTGCCGACGCACACCGAATACCAACGTGCCATGCAGTTCAAGTCGCACGTGGCAGCGGTGCACAGCTACCCGGCAGGCAACACCGTCGGCTATGACCGCACCTTCACGCTGGCGCGTGATTCGCGCCTGGCCAACATCACCGTCGGCTACTCCGATGGCTACCGCCGGGTGTTCACCAACAAGGGCCATGTGCTGATCAACGGCCACCGTGTGCCGGTGGTGGGCAAGGTGTCGATGAACACGTTGATGGTCGATGTCACCGACTTCCCCGATGTGAAGGGTGGCAACGAAGTGGTGCTGTTCGGCAAACAGGCCGGGGGTGAAATCACCCAGGCCGAAATGGAAGAAATCAACGGCGCGCTGCTCGCCGACCTGTACACCGTATGGGGCAGTTCCAACCCGAAGATTCTCGTCGACTGAAACCGCCAATGAAGGGAGATTGCCATGCGCTACGCCAAGCTCACTCAACGCATCGCCGGCGACGGGGCCGCGGCCTGGGACATCCACTACCGCGCCCTGGCGCTGCAGGCCGAGGGCAAGGATATCCTGCTGCTGTCGGTGGGTGACCCGGACTTCGACACCCCCGCGCCGATCGTCGAGGCGGCCATCGACAGCCTGCGTGCGGGCCACACCCATTACGCCGATGTGCGCGGCAAGCTGGCGCTGCGCCAGGCCATCGCCAACCGCCACCGCCAGCGCAGCGGCCAGGCCGTCGATGCCGACCAGGTGACGGTGCTGGCGGGAGCCCAATGTGCGCTGTACTGCGTGGCCCAGTGCGTGCTCGACCCGGGTGACGAGGTGATTGTCGCCGAGCCCATGTACGTGACCTACGAGGCGGTGTTCGGGGCCTGTGGCGCCAAGGTGGTGCCGGTGCCGGTCAAGCCGGAGAACGGCTTTCGCGTGTGCCCGCGTGACGTGGCCGCGCGCATCACCCCGCGCACCCGCGCCCTGGCCCTGAACAGCCCGCACAATCCCTCGGGGGCGAGCCTGTCGCGCGCCACCTGGGAAGCGCTGGCCGAGCTGTGCATCGCCCACGACCTGTGGCTGATTTCCGATGAGGTGTACAGCGAGCTGTTGTACGACGGCGAGCATGTCAGCCCTGGCAGCCTGCCGGGCATGGCCGAGCGCACCGCCACCCTCAACAGCCTGTCGAAGTCGCATGCCATGACCGGTTGGCGGATGGGCTGGGTGGTCGGTTCGACCGAGCTTGCCACCCACCTGGAAAACCTCGCCCTGTGCATGCTGTACGGCTCGCCGGACTTCATCCAGGACGCCGCCGTGGTGGCGCTGGAGCAACAACTCCCGGAACTGGATGTCATGCGCGAAGCCTATCGCCAGCGTCGCGACCTGGTGTGCGAGCAGTTGGCCGACTGCCCGGGCATCAAGGTGCTCAAGCCCGATGGCGGTATGTTCGTGATGGTCGATATCCGCGAGACCGGCCTCAGTGCCCAGGCCTTCGCCGATTGCCTGCTCGACAGCCAGGGTGTGTCGGTGCTCGCCGGCGAAGCCTTCGGCCCCAGCGCTGCCGGGCATATCCGCCTGGGCCTGGTATTGGGTAACGAGGCCTTGGCCGACGCTTGCCGGCGCATCGCCCGCTGCGCCGCCGCACTGATGCAGGGGCAGGCCCATGCGTGAGTATGCGCGGCTGTACATCGACGGCGCCTGGCAGGTACCGAGCGGGCAGGGTATGGCCGAGGTGATCGACCCGGCCACCGAACAGGCCATCGGCCGGGTGCCGCTGGGCGCCGAGGCCGATGTCGAACGGGCGGTGATGGCTGCGCGGCGGGCCTTCGATGGCTGGTCGCGCACACCGTCCAGCGTACGCGCCGGGTACATAACGGCGCTGGCCGCACAGCTGAAGAGCCGTGCCGCGGAAATGGCCTCGCTCATCACCGATGAGCTGGGCATGCCGGTGCAGTGGTGCCAGGCGGTACAGGTCGAGGGCCCGATTGCCGGGCTGGAGCAGTACGCCGAACTGGCCGGGCTGATGGATGAGGTGCGCGAAGTCGGCAACTCGCTGGTGTACCGCGAGGCCGTTGGCGTGTGCGCGTTCATCAACCCGTGGAACTACCCGCTGCACCAGATGATCGGCAAGCTGGCGCCGGCCCTGGCCGCCGGCTGCACGGTGGTGGTCAAGCCCAGCCAGGAAACACCGCTGCATGCGTTCCTGCTGGCCGAGATGATCGAGGCCATCGGCCTGCCGGCCGGGGTGTTCAACCTGGTCAGCGGGCCGGGGGCCAAGGTCGGCGAGGCCCTGGCCCGGCACCCGCAGGTGGACATGGTGTCGTTCACCGGCTCCACCGGCGCCGGGGTGCGCGTGGCCCAGGCGGCCGCGCCGACGGTCAAGCGGGTGTGCCTGGAGCTGGGCGGCAAGTCGCCGCTGCTGATCACCGCCGACGCCGACCTGCACGCGGCGGTGCGCCATGGCGTGCAGGACGTGATGATCAACTCGGGGCAGACCTGCACGGCCCTGACCCGCATGCTGCTGCCGGCCAGCCGCTACGCCGAGGCGCTGGAGATTGCCGAGGCCGAGACCCGTACGCTGGTCATGGGCGACCCGCGTGACCCGGCCAGCTTCCTCGGGCCGATGTGTTCGGCAGGCCAGCGGCGCACCGTGCTCGACTACATTCGCCTGGGGCAGGAAGAGGGTGCGCGCCTGCTGTGCGGCGGTGATACGCCGGCCGGCTTCGAGCGCGGCTTCTACGTGGCGCCGACGTTGTTCGCCGATGTCGACAACCGCATGCGCATCGCCCAGGAGGAAATTTTCGGCCCGGTGCTGTGCCTGATCCCCTATGCCGACGAGGCCCAGGCGCTGGCCCTGGCCAACGATTCGCCGTTTGGCCTGTCCAGCGCGGTGTGGGCCGGTAGCCGCGAGCACGGCCTGGCCCTGGCGCGGCAGATACGCGCCGGGCAGTGCTTCATCAACGGTGGCGGGTTCAACTACCAGGCACCGTTTGGTGGCTACAAACAGTCGGGCAACGGGCGCGAGTGGGGCGAGGAGGGCCTGGCGGAGTTCGTCGAGGTGAAAGCGGTGCAGTGCTGAGCCACAGCTGGAAGACAACCTGTTTTGTGTGAGGAGAATGTTTGTGAATGTACTGATCGTCCACGCTCACCCCGAGCCGCAATCGTTCACTGCTGCCCTGCGTGACCAAGCCGTGGAAACCTTCCGCGCCCAGGGCCACCAGGTGCAGGTCAGCGACCTGTACGCCATGGGCTGGAACCCGGTGGCCAGTGCCGATGACTTCAGCCAGCGCGAAAACCCCGAGTACCTGGTGTATGCCCTGGAGCAGCGCCAGGGGGTCAAGCGTGGTGCCATTGCCGCGGATATCCAGCAGGAGCTGGACAAGCTGCTGTGGGCCGACTTGCTGGTGCTGAACTTCCCGATCTTCTGGTTCTCGGCGCCGGCCATGCTCAAGGGCTGGATCGACCGGGTGCTGGTGTCGGGGGTGTGCTATGGCGGCAAGCGCTTCTACGACCAGGGCGGGTTGGCGGGCAAGAAAGCGCTGGTGACCGTTACCCTGGGCGGGCGCGAGCACATGTTTGGCGACGGGGCGATTCATGGGCCGCTGGAAGACATGCTGCGGCCGATCTTGCGCGGCACGCTGGCCTACGTGGGGTTCGAGGTGCTGCCGCCGTTCGTGGCCTGGCATGTGCCGTACATCAGTGACGAGGCGCGGCAGGCGTTTTTGCAGCAGTACCGGCAGCGCCTGGAGCAGCTCTCGGACGACCAGCCTTTGGTGTTCCCGCGTCTGGAGCAGTTTGATGAGGCGTTGTATCCGCTGGCGTGAGCTTTTGCTCGAACCACTGGGGCCGCGTTGCGGCCCATCGCGACACAAGGCCGCTCCTACAGGATCCGCGTACCCTGTAGGAGCGGCCTTGTGTCGCGAAAGGGCTGCAAAGCAGCCCCAGAATTCTGTCGGCATACGACATTCTGCCAAAAAACGACCACCCACACATTCGGGGTATGTCCCCCTTCGGCAAATCCCTCGATAGTGCCCCCATCGGCTCGATCCCGAGCACTCACACGATGGAGTTGCCATGCGCAAGGTACTGAAGGTGATTGGCGGTCTGCTGCTGGCGTCTGGCGCCAGCCTGGCCCAGGCGGCAGAGGTGGACAGCGGTAACACGTTGCGGTTGTACAACTGGACCGACTATATCGGCGAAACCACCCTGGCCGACTTCGAGAAGGCCACCGGCATCAAGGTCATCTACGACACCTTCGACGGCTACGAAACGGTACAGACCAAACTGCTCACCGGCCGCTCCGGCTACGACCTGGTCATGCTCAACGCTTCCCTGGTACCCCCGCTGATCAGTGCCGGGGTGTTCCAGGCGCTGGACAAGCAGCAACTGCCCAGCTGGCACAACCTCGACCCGCAGGTGGTGAACAACCTGCAAGGCTACGACCCCGGCCTGAAATACTCGGCGCCCTACACCTGGGGCAGCTCGGGGGTAACCTACAACGTCGACAAGATCACCGCGCGCATGCCCGATGCCCCCATCGGCTCGCTGGCCATGCTGTTCGACCCCAGGATCGTCTCGCGCTTCGCCGACTGTGGCGTCACCCTGATGGATGCGCCGACCGAAGTCATTCCGCTGGCCCTGCAGTACCTGGGCAAGGACCCACGCAGCGCATCGCCGGCCGACCTCAAGGCGGCCGAACAACTGCTGCTGGGCATTCGCCCGTACATTCGCAAGTTCGATTCGGTCAATTACCTCACCAGCCTGCCCAACGGCGATGTCTGCCTGGCCCTGACCTGGTCCGGCGACTACGCCACCGCCCAGGCCCGCGCGGTGGAAGCGAAGAAGGACATCAAGCTGTCGTTCTTCATTCCCCAGGAAGGCTCGCTGATCTGGTTCGACAACCTGTACATCCCCAAGGATGCACCGCACGCGGCCAACGCCCACCGCTTCATCGAGTTCCTGCTGCAGCCGCAGACCATGGCCAAGGTCACCGACTACATCCACTACGCCAACAGCAACGCCGCCGCCACCGCGCTGGTGCGCGACGAGATCCGCCAGGACCCGGCCATCTACCCCGACGCGCAAACCCGCGAGCGCCTGTTCGCGCAGAAAACCCAGAGCCCGAAGGACATGCGCGCCATCACCCGGGTCTGGAGCACGGTCAAGACCGGTTTCTGAACACTGCCCAACGATCACTGCCAAGGAGCTGCCCATGGCCACCCCAAGCAAAGCATTCGCCATTGCCCACGACCCGCTGGTGGAAGCCGACAAGGCCCACTACATGCACGGCTACCACGTGTTCGACGAGCACCGCGAGCAAGGCGCGCTGAACATCGTTGCCGGCGAGGGCGCCTACATCCGCGATACCCACGGCAACTGCTTCCTCGATGCCGTCGGCGGCATGTGGTGCACCAACATTGGCCTGGGACGCGAGGAAATGGCCCTGGCCATCGCCGACCAGGTACGCCAGCTGGCCTATTCCAACCCGTTCTCCGACATGGCCAATGATGTGGCCATCGAGCTGTGCCAGAAGCTTGCGCAGCTGGCACCGGGTGACCTGAACCATGTGTTCCTCACCACCGGCGGCTCGACCGCGGTCGACACTGCCTACCGGCTGATCCAGTACTACCAGAACTGCCGTGGCAAGCCGCACAAGAAGCACATCATCGCCCGCTACAACGCCTACCACGGCTCCACCACCCTGACCATGTCGATCGGCAACAAGGCCGCTGACCGGGTGCCGGAGTTCGATTATCACCACGACCTGATCCACCACGTGTCCAACCCCAACCCGTACCGCGCCCCGCACGACATGGACGAGGCCGAGTTCCTCGACTTCCTGGTGGCCGAGTTCGAGGACAAGATCCTCTCGCTGGGGGCCGACAACGTGGCGGCGTTCTTCGCCGAGCCGATCATGGGCTCGGGCGGGGTGATCATTCCGCCCAAGGGCTACTTCCAGCGCATGTGGCAGCTGTGCCAGGCCTACGACATCCTGTTCGTCGCCGACGAAGTGGTGACCTCGTTCGGGCGCCTGGGCACCTTCTTCGCCAGCGAGGAACTGTTCGGCGTAACCCCCGACATCATCACTACCGCCAAGGGCCTGACCTCGGCCTACCTGCCGCTGGGGGCGTGCATCTTCTCCGAGCGCATCTGGCAGGTGATCGCCGAGCCGGGCAAGGGCCGCTGCTTCACCCACGGCTTCACCTACAGCGGCCACCCGGTGTGCTGCACTGCGGCGCTGAAAAACATCGAGATCATCGAGCGCGAGCATTTGCTGGCGCACGTCAAGGACGTTGGCGGCTACCTGGAACAGCGCCTGCAAAGCCTGCGCGAGCTGCCGCTGGTGGGGGATGTGCGCTGCATGAAGCTGATGGCCTGTGTCGAGTTCGTTGCCGACAAGGCCAGCAAGGCGCTATTCGCCGACGAGGTGAACATCGGCGAACGCATCCACAGCAAGGCCCAGGCCAAAGGCCTGCTGGTGCGGCCGATCATGCACCTGAACGTGATGTCGCCGCCGTTGATCGTCACCCATGCGCAGGTGGACGAGATCGTCGAAACCCTGCGCCAGTGCATCATCGAAACCGCGCGCGAACTCACGGCGCTTGGCCTGTACCAGGGCCGATGAACCTGGCGCAAAGGGCTGTGCGCGGGCGTGCCTGGCAGGCTAGACTGCCGGGCATGACCCAGGCCTCTCCCGACACCCCGCTTACCCTTTCACTGGGCGCGCTGCAGCAATGGCATGCGGCGCTGCAGCGCGCACTGGCACACAGCGAAACGCCCGAGGCGCTGGCGCATGTGGCGGCCGCCATCGGTCAGCTGGTGCAGGTGGAGTCGATGATGATCAGCCTCGAGTGCCAGGGGCGGGCACCGCAACTGCTGTACCAGCAAGGCATCCCCGACCTGCACCGCGCCGCCGTGCTGGAGCGCTACTTCACTGCCGGCTACCTGCTCGACCCGTTCTGCCTGGCCGTGCAGAGCGGCCTGGCCGAGGGCTTTTACCACCTGCAGGAAATCGCCCCGGACAACTTCTTCGACAGCGACTACTACAAGGCCTATTACCTGGGGACCGGCTGCAGTGAAGACAGCTACTACATCGTCGACCTCAGCGCTGGCCGCAAGTTGTCGCTGAGCCTGTTCCAGGGCTGCAGCGGCACGCGGCTGAGTACAGGGCAGATCGACCTGCTGCGTGCGCTGGAACCGATGGTACGCGAGCTGCTGGGGCGCTACGCCCGGCACCAACTGGAGCCCGGCCCCGCATCGGTGGAGCGTGGCAGCCTGCAGGCGGCGTTCGACAGTTTCGGCTGCCAGGTGCTGACCGACCGTGAGCGGGAGGTGGCGCACATGATTCTGCGTGGGCATTCGGTGAAGTCCACCGCGCTGGAGCTGGGCATCTCGCCGGAAACCGTGCGCATGCACCGCAAGAATCTGTACCTGAAGCTGGAGATCAACTCGCAGTCGGAGTTGTTTGCGCGGTTTATCGACTGGCTGCGCGGCGATCACCTGCCGGCCTGGCAGCAAAGGAGCAACTGCCTTACTCAAATCTGAAAGCTGGCGCGGTCCCTGTGGGAGCGGGTTCACCCGCGAAGCAGGCACCGCGGTGGATGGCACGGGCTTCGCCCGTGTTCGCGGGTGAACCCGCTCCCACACGGATCGCGACAGACTTGGGTTTTCGGGTAAGCCTTGTCACGAAGCAGCCAGGCGGGCCTCCAGCGCGGCAATATGCGCCTGCAGCCGTTCATGCTCCTGGCGCTCGGCGCTGATGTCTTCGAACACGCTGATCAGATGCTCCGGCTCGCCGTTGTCGCGACGTTGCAGCGAGGTGCGGGCGCGTACCCAGATGTACTCGCCGTTCTTGTGGCGTACGCGTTTTTCCACCTCGTAACGCTCGGTTTCGCCAGCCAGCATGCGCTGCAGCAATTGCAGGTTCTGCGCCAGGTCATCGGCGTGGGTGATCTGCTGGAAAGTCATGCCGTACAGCTCCTCGGCACGGTAGCCCAGCAGCTCGCACAGGCTGTTGTTGACCCGTTGCCAGGTGCCGTCGGGGTCGATGTAGGCGAGGGCACCCCAGGCCAGCTCGAAGATCGTGCGGAAGCGTTCCTCGCTTTGGCTCAAGGCCTGCTGGGCCATCTGGCGCTCGGTGTTGTCCATGCTGATGCCGACCATCTTCACCGATCGCCCGGCGCTGTCGCGTACCACCGTGGCGCGGGAGGAGATCCAGCGTACTTCACCGTCGGGGCGGGTGATGCGGAAGTCGCACTCGCAGCCGCTGCCCTTGGCCACTGCCTCGGCATACATCGCCTGCATGTGCTGCACGTCTTCGCCCGGCAGGTGTTTCCAGAAGTCTTCGTTGTGGTGCACCGGCCAGCCATACACCTGCTCGACATTGGGCGAGTAGGTGACTTCGTCGCTGATCAGGTTCCATTCCCAGGTGACGATGCGTGCGCCTTCCTGGGCCAGCTTCATGCGCGTTTCGCTTTCCATGATCTCGGCAGTCAGGCGCCGGCGCAGGTCGGTCATCGGCAGCTCGACCACCTGTGGTTGCTGGATGTTCTGCAGCGCCTCGTCGCCATAGCGCAGCCAGATCCAGTTGACCTTGAGAAAGTCGGCCAGCTTGCGCAGGTTGTCGTAGTCGATCTCGCCGCCACGGGTCCACTTGTGCACCGCGGTGCGCGAAATGCCCAAGGCCGTGCCCACGGCTTGCAGGGTCAGCTTGTGATGCTCGAGCAGTTCCTTGAGGCGGAAGGCGAAGCTGTTTTCCAACATCGGCAGGGTGTCCTGATCTGGGCCAAGAGCCTGCCAGTATACCCAAGCTGTCAACTTTTGGTTGACGGTACTGAGAGAGTTGCGAATCCCTGTAGGAGCGGCCTTGTGTCGCGATGGGGCGCGCAGCGGCCCCGGCGATCTGTGCCATGGCAGAGATCCTGGGGCCGCTGCGCGCCCCATCGCGACACAAGGCCGCTCCTACAGAGGGCGCGTCAACTGCGGGTAATTACAAGTCGAGTACCAAGCGGGCAGTACGAGCACGCGAGACGCACAGCATGATGCTCTGCTGGGCAGCCTTTTCTTCGTCGCTCAGGTACTGGTCGTAATGCTCGGCTTCACCCTCGAGGATGGCCGTCTCGCAGGTGCCGCACACGCCTTCGCGGCACAGGCACTCGACCTTGGCGGCTTTGGACTTCTCGATGGCCTGCAGGATGGTCATGCCTTCTTCCACCTGCAACTCCACACCCGACTGCGCCAGCACCACGGTAAAGGCACTGCCGGTGACCGGAGTGGCGGCAAACTGTTCCCAATGCACGCGGTGCTCGGCAATGCCGGCCTCGGCGGCGCAGGCGATGACCGCGTCGATCAGTGGTTTGGGGCCGCACACGTACAGGTGCGCCTGCTCGTCCAGCCCCGCGCACAGGGCGGCCAGGTCGAGCTTGCGGTCGAGGCTGTCGATGTAGAAACGGGTGTTGGCAGCGTGCGGCCCGTTGGCCAGCTGGTCCTGGAATGCCCCGTGCTCCGGCGCGCGGAAGGCATAGTGCAGTTCGTAGTCGGCACTGGCGCCTTCCAGTTCATGCAGTTGCGCCAGGAACGGGGTAATGCCGATGCCGCCGGCAATCAGCACATGGCGGCCGGCGGTCGGATCCAGCGCGAACAGGTTGTTGGGCGAGGAAATGGTCAGGCGGGTGCCCACTTCCACCTGCTGGTGCATGAACGCCGAGCCGCCCTTGGACTGCTCCTCCAGGCGCACGCCAATCTGGTAGCTGCGGGTGTCGCGCGGGTCGCTCATCAACGAGTAGGCGTTGCTGAACTGGCTGCCGTCGGTGCCGTGCATCTGCACGATGACGTGGCTGCCACCGGTGAAGGCGGGCATCGCCGCGCCGTCTTCGCGGGCCAGGGTAAAGCGCTTGATCAGCGGCGTGGCTTGTTCCACTGCGGTAACGTGCACGCTGAACATTTCATATGTGTTGGCCATGGTTCACCTCGACTGCCTGGGCGCGCGGCAGGCCCTGCCGCGCACCTTTACGTGCAAAAAACGTGGAGCGGTTGCCATCAATCGTCGAGGTGGGCCACGGCGATCAGGTTGTGGAAGTGGGCAATGCCGTGTTCGCTCATGCCGCTGCGCTCGCGGTCGGCCATGATCCGGCCCTGGCCACGGTAGCCACGGGACTTCAGGCCCTTCTGCACGCTTTCGACCAGGCGCAGGTCTTCCGGGCGGAACACTTCGCGGTACCAGTCGATCAGCTTCTGCTGCTCCTCGCTGATGTCCTTGTTGAGGAAGTAGATGTCGTAGTGCTGCAGGGTGGTTTCGGCATCGACCGGGAACTCGTAGATCACGGTCATGAAGTTGGCTCCTGGCGGCACGTTGAACATGGTGCAAGGCCAGGCCCAGAAACCGGCGAACGATGGGTCTTTCACATTCTCGTCGAACTTGAACGACTGCTCCGAAGGCTTGGCCAGGCCGTATTGCAGGGTCCAGTTGCCGTGCAGGCTGTGGCTGTACTGGCCAACGTCCACCGAGTCGGAGAAGCCCGGGTGGGCAGGGGCGCAGTGGTAGCACTCCAGGTAGTTGTCGACGATCGACTTCCAGTTGGCCGGGGTGTCGCTGACGAAGCGCCCGGCCAGGTGCGGTACAGCACTGACGAGGGGCTACGATCACGGTAATCAGGAACACTTGACATCCTTCCCGCCCTTTCAGGCCTGGAATCCCTACCGTGATCAGCCCTGACGGACCAATTCACCTCGGTGGGTTCCTGCTGCTGGCGGTCTTGTAGTACCGCTCACTTCACAGGCGATCCGGGCTGCGGTTTCCCGCCCGACAGAAGCATCTGCCGTGTCCTGCCCTTCGTCTCGCAGGTTTTGCATCCCGCGAGCAAGGATGTTTATCGCGCCGACCCGATCCGCGTGTTCGCTAAAGCCGCACTCGACACAGCTGAAGCGGGTTTGGCTCTGTCGGTTAGCCCTGGAGACATGTGTGCAGTGTGGGCAGGTTTGGCTGGTGTGGCGAGCTGGCACGGCAATCAGCCAGCCTCCCTTCCATGCCAGCTTGTAGTCCAGTTGGCGGCGGAACTCATACCAGCCCTGGTCGAGGATGGCCTTGTTCAGACCGGACTTGGCCCGGACATTTTTGCCCGGATGTTCGGCTGAACCTGACGCCGAGGTGCTCATGTTGCGCACCTGCAAGTCTTCGATACATACCATCGCGTGGTTTTTGCTGATGTTGGTCGAGGTCTTGTGCAAGTAGTCGAGGCGCACGTTGCATATGCGCACATGCAGGCGCTGGACGCGAGCTTTTGCACGCGTCCAGTTGCGGCTGAATCTTGTCTTGCGACTCATGGCCTGCTGCGCTTTGCGCAGGGCCCTTTCGTGCCGCTTGAAGCTGTTGAGTGGCTCGATGTGGCTACCATCACTCAATGTAGCGAATCGAGCGATTCCCATATCGATGCCGACCATCCCACCCAGCGGTACTGGTGTTTGTACCTCGCGACGGGTCTGGATGGCGACAAACCACCGACCGCCGCTCAAACTTACGGTGACGTTGCGTAGGTCGCCCAACACCTTGCGGCTGTTGCGGTAGCGCAGCCAACCAAGCTTGGGCAGGAAGACGCGGCCGTTGGCCTGATCAAGTTTGATCTGTTTGGGATCGGGGTAACGGAAACTGTTGCTGCGGGCCTTATGCTTGAATTGTGGGAAATCGGCACGCTTCTCGAAAAAGTGCTTGTAGGCTTTATCGAGGTCTTTGAGGGCGTGTTGCAGCGGATGGACGGGGGCCTCCTTCAGCCAGGCCGTTGCGCTGCTGTTACGCCACGCGGTCAGGTGTTTAGCCATCGCTACATAGCCGATGTACGCGCCGCCTGCGTCGCGGTTGGCTTGCTGCAACGCCAGCGCCTGGTTAAACACGAACCGGCACGAGCCGGCGAAACGGCGCATTTGACGCTGCTGTTCGCCGGTTGGCATCAGTAGGTACTTGAAGGCTTGGAGTTGCAGCATATAAAGCAAAACACGCATTAAACGATATGAGATGTGGTAGATACTGCAGCTTCGTGCAGCATGTCCACTTGGTCTTTGTTACCAAATATCGGCGTGCAGTCTCCGCGCCGCTGCAAGTGGCAGAAGGTCGATCATCAGATTCCAGCCACTGGTGGATCAGGCCTCGACCAGCGCGGTAATTGCCTGGCCCACTTGCTGGGTGGATTGCTGCCCGCCCATGTCGCGGGTCACGTCACCGGCGGCGATGACCTGCTCGATGGCCTTGAGGATGTCGTCGTGGGCGGCGCGATAGCGCGGGTCCGCGCCGTCGTTGCCGAGGAAGTCGAGCATCAGCGCACCGGACCAGATCATCGCGATCGGGTTGGCGATGTTCTTGCCGTAGATGTCCGGCGCCGAACCGTGCACCGGTTCGAACAGCGACGGGAACTTGCGCTCGGGGTTGAGGTTGGCCGATGGCGCGATGCCGATGGTGCCGGCGCAGGCTGGGCCGAGGTCGGAGAGGATGTCGCCGAACAGGTTCGAGGCCACCACCACGTCGAAGCGGTCCGGTTGCAGCACGAAGCGCGCGCAGAGGATATCGATGTGCTGCTTGTCCCAGCTGATTTCCGGATAATTGGCAGCCATCGCCGCCGTGCGCTCGTCCCAGTACGGCATGCTCACGGCCATGCCGTTGGACTTGGTGGCCGAGGTGACATGCTTGCGCTGGCGGGTCTGGGCCACATCGAAGGCGTACTTGAGGATGCGGTCGACGCCGCGGCGGGTGAACACCGACTCCTGCAGCACGAACTCGTTCTCGGTGCCTTCGAACATGCGCCCGCCCAGCGACGAGTACTCGCCCTCGGTGTTCTCGCGAATGACCACGAAGTCGATGTCACCTGGCTCACGGCCAGCCAGTGGGCAAGGTACGCCGGGGAACAGGCGCACCGGGCGGATGTTCACGTACTGGTCGAAGTCGCGGCGGAACTTGAGCAGTGAACCCCACAGGGAGATGTGGTCCGGTACCTTGTCAGGCCAGCCCACTGCGCCGAAGTACAGGGCGTCGAAACCCTTGAGCTGTTCGAACCAGTCGTCCGGCATCATCTTGCCGTGGGCCAGGTAGTAATCGCAGCTGGCCCACTCGAAGAACTCGAAGCTGATGTCCAGGCCGTGCTTGCGCGCAGCGGCCTCGACCACGCGAATGCCTTCAGGCAGTACTTCGTTGCCGATGCCATCGCCGGGGATTGCCGCGATTCTGAAAGTCTTGCTCATGGGGTGCACTCGTTGTCTAGGGAACAGGTGCTGGCCATGCTATAAGGGCTTGATCCGGAGATAATCTAGCCATTCATGGATTCTTGGAACACGCTACGTGAATAATCTGCCCAGCCTCGACGACCTCAACATCTTCCTGCAAGTGGCCAGGCGCGCCAGCTTCGCGGCCGTGGCCGATGAGCTGGGCATGTCGGCGGCGTACATCAGCAAGCGCATTCGCATGCTCGAGCAAACCCTGGAAGTACGCCTGTTGCACCGCACCACCCGGCGGGTGACGGTGAGCGAGGAGGGTGAGCGGGTGTACCAGTGGGCGCTGCAGATTTTCGATGCGGTGCAGCGCATGGGTGATGACATCAGCGCCCAGCACCGCGAGCCGGCCGGGCAACTGCGCATCGCCAGCAGCCTGGGCCTGGGCCGGCGCTTCGTGGCGCCGGCCTTGTCGGAGCTGGCCGAACGCTACCCGCGGCTGGACATTCGCCTGGACGTGCATGACCGCCTGGTGGACCTGATCGCCGAAGGCGTCGACCTGGATATCCGCGTGGGCAACGCTATCGCCCCCAACCTGATTGCCAAGCCGCTGGCGCGCAACCGCCGGGTGCTGTGCGCCGCGCCGGCGTACCTGGCCCGGCGCGGCACGCCCAAGGTGTTGGGCGACCTGGCCAGCCATGACTGCCTGGTGATCAAGGAGCGCGACCACCCGTTTGGCGTGTGGCAGCTGATGGGCCCGGAGGGTGAGGAGGGGGTGCGGGTGACCGGCAGTTTGTCGAGCAACCATGGCGAAGTGGCTCACCAGTGGTGCCTGGACGGGCGCGGGATATTGCTGCGTTCCTGGTGGGATGTGCACGACAGCCTGCAGGACGGGCGCCTGGTGCAGGTGCTGGAGGACTATCACCAGCCGGCGGATATCTGGGCGGTATACACCACGCCGCTGGCCAGCTCGGCCAAGGTGCGGGTGGCGGTGGACTTCTTCCGGCAGTACTTTGCCGAGCGTTATAGCCTGCCGGGGTAGAGCCTACCTGCAACACCCGCTTTGTGTAGGAGCGGCCTTGTGTCGCGAAAGGGCTGCAAAGCAGCCCCGGCGAAATTAGCGGCGAAGCTGAAAATGTGGGGCCGCTGCGCGCCCCATCGCGACACAAGGCCGCTCCTACAGACATCAAAAGCAGAGACGATTCCTCAGCCCCTCCCTTTGGCCAGATAGGCCGTAAACTCTGCCTCCGGCACCATGCTGCCACCGGTCCCCCACACCAGGTGCGTGGCCCGCTCCATGCGCCCAGCCGACAGGCCCATGCGCGCCAGGTATTCAGGCGATTCAAGCACCTTGACCATGCCCGGCATCCCCGCCAGCGCCGAAGGCTCCAGCCGCGCGTTCTCCTGGTCATGGGCCAGCACCAACAGCCGGTACAGCGCCTCGTCGCTGACCGTGTAATAACCATCGAGCAAACGCTGCATCGCCTTGCCGACAAAGCCGGAAGGTCGGCCCACCGCCAGGCCGTCGGCGGCGGTCAGGTTGTCGATGCCGAAATCCTGCACGCTGGTGGCGTCATGCAAACCGCTATACACCCCCAGGAACATGCAGGGCGAGTGGGTGGGCTCGGCGAAGATGCAGTGCACATGGTCGCCCCAGATCAGCTTCAGGCCGAACGCCACGCCACCCGGGCCGCCGCCGACCCCGCAGGGCAGGTAGACGAACAGCGGGTGCTCGGCATCCACCTTGATACCCGCGGCCTCGAACTGGACGGCCAGCCGCTCGGCCGCCACGGCATAGCCGAGGAACAGGTGTGGCGAGTTCTCGTCGTCGACGAAGTAGCAGCTCGGGTCCGCCGCCGCCTGCTGGCGCCCTTGCTCCACCGCCACGCTGTAGTCGCTTTCGTACTCGACCACGCTCACGCCATGGGCGCGCAGTTTGTCCTTCTTCCATTGGCGGGCATCGGCCGACATGTGCACGGTCGCCTGAAAGCCCAGCCTGGCGCTCATGATGCCGATCGACAGGCCGAGGTTGCCGGTCGAGCCGACCGCAACCTTGTACTGGCTGAAGAATTGCCGGGCCTGGTCGCTGGCCAGTTCCCGGTAATCGCTGTCGAGGCGGATCAGGCCGGCCTCCAGAGCGAGGTCTTCGGCATGCTTGAGCACTTCATGAATGCCACCGCGGGCCTTGATCGAACCGGAGATCGGCAGCTCGCTGTCGGCCTTGAGCCAGAGTGAGCCGCTGGCTGGCAGGCCCGCTGCCTGCAGCAAGGTGTCGTGCAGGGTGGGCAGCGGGCGCAGTGGTGACTCGATGATGCCGCCGGTGGCAGCGGTTTCCGGGAACACGCTGGCCAGGTAGGGGGCAAAGCGTGCCAGCCGGGCACTGGCGGCACTGACATCGGCGGCGCTGAGGCCGACATCGGCCAGGGCCTGGGCGGCAGGAGCGATGTGCGGGTTGAACCAACGGGTTTCGCGCAGGGCCACCAGGTCTTCGATCAGGGGGTGGGAGCTGCACCATGCTTGCAGTGTCTTGCCGTGAATCATGCTGGTTTTTCCTGTTGGTTGATGATGACCCGGGGGGCGCATTCTTCTGGCCTGCGCAGGCCCTTGTAGGAGCGGCCTTGTGTCGCGAAGGGCTGCAAAGCAGCCCCGGCAATTCGTGCATCTGCGCTGAAACCCTGGGGCTGCTTTGCAGCCCTTTCGCGACACAAGGCCGCTCCTACAACCGACCGCGTGAGGTCAGGGAGCGCCCTCATTCGGCCTGTTGTGCAATCAATGCCAGGCAGCGCTGCACGATCGGGCTCACATCGCCCTTGCGCCGGCTGAGGATGATCGGGCTGACGGCACCGCTGTCGAGCAGGCTTACATATTCGATATCGGTGCGGTGCTGCTGCTGCACCGACGCCGGCACCAGGGTGACGCCTACGCCGACGGCCACCAGGCCGATGGCGGTCTGCAGTTCGTTGGCCCACTGGCTGACGCGGATGCTCATGCCGTGGTGGGCGAACAGTGCCAGCACATGGTCGGCATAGCTGGGCCGCGGGTTGGCCGGGTAGAGGATGAACGCCTCGCCAGCCAGCTGGGCAAGGGTAAGCGGGCTTCTTGCCAGCGGGTGGCCCTTGGGCAGTACAGCCACCAGCGGGTCCTCGCACAGCACTTGCTGGTGAATGGCCGGGTCATCGATGCGAATGCGCCCGAAGGCGATGTCGATGCGCCCGCTTTTCAGCGCCTCCACCTGCTGCAGCGTGGTCATCTCGTTCAGGCCCAGTTCCAGCTCGCTGTCCTGGCGCAGCTCGCGGATCAGCTCCGGCAGCACCTTGTACAGGGTCGAGGGGGCAAAGCCGATCCCCAGCCACTGGCGCTGGCCCTGGCCGATGCGACGGGTGTTGTCGCTGATGTTCTCCAGCTGCTGCAGCACGGTGCAGCTCTGCTCGTAGAAGAAGCGACCTGCCTCGGTCAGCCGCAGCGGGCGCTCGCGCGCCACCAGCAAGGTACCGAGCTGGTCCTCGAGTTGGCTGATCTGCCGGCTCAGCGGTGGCTGGGCAATGTGCAGCAGCTCGGCGGCGCGAGTGAAGTTCAGGGTTTCGGCCAGGACCTTGAAGTAACGCAGGTGGCGCAGCTCCATCAGACCTCCAGGGTATGGTGGGAGATTCATTCGATATTGGACGGCTATCAGGGTCTCGCGCAATCCTTGAACAAGCAAGTAAATGCACCACTCGGGCCTGCGGCTGGCAGCCCGAAACAACGGGACCTGGCAACAATGACAAGCGCGCTGATTGAACGTATAGAGGCAATTATCGTCGACCTGCCGACCATTCGCCCGCACAAGCTGGCGATGCACACCATGCAGCAGCAGACCCTGGTGGTATTGCGTGTTCGCTGCAGTGATGGCGTGGAAGGCATCGGCGAGGCCACCACCATCGGCGGCCTGGCCTATGGCTACGAAAGCCCCGAGGGCATCAAGGCCAACATCGATGCGCACCTGGCGCCGGCGCTGATCGGCCTGCCGGCAGACAACATCAACGCCGCCATGCTCAAGCTGGACAAGCTGGCCAAGGGCAACACCTTTGCCAAGTCGGGTATCGAGAGCGCCTTGCTCGATGCCCAGGGCAAGCGCCTGGGCCTGCCGGTCAGCGAACTGCTGGGTGGCCGCGTGCGCGACAGCCTGGAAGTGGCCTGGACCCTGGCCAGCGGCGACACCGCCCGCGACATCGCCGAAGCCCTGCACATGCTGGAGATTCGCCGGCATCGGTTGTTCAAGCTGAAGATCGGCGCCAACCCGTTGGCCCAGGATCTCAAGCACGTGGTGGCGATCAAGCGCGAGCTGGGCGACAGTGCCAGCGTGCGGGTCGACGTCAACCAGTACTGGGACGAATCCCAGGCCATCCGTGCCTGCCAGGTGCTTGGCGACAACGGCATCGACCTGATCGAGCAACCGATTTCGCGCATCAACCGCAGCGGCCAGGTGCGCCTGAACCAGCGCAGCCCGGCGCCGATCATGGCCGACGAGTCGATCGAAAGCGTCGAGGACGCCTTCAGCCTGGCCGCCGACGGCGCGGCCAGCATCTTCGCCTTGAAAATAGCCAAGAACGGTGGCCCGCGCGCCGTGCTGCGCACCGCGCAAATCGCCGAGGCTGCCGGCATCGCCCTGTATGGCGGGACCATGCTCGAAGGCTCGATCGGCACCCTGGCTTCGGCTCACGCCTTCCTGACCCTGCGCCAGCTCACCTGGGGCACCGAGCTGTTCGGGCCGCTGCTGCTGACCGAAGAAATCGTCAACGAGCCGCCGCAGTACCGCGACTTCCAGCTGCACATTCCACGTACCCCTGGCCTGGGCCTGACCCTGGACGAACAGCGCCTGGCGCGCTTCGCCCGCCGCTGAACGAACACACACAGAACCCTGTGGGAGCGGCTTTAGCCGCGAAGCAGGCGACGCGGTGGATGGCACGGGCTTCGCCCGTGTTCGCGGGTAAACCCGCTCCCACAGGGGCCGCGTAAGCCTTTAGACATTTGCAAGACAGGAGAAGACAACATGCTGTTCCACGTGAAGATGACCGTGAAACTGCCGGTCGACATGGACCCGGCCAAGGCCGCCCGGCTCAAGGCCGACGAAAAGGAACTGGCCCAGCGCCTGCAGCGCGAAGGCACCTGGCGCCACTTATGGCGCATTGCCGGGCACTACGCCAACTACAGCGTGTTCGACGTGCCCAGTGTCGAGGCGCTGCACGACACCCTGATGCAGCTGCCGCTGTTCCCGTACATGGACATCGAGGTCGACGGCCTGTGCCGGCACCCCTCGTCGATTCACAGCGACGACCGCTGAGTCGCACCTGTCTACCTGACAAGAACAAGATGAGGCAAGCACGATGACCGTGAAAATTTCCCACACTGCCGATGTTCAGGCGTTCTTCAACGAAGTGGCCGGCCTGGGCCATGCCGAAGGCAACCCACGCTTCAAGCAGATCATGCTGCGTGTGCTGCAGGACACTGCACGCCTGGTCGAAGACCTGGAAATCACCGAAGACGAGTTCTGGCATGCCGTCGACTACCTCAACCGCCTGGGTGGTCGTAACGAAGCCGGCCTGCTGGCGGCGGGGCTGGGCATCGAACATTTCCTCGACCTGCTGCAGGATGCCAAGGACGCCGAGGCCGGCCTGACTGGCGGCACCCCGCGCACCATCGAAGGCCCACTGTATGTGGCGGGGGCGCCGCTGGCGCAGGGCGAAGCGCGCATGGACGACGGCAGCGACCCGGGCGTGGTGATGTTCCTCCAGGGCCAGGTGTTCGATGCCGAAGGCAAGCCGTTGGCCGGCGCCACCGTTGACCTGTGGCACGCCAACACCCAGGGCACCTATTCGTACTTCGACTCCACCCAGTCCGAGTACAACCTGCGCCGGCGCATCATCACCGATGCCGAAGGGCGTTACCGCGCGCGCTCCATCGTGCCGTCGGGGTACGGCTGCGACCCGCAAGGGCCAACCCAGGAGTGCCTGGACCTGCTTGGCCGTCACGGCCAGCGCCCGGCGCACGTGCACTTCTTCATCTCGGCGCCGGGGCACCGCCACCTGACCACGCAGATAAACCTGGCCGGCGACAAGTACCTGTGGGATGACTTTGCCTACGCCACCCGTGACGGGCTGGTCGGCGAGCTGCGCTTTGTCGAGGATGCTGCGGCGGCGCGTGATCGCGGCGTAGAGGGCGAACGCTTTGCCGAGCTGGCGTTCGACTTCCACCTGCAGGCGGCCAAGGCGCCGGACGCCGAGGCGCGCAGCCACCGCCCGCGTGCGTTGCAAAACAGTTGAGCCCTGAAGGGATCCCTGTGGGAGCGGGCGTGCCCGCGAAGCAGGCACCGCGGTGTATGGCACCGGCTTTGCCGGTGTTCGCGGGCATGCCCGCTCCCACAGGGGCGCCTAGCAATCGATGACTGGTTTTGGCCTGGGCCTTTCCGTGCGGGGAGGGCCTGGGCTTTTTGCTGCCAGGGGCTGTTGATCTAGAATCCGCCTTTTTAACCCGAGCCCCCGCACCATGCTGCCCATCGAACTGCTGGCAACCACTGCCGACCAGGCCCCGCTGATTCGCAACCTCTATCAGTTCTACGTCTACGAGTCCTCGGACTGGGAGCAGGAAGACGTCGAAGTGGACGGCCGCTTCTATATCCATGACGAGCACCTGCAACGTTACTGGCAGGCCGATGGCTGGGGCGCGTACCTGGTGCTGGCAGATGGTTTCATCGCCGGTTTCGTGCTGGTCGAACGCAGCGAGCTGCCGGGCATCGATGCGTTCGAACTGGCCGACCTGTTCATCCTGAAAAAGTACCGCCGGCAGGGCATCGGCCGGGCGGTGGCATTGCAACTGCTGGGCGGCGAGGGCGACTGGCTGATGCGCTGTTACGCCCAGGACATGCCTGCCGTGGCCTTCTGCAATGCCGTGCTGGCCGAACTGTCGCGCCCGGCGCAGCCCATAGCCCTGGATGACGAACCGGGCTTGCTCAATTTCCTGGTGACGGGCGCCCGCCATTGAGGGGTTGCCTGCCTTCGTTCGCAAATTGAAGGGATCGTGGCTTTTTGTGAGCTACTTCACAAAATCGTCATCAGAGGCATAATGCCACCAATCCTTTTCACGCCTTTCGAAGGCCCAGGTAAAGTTCATGTCGCTAGTCGCAAGCCCCGACATCATGTACCGGCTGTTGATCCAGAGTGTGGTGGACTATGCCTTCTACCTGCTCACCCCCGAAGGTATCGTCGCCAACTGGAACCCCGGCGCCCAGCGCGCCAAGGGCTACCTTGCCGAGGAAATCGTCGGCCAGCACTACTCGTTGTTCTACACCGATGCCGAGCGCGCCGCCGGGCTGCCCGCGCTCAACCTTGAGCAGGCGCGCAGCACCGGGCGCTTCGAAGAGACCGGTTCGCGCCTGCGCAAGGACGGCACGACCTTCCATGCCCATGTGGTGATCGACGCGGTGTACGACGATGCCGGGCAACTGGTGGGCTTCGCCAAGGTCACCCGCGACATTTCCGAGCGCCACCGGCAAGAGCAGGAACTGCTGCAGGCCAAGGAACTGGCCGAGCAGTACAGCCAGGAAATGACCAAGCTGTCGCAGTTCCTTGATTCGGTGATTGCCAACATCCCTGCCAGCGTCATTGTCCAGGACCTGGAAAGCCAGCGCATCCTGCTGGCCAACCAGCAGGCCGAACGCCTGTTCGGCGGGCCGCAGCGCAGCATGACCGGGCAGTTGCCCGGCGAATGCCTGGCACCGGGTGCTGCCGGTTACCTGGAACAGCAACTGGCCCGTGGCGCCCGCAGCACCAAGGGCCATGCCGCCGAAACCCGGGTCGACACGGCCTGCGGCCCACGCACCTTGCGCAGCCGCACCTTGCTCAGCCAGAACCGTGAAGGCCAGGCCGACTACGTGCTGTTCGTTGCCGAAGACGCCACAGAAGAGCTGGCCGCCCACGCGCAGATCCACCACATGGCGCACCACGATGCGCTGACCGGGCTGCCCAACCGCACCCTGTTCAACGAACGCCTGCGCCAGGCGCTGGTGCGTGACAGCGAGCACGCCAAGCTGACCGCCGCCCTGTGCCTGGACCTGGACAACTTCAAGAACATCAACGATTCGCTGGGTCACGCCTTTGGCGACAAGCTGCTGCGCGCGCTGGGCAAGCGCCTGCGCCGCGAGCTGCGCGAACACGACACCCTGGCCCGCCTGGGCGGCGACGAGTTTGCCGTGGTGCTGACCGGCCTGGAGGGCCGGGAGGCCGCATGCAACACTGCGCAGCGCCTGATCAACGCGATCTGCCCACCGTTCCAGATCGAGGGGCACCAGTTCACGGTGGGGGTGAGCATCGGCATTGCCATTGCGCCTGATGACAGCGACCAGGCCGAGCAACTGCTGGGCTACGCCGACATGGCGCTGTACGAGGCCAAGCGTAATGGCCGCAACCGCTACGAGTGCTTCAACGTCGAACTGGACGTCGCCGCCCGCCAGCGCCGCCTGGTGGAAACCGACCTGCGCACCGCGCTGCACCTGGGCCAGTTGCAGCTGCACTACCAGCCGGTGGTCGACCAGCAGACCAGCAGCGTTACCGGCTATGAGGCGTTGCTGCGCTGGGAGCACCCGACCCGCGGCATGGTCATGCCCATGGACTTCATCCCCATCGCCGAGGAAACCGGGCTGATCCACGAACTGGGCAACCGGGCGCTGAACCTGGCCTGCCAGGAGGCGGCCAGCTGGGACAGCGAGCAGACGGTGTCGGTCAACCTGTCGGCGGTGCAGTTCAAGAATGCCAACCTGGTGCACACCGTGGCCCTGGCGCTGGCCGACTCAGGCCTGCCGCCGCAGCGGCTGGAGCTGGAGGTCACCGAGTCGGTGCTGTTGGGCAACAGCGAGGAGAACGTGCGCACCTTGCGTGCACTGAAGGACCTGGGCGTGTCCATTTCGCTGGACGATTTCGGCACCGGGTATTCCTCGCTGGGCTACCTGCGTTCGTTCCCGTTCGACCGGATCAAGATCGACAAGTCGTTCGTGCATGACATGTGCGACAGCCGCGAGGCGATGTCGATCATCCGCGCCATTACCGACCTGTCCAACAGCCTGATGATCAAGACCACGGCCGAGGGGGTTGAGTCGGAGGAGCAGATGCGCCGGTTGGCGGCGGAGGGTTGCTCGCACTTCCAGGGTTACCTGTACGGGCGACCGGCACCGGCGAACGAGCGGTTGAAGCAGGTCATGACGCCAATATAACGGCCTACGCGGCCCATTGTGGGAGCGGCCTTGTGTCGCGATTGGGGCGCGCAGCGCCCCCATCATTTTCAGCTTCGCCGCAAAAATTGCCGGGGCCGCTTTGCGGCCCTTTCGCGACACAAGGCCGCTCCCACAGAGATCGTGCCAGCTTTCAGATATTGAGCAGCAATCAGCTGTTCCAGTCCGGCGCAAACGCCGGGCTCACCACTCGCTGGTCCTTCGGCAACCCGGCAATCGCCGCGCGGTCCTCGTCATCCAGTTGCACGTTCAACGCCGCCAGGTTGGCCAGCTGGTTCTCGCGGCTGCCGGCCTTGGGGATCACCGCCACGCCGTCCTGGTCCAGCAACCACTTCAGCGCCACCTGGCTGGGCAGTACGCCATGCTTGCGGGCGATCGCCTGGATCACCGGCTGCGCCGCCGCCTGCCCACGGGCCAGCGGGGTGTAGGCGGTGAGCAGCAGGTCGTGGCGGCGGGCGTAGTCCAGCAGCGGTTGCTGGCCGAGCAGCACGTGGTATTCCACCTGGATCGCCGACAATGGTGCGCCCAGGGTTTCCACCACCTGGCGCAGCAGCCCCAGCGGGAAGTTGGCCACGCCGATGCTGCGCGCCTTGCCCTCGTCACGCAGGGCCACCAGGGTTTCGATGCTGCGGGCCAGGTCCCAGTCCTGGCCGGGCCAGTGGATGTGGAACAGATCGACCTGCTCGGTACCCAGCGCGCGCAGGCTGTCCTCCAGCGACTGGCGCATGGCCTTGGGCGCCAGGCGATCCCACCATACCTTGGTGGTCAGGTGAATCTGCTCGCGCGGTACATCGCTGTCGCGCAGGGCCTGGCCGACGGCGGCTTCGTTGTCATAGGCAGTGGCGGTGTCGATGTGCCGGTAACCCACTTCAAGCGCCTGGCGCACGGCCTGGGTGCACTCGCTGCCGGTCATTGGCCAGGTGCCCAGGCCGATCGCGGGCAGGTCCAGGCCGTTTCGGGTGGTGAGCCTTTGCATGTAAATTCCTTGTAGGGTGGGCAGGGTTCGCATTCGATGGTCAGCGATCAGCACGCCACGGGCCATGCGCGCGGGGCGGAAAGTGGTCGATCAGCGAACAGAAATTGCAGTCGGCCTTGGCTGGCGGCAATAGAACTTCCTTATTCTTTGGCATCTCTTCTAGAATCCGAGCTGTTGCATCCGCCAGGCAACGCCTGCGCGGCCTTCCCTGGGCGCCGCATCCAGCCGCGCCGTCATCGAGAGTGCCATGAGTTCCAGCACACCGCTGTCCGGAGTCAACCAACCCCTGCGCGGCATCGCCCTGGTGGTGGTGGCGACGTTCCTGTTCGCCAGTCACGATGCCCTGTCCAAGTTCCTCGGCGGCCTGTACCCGATCATCATGGTGGTGTGGGCGCGGTATGTGGTGCACACGCTGCTGATGGCCGGCATCTTCCTGCCCAAGGCCGGCCTCAACGTGCTGCGCACCCGCCGTCCGCTGTTGCAGACGTTACGTGCCCTGAGCCTGTTGAGTACCAGCCTGCTGTTCACCACCGGCCTGCAGTACCTGCCGCTGGCCGAGGCCACGGCGGTCAACTTCCTGGCCCCGGTGCTGGTCACCGCGCTGTCGGCGCCGTTGCTCAAGGAGCGGGTGACGGTGGGGCAGTGGGTGGCGGTGGTGATGGGCTTCATCGGTGTGCTGGTGGTGGTGCACCCGGGCGGGGCGATGTTCACCCCGGCCATCCTGTATCCGTTCGGTTCGGCGCTGGGCTTCTGCTTCTATCAGTTGCTGACGCGCATCCTGGCCGCGCATGACAGCCCGACCACCAGCAACTTCTATGCGGGGTTGTGCAACACCCTGGCGATGAGTGCGCTGGTGCCGTTCTTCTGGGAGATGCCGCGTTGGGACCATGCGCTGCTGATGCTGGCGCTGGGTGGCTTTGGCATGACTGCGCACCTGCTGCTGACCCAGGCCTTTCGCCATGCGGCACCGGCCTTGCTGGCGCCGTTCAGTTATTGCCAGATCGTGTTTGCCGGGTTGCTTGGGTTGGTTGTCTATAGCCAGGTGCCGGATACCCTGAGCCTGGTGGGCATCTCGGTGATCTGCCTCAGCGGGCTGGGAGCGGCGTGGATGCAGCGGGGCAAGTAGCAGCTTTACCGCTGTTATTACAGCTACAGCACACCGACCTGTAGGAGCAGCCTTGTGCTGCGAAAGGGCCGGTGTGGCAAAAGAAATTCTGTGGCAGTACTGGCCTCTTCGCAGCACAAGGCTGCTCCTACAGGCCGGTGCTGTGCCCGAGCATTTGCGCTATACCAGTGAAAGGGCCTTCAAACGCGACCCTTCAACAACGCCTGCAACGAATCGTCAAAGTCGCGCAAGGCATCCGCCTGCACCGCCCGTTCATCCTCGGCCACCCGCGCCACATCGTCCAGGCGCTTGCTGGCCCGCCCTTCAGCGCGGCCGATGTAGGTCAGCTGGTCATCGAAAAAGCGCGCAACCACCCGGCTTTCGATATCCGCGCTGGCCAAACGGCTTTCGGTGTCCAGCAGCACGATCACATCCTGGTGGTCACCCAGCAGCGTGTCCAGGTCGTCATAGAAGGTCACTTCGGCAAACTGCTGCGCCAGTGACCGCGCCAGCCAGTCATACGCCTGGCTCTCGCCGCCCAGGGTCGCAACAGGGGCACGCTGGCCCTGGGCCGGTGCGGCTGCCTGGGTACGATGGCTGCCGAGGTATTCGAGGGTTGCTTCGGCGTCTCGCCCCAGCAGCACCGCCACCCGTTGGCCGGGGGCCAGGGCGACGCTGGAAATGGCCGTGGCCGAATAGAAGTGCCCGTAGGGCTGCGCGTCGGTAGCGGCAGGGCTGGCACAACCGCCAAGGGCGGCCAGCAAGGCGAGCAGGGCAGCGATCATGCCGGTTTTCATGGGAGGCCTCATCAATCAGTGAATGCCGCCATCTTCCGCCCGGGCTTGCCGCAGCGGAACTTGATGGCATTCATGGTGGCTATCGATGAGGTCGATGCATCACTGCGTGGCCATGAACTGCAGGATGCGCTCGCGCAGCCAGCGCTCGGCCGGGTCATTGTCCTGGGCGCCGCTCCAGACCATCGACAGTTCGGCCTCGGTGATGTCGAACGGCGCCGGGTCGGCGCGCAGGCTGCCGTCGTCGGCCAGGGCGCAGGCGGCATAGTCCGGCACCGTGGCGATCAGCTCGGTGTTGCGCAGCAGGGCGCGCAGGCTGCCGAACTGCGGCACCGCCAGCACCACCTTGCGGCAGCGGCCGATGCGCGCCAGGTCGAGGTCGATATTGCCGCTCATGTCGCCCGAGAACGACACCATCACATGCGGGCGGGCGCAGTATTCGTCGAGGGTCAGCGGGCCCGGGCGGTCATCGGCGCGCAGCACCCGCACGCCAATGTTGCGCAGCTTGCGGCGCTTGGCGGTGGCCGGCAGGTCCGTGGTGTAGCTCACGCCCACCGAGATCTCGCCGCTGGCCAGCAGCCCCGGCATCAGCAGGAAGTTGGCCCGGCGCACCACCACGCTGATGTTCGGGGCCTCTTCGCGCAGGGCCTGCAGCAGGGCCGGGAACAGGCCGAACTCGGCATCGTCCGACAGGCCCAGGCGGAACACGTTGCAGCTGTTGACCGGGTCGAACTCGCGGGCGCGGCTGATGGCGGCGGAAATCACATCCATGGCCGGCCCCAGCTCGGCGAAGATCTGCATGGCCCGTGGCGTGGGCTCCATGGCCCGGCCGTTGCGGATCAGCAGCGGGTCGTCGAACAGCTCGCGCAGGCGGGCGAGGGCGGCGCTGACGGTGGGCTGGGTGATGAACAGCTTTTCGCCGACCCGGGTCAGGTTGCGTTCGATCATCAGGGCTTCGAACAGTACCAGCAGGTTCATGTCGACGCGGCGCAGGTCGTTGCGGTTCATGAGGGGGCGGGTTCCGGAGTAGAGGGGGTGGCGGTGTATTGAAGCATGTGGCCAGCCTAATTGCCTTGTATGGATGTGCCGGCTTCTTCGCGGGTAAACCCGCTCCCACAGGATCACCACAGGTCTTGAGGGCTGTACCGTACCTGTGGGAGCGGGTTTACCCGCGAAGAGGCCGGCACAGGAAGGCTGACAGAGCCAACCTATCACCCCTCAATAGCCACTCTATTAGAACTCTGTCCAAGCTCGGCTAGTCTTTCCCCTGGCCCCGCGAATTCCGCGAGCGGGCGGCGTGTCAGCACTTGCGTGCAAGACCGCACCAACCCCGTCGTGACAGCTTCGCAAGCCCCGTGTAGACCTGACGAGGGGTAGCACGAGCCCACGCGCTCGGCTGAAAGAACACCTGGCAAAGACCGGAAATCTGGATAACCGACCCAAAGGTACCCGCAGATGTCGAACGAATCGAAATGCCCGTTCCATCAAACCGCAGGTGGTGGCACCACCAACCGTGACTGGTGGCCTGACCAGCTCAACCTGAGAATTCTTCACCAACATTCCTCCAAGTCCGACCCGATGGACCCGGGTTTCGACTATGCCAAGGCGTTCAAGAGCCTCGACTTCCAGGCCCTGAAGAAAGACCTGACCGCCTTGATGACCGACTCCCAGGACTGGTGGCCCGCCGACTTCGGCCACTACGGCCCGCTGTTCATTCGCATGGCCTGGCACAGCGCCGGTACCTACCGCATCGGCGATGGCCGGGGTGGTGCAGGCTCTGGCCAGCAGCGCTTCGCCCCGCTCAACAGCTGGCCGGACAACGTCAGCCTGGACAAGGCCCGGCGCCTGCTGTGGCCGATCAAGCAGAAGTACGGCAACAAGATTTCCTGGGCCGACCTGATCGTGCTCACCGGCAACGTCGCCCTCGAATCCATGGGCTTCAAGACCTTCGGCTTCTCCGGCGGGCGTGCCGACGTGTGGGAGCCGGACGAAGATGTGTACTGGGGTTCGGAAAAGGTCTGGCTGGGCGGAGACATTCGTTATGGCAATGAGCAGGTCAAGGCCCAGCCGCCAGGCCAGGGTGACCTGGTAGCAGAGCCAGCCAAGCACCCAGAGGAGCAAAGCCGGGACCTGTCCGGCGAGCGTAACCTGGAAAACCCCTTGGCTGCTGTGCAGATGGGCCTGATCTACGTGAACCCGGAAGGCCCGGACGGCAACCCCGACCCGGTAGCCTCGGGCAAGGACATCCGTGACACCTTCGGCCGCATGGCCATGAACGATGAAGAAACCGTGGCGCTGATCGCCGGTGGCCACGCCTTCGGCAAGACCCACGGTGCCGGCCCTGCCGACAACGTCGGCCCGGAGCCCGAAGCTGCAGGCCTGGAGCTGCAGGGGTTGGGTTGGGCCAACAAGTTCGGCAGCGGCAAGGGTGGCGATACCATCACCAGCGGCCTGGAAGTGACCTGGACTTCGACCCCCACCCGATGGAGCAACGAATACCTCAACAACCTGTTCAACTTCGACTGGGAACTGACCAAGAGCCCGGCCGGTGCCCACCAGTGGCGGCCGAAGGAGGGCAAGGGGGCAGGCACCGTGCCGGATGCCCATGACCCGGCCAAGCGCCACGCGCCTTCCATGCTCACCTCCGACCTGGCGCTGCGCTTCGACCCGATCTACGAGCCGATCGCCCGCCGCTTCAAGGACAACCCTGAGCAGCTGGCAGACGCCTTCGCCCGAGCCTGGTACAAGCTGATCCACCGCGACATGGGCCCATTGGCGCGCTACCTGGGCCCGGAAATGCCCAACGAAGAGCTGCTGTGGCAGGACCCGCTGCCAAAAGTCGACCACCCACTGGTGGGTGAGCAGGACATTGCCGCGCTCAAGGCCAAGGTGCTCGCGGCGGGCCTGAGCGTTGGCGAGCTGGTGGCCACTGCCTGGGCGGCGGCGTCGACCTTCCGCGGTTCGGACAAGCGTGGCGGGGCCAATGGTGGCCGCCTGCGCCTGGCGCCGCAGAAGGACTGGCCGGCGAACCAGGGCACAGGCAAGGTGCTGGCGGCGCTGGAGAAGATCCAGGCCGAGTTCAATGCCGGTGGCAAGAAGATCTCCCTGGCTGACCTGATCGTTCTGGCTGGCGCCGCCGCAGTGGAAAAGGCTGCCAAGGACGCCGGGCACAACGTCAGCGTGGCGTTCCGCCCGGGGCGTACCGATGCCTCCCAGGCGCAGACCGACGTCGAGTCGTTCGCCGTGCTGGAGCCGCTGGCCGATGGCTTCCGCAACTTCACCAAGGCCCGCTACAGCGTCAAGGCCGAGAAGCTGCTGCTGGACAAGGCCCAGTTGTTGACCCTGACCGCGCCGGAAATGACCGTGCTGATCGGCGGCCTGCGCGTGCTCGGCGCCAACCATGGCGGCAGCCAGCAGGGCGTGTTCACCGACAAGGTCGGTACCCTGAGCAACGACTTCTTCCGCAACCTGCTGGACATGGGCGTTGAGTGGAAGCCGACCTCGGCGGATAACGAAACCTTCGAAGGGCGCGACCGCAAGACCGGGCAGGTGAAGTGGACCGGTAGCCGGGTTGACCTGGTGTTCGGCTCCCATGCCCAGTTGCGGGCGTTGAGCGAGGTGTATGGCAGCAGTGATGGCCGGGACAAGTTCGTGCGGGACTTTGTCGCGGCCTGGGAGAAAGTGATGGAGCTGGATCGCTTCGACTTGAAATAGCTTCGTCAGAAATGGGGGCGCTTTGCGCCCCTATCGCGACACAAGGCCGCTCCTACAAGCCACCGCCGAATGCGGCGCCGAACCTGTAGGAGCGGCCTTGTGTCGCGACAGGGCTGCAAAGCAGCCCCATGCTCTCCGGGGGCTGGACCATTTCAATCTTCCTGTGCAAGCTGATGCACGACAGTGGTTGCACACAGAAGGTGATCGTTCGTGAACCCCGAAACCATGCTGGCGGCATTGCCAGGCTACGCCATGTCGGCCGAGTCGATACAGGTGCTGCCCGATGCCAAGGCCTACCGCGCCTGCCTGCTCGAGCGCATCCGCGCCGCAACCCGGCGTATCGTCATCGTTGCGCTGTATCTGCAGGAAGACGAGGCCGGCCAGGAAGTGCTGGATGCCTTGTACCAGGCCAAGGCCGCGCGGCCGGGGCTGGAAATCACCATCGTGGTCGACTGGTTCCGTGCCCGCCGCGGCCTGCTGGGCGCCGGGCGCCAGCCGGGTAACGCCGCCTGGTACCAGGCCCAGCGCCAGCACCATGGGCTGGACATCGTCATCCATGGCGTACCGGTGCAGACCCGCGAGCTGTTTGGCGTGTTGCACCTGAAGGGCAGCATCATTGACGACTGCGTGATCTACACCGGCGCCAGCCTTAACAACGTGTACCTGCACCGTTTCGACCGTTACCGCCTGGACCGCTACCACCTGTTCCAGTCACCAGAGCTGGCCGACGCGATGGTCGGGCTGGTGCGGCGCCTGCTGCACCACACCGCCACGCCGCGCCTCGACCTGCCAGAGCCACCCTCCACCCGCAGCCTGCGCGGCGACATCCGGCGCTTGCGCGCGCGGCTGCGGCGCATGGCCTATGAGGCACCGGCCAGCGCAGCGGGGCAGGGCCTGCGGGTTATTCCGCTGTTGGGTGTGGGCCGTGGCAACCCGCTGAACCGGGCACTGTGCGCCTTGCTGGCGGCGGCGCGCACACAGGTCATCATCAGCACGCCGTATTTCAACCCGCCCCGGGTGCTGATGCGCGAGCTCGACCATGCCCTGGCGCGTGGCGTGCGGGTGGAGCTGATCGTTGGTGACCGCACGGCCAACGACTTCTATATCGCCCCCGGCGAGCCGTTCAGTGCCAGCGGCGCGTTGCCCTACCTGTACGAAGACAACCTGCGCGCCTTCACCCGACGTCGCCACGCTGCGATTGCCAGCGGCCAGTTGCAGGTGCGGATCTGGAATGACCCCGGGCATACCTTTCATGCCAAGGGCGTGTGGGTAGACCAGCGCTATTCGTTGCTGACCGGTAACAACCTGAACCCGCGCGGCTTCAACCTGGATCTGGAGAACGGCCTGCTGATCGATGACCCGCAAGGGCAATGGCTGGGGCCACGGGAGGCAGAGTTGACCGAGTTGCGCCGGCATGCGCCGAAGATCGGCTCGGCAGAGGAGTTGGGGGTCAAGGCCGAGCACCCCAAGGAAGTGCGCAAGTTCCTGCGGCGGCTGCGCTATAGCCGGCTGGAGCCGCTGATCAAGCGGGTGCTCTGAGGGAATTCAAGCGTTTTTGTGGGAGCGGCCTTGTGTCGCGAAAGGGCCGCAAAGCGGCCCCAGACGTTGGTGTCACTACCAAAATTGCCGGGGCTGCTCTGCAGCCCTCTCGCGACGCAAAGCCGCTCTCATAGAACTGTACATAACTCATTGAATTAGCAGGGATGCTGTGGGAGCGGCTTTAGCCGCGAACACCGGCGCAGCCGGTGCCATGCACCGCGTCGGATTCTTCGCGGCTAAAGCCGCTCCCACAGGGTACGAGGATCGCTTGCGAATTCAGTTATCTGTGCGACAGCGCAGCCCAAAGGGCTGGGCAATCTCCCACAGTGACCGCAGTCAGGCTGCTGCACCTTTGGCCTCAGCCACCTTTGTTTCCTGTTTGCCCCGCGGCTTGAGCCGCGACACCGCAAACAGCACCACCGCCAACCCGACGACCTGATACAGCGAAATCTCCTCGCTCAGGATCGCCCACGATGCCAGCACCGTCAGCGCCGGCAACAGGTTGAGCGGTGCGCTTTACTGCGCCGGGGCCAGGCGAATACCACTCACCTGCACCTGATCACCGGGCTTGAAGCGGGCATTGGGCGAGCGATAGCGCTGGGTACTGCCGTCGTCATGGCGTACCACGTAGGCCGCGTCGCTGTGCCCGCTGCCTTGTTGCACGGCGGCGCCGCCAAATGCACCCAGGGCTGCACCGGCGATGGCGCCGAACGGGCCACCGAGCGCGGCGCCGACCATCAGGCCGCTGACGCCGCCGGCGCCATAGCCCACCGTGTTGTCGGGGCTTTCCGAGAGCACCTCGTCGGCGCAGGCGGGCAGGGCGATGGACAGGGACATCGCCAGAGGGAGGAGGATATTTTTCATGATGGTTATTTCCGCAAGGCAGGTAGTGGCGAAAGAGAATGGTTCAGCTTTCGTGCCAGCTGGGCAGCCCTTGCAGATGGGCGTGTTGCGCTGGTGTGTTGTCATAACGACAGCGGTTTTTGTGGTGCAAATGACAGGCTGATGTCAATATGACATTCACTCGCACGGGTATCGGCCAGGGCTGGGCTATCATTTTCAGGCTGGTGGTGTAAGGCTCCTCTGAAAAGTCATCACGAGCGCATACAATCGGGCCTTTTCCTCGTCAACCAGATAGGCCAAACCGTTCATGGCGCTTGATCCACCCACGATGCTGACTATCTCTATCGCCCTGGCTGCCGCGGCTGCGTTGTACCTGGCGATCGAGTGGCGCAGCGTACGCGAGCCGTCGCTGCTGTTCTGGAGCGCAGGCTTTGCCACCATCACGATTGGTTCCACCCTGGCCTTGCTGCGCGGCATCGGTTTGTTGCTGATCGGTATCTGGTTCGCCAACGGCTTGCTGGTGGTGGCGCACTGGTTCTTCCTGGTGGGGGTGTTGCGCTTCACCCAGGTGCGGCTGTCGCGTATCTGGTTATCGGTCGTGCTGGTGTGGTTTGCCTTGCTGCTGATGCCTGTTGGGCCGCAGTGGTCGAAGGTGATGCTGATGGTCAACTCGTTGCTGGTGGCGCTGTTGACGCTCAAGGCCAGCTGGTTGTTGCGGCCGCATGGCAAGTCGCTGAGTGTCGGCGCGGTGCAGTTGCGCTATGTGTTGCTGGCGCATGGGTTGTTCTATGCGGCCAAGGCGATCATTGCGATCACACCGGGTACGCTGATTGACTTGGCCACCTTCGGCGGGCTGATCATTCAGGTTTCGTTGGTCGAAGGTGCGATGGCGATCATGCTGATTGCCTTGTCGATGACCGGCACCGTGCGCTACCGGCGCGAGGAGCGGATTGCCCGCCTGGCGGCCCGTGACCCGTTGACGGCGCTGTACAACCGGCGTGCACTGGAGGTGCGGGCGGGGCCTTTCTTCAAGGCAGTGGATTCGGCGCAGCCCGGGGCCTTGCTACTGATCGATATCGACAACTTCAAGCTGGTCAACGACCTGCACGGGCATGTTGCAGGGGACCGCTTGCTGATTGCCCTGAGCGAGATGATTCGCACGGTGCTGCCCGAGCGCTCGCTGGCCGCGCGGCTGGGCGGTGATGAGTTCGTCATTCTGCTGTGTGGTGCGAGCAGCGAACGGGTCATGGAACTGGGTGGACTGCTGCGCGAGCAGTTCCAGCAGTATGCAAGCAAGGCGGTACCTACGCCGCAGCCGGTCACCCTTAGTATCGGCGCCAACCTGTTCGACCAGCCGCCGACGAGCCTTGCGGCCTTGATCGAGCAGGGGGATGTCGCCTTGTACCAGTCCAAGCGCGGTGGGCGCGACAGCATCCGCTTCGTCGAACGACCGATGGCCGACCTCAGTTAGTAGCAGTTTTGCCTTTGCGTCTGCCTTTGCTTTTGCTTTTGCTTTTGCTTTTGCTTTTGCTTCTAAGCGCGCGATAGTTCAGGCGCCGCCGATTGCGACTTCAGGAGGCCGAGCGAAGGGACTGCGGAGGGAGGTGACGGGCATGGATGCCCGTCAAGCGCTGAGGCCCCATGGATGGGGCCTGCAGCGCGTACTCCCGGGAGCAGGCCCGTAGCGAGGGGACCCCGGAGCGAAGCGTAGGGGCCGGATGATGGGAGCCGACGGTTTTTGGTTCCTTTTTGCCACGACAAAAAGGGACCCGCCGTAAGGGCGGAAAGGTGACTCAGCGCCACCATCGCGAATGAATGCCTACTCGATGCAAATGCCCACATCCAAAAAGCCAAATAGCTGCAGGCCCCGTCCATGGGGCCTCAGCAAGTCAGCAAGAATGGCGAATCAGGTCACCACCTGGTAGCACGGTACATACGCCGCGCCGCCAGGCAACTTCATACGATGCTGGTCGACGAACGCCTGCAACAGCCGGCCCAGAGGGTCCAGCACGGCGCTGTCGCCACGGATCTGATACGGCCCGTGTTCCTCGATCAGGCGGATGCCCTTGTCCTTCACGTTGCCGGCGACGATGCCGGAAAACGCCCGGCGCAGGTTGGCAGCCAGTTCGTGCGCTGGCAGCTCGCGCCGCAGGTCGAGGTCGGCCATGGCCTGGTGGGTCGGGTCGAACGGCCGCTGGAAGCTCTCCTCGATCTTCAGCAGCCAGTTGAAGTGGAAGGCATCGTTGCGCTCGCGGCGGAACTGCTTCACCGCCTTGAGTCCTTCGACCATGTGCCGGGCAACTTCCGCCGGGTCATCGATGATGATCTCGTACAAGCGATGCGCCGCTTCACCCAGGGTGGCGCCGACGAACGCGTGCAACTGTTGCAGGTACGGCTCGGCACTGCGCGGGCCGGTGAGTACCACCGGGAACGGCAGGTTCTGGTTGTCCGGGTGCATGAGGATGCCCAGCAGGTAGAGGAACTCCTCGGCCGTGCCGGCACCGCCCGGGAAGATGATGATGCCGTGGCCGACACGGACGAAGGCTTCCAGGCGCTTCTCGATGTCCGGCAGGATCACCAGTTCGTTGACGATCGGGTTGGGCGCTTCGGCGGCGATGATGCCCGGCTCGGTCAGGCCCAGGTAGCGGCTGCCGTGCATGCGTTGCTTGGCGTGGGCAATGGTGGCGCCCTTCATCGGGCCCTTCATCACACCCGGGCCGCAGCCGGTGCACACATCCAGCTTGCGCAGGCCCAGCTCGTGGCCGACCTTCTTGGTGTACTGGTATTCCTCGCTGCTGATCGAATGGCCACCCCAGCACACCACCATCTTCGGCTCCACGCCCGGGCGCAGGGTGCGAGCGTTGCGCAGCAGGTGGAAGACATAGTCGGTGATGCCCTGGGAGCTTTCCAGGTCGATGCGCTGGCTGGCCAGCTCGCTTTCGGTGTAGACGATGTCGCGCAGGGCGCTGAACAGCATTTCACGGGTGCTGGCGATCATTTCGCCATCGACGAAGGCGTCGGCCGGGGCATTCAGCAGCTCCAGGCGCACGCCGCGGTCCTGTTGATGAATACGCACCTCGAAGTCCTGATAGGCCTCGAGGATGGTCTTGGCATTGTCGACATGGGCGCCGGTGTTGAGGATGGCCAGGGCGCACTGGCGGAACAGGGTGTAAAGGCTACCGGTACCGACTTCACTCAGTTGCTGCACTTCACGTTGTGACAGCGTCTCCAGGCTGCCTTTGGGGCTGACGGATGCATTGATGACATTGCGTTGAGGCATCTAAGTCTTTCCTGTGCGGGTAAAACATCCTTCTTTGACAACACCATACCGAGAAATGTGGACGGCAACGAGGGGGGGCAACAAAAACCTCATCAGACCGAGCCGCCTGCTTCGCGGGTAAACCCGCTCCCACAGGTACGGCGCAGGTTCCGAAAGCAGCGCGATACCTGTGGGAGCGGGTTTACCCGCGAAGCAGGCGACTCGGTCTCAAGTCATCCCAACAGCTTCTGCACGCCAAGGGTAATCGCCACGCCACCAAACACCAGCCAGAGGTTGAGAAGCGCCCCGGTGGCCAGCGCCCGCGGCCCGGCCTGGCGAATCTGGCTGAGGCGCGTCTCCATCCCCAGCGCGGTCATGGCCATGGTCAGGGCGAAGGTATCCAGGCTGTTAACCGCTTGCGTCACGCTGCCCGGCAACACCTGCAGCGAATTCACCAGTACCAGCGCGAGGAAGCCGAAGGCGAACCAGGGCATGGCGATGCGCCCGTTGCCCTGTGCCTGGCCCGGCTGACGCGCGCGGCTGATCCAAAGGCCCACCACCAGCAGTACCGGTACCAGCAGCATCACCCGGGTCATCTTGACGATGGTGGCGATATGCGTGGCCTCGGGGCTGACGTTGCTGGCCGCACCGACCACTTGGGCCACCTCGTGAATGGTGCCACCCAGGAACAGCCCGGCGCCCATGGCGTCCAGGTGCAGCCAGCCGGCATTGATCGCCAATGGGTAGAGGAACATCGACAGGGTGCCGAACAGCACCACGCTACCAACCGCCATGGCGCTTTTGTGCGGTGCACTGCGCAGCGCCGACTCGAAGGCCAGAACCGCGGCGGCGCCGCAGATGGCGCTGCCGGCGGCGGTCAGCAAGGCGGTATCGCGGTCCAGCTTGAACAGCTTCATGCCGCACCACAGGCCGATCAGTAGGGTGCTGGGCACCACCAGCAACGACACGATGAGCCCGGACCAGCCGACTTCGGCAATTTCCTGCAGGCTTACCCGCAGGCCGAAGAAGGCCACGGCAATGCGCAGCAGGCCGCGGGCGGAAAAGTTGATACCCGCCGCCCAGCTTGCCGGTACACCGTCACGCAGTGCATTGCCGTAAAGCGCACCGGCGACGATACCGACGATCAGCGGGCTGATACCCAGGTTGGCGATGGCGGGCAGGGCGGCCAACTGGGTGACCGCAAGCGCGAACAGCGCGACGAACAGGATGCCATTGAGCCGCCCTCGGGTAGAGAGGGTAGGTGCAAAGGCGGGGTTGGACGGAGCCGTGGCCATGTGAGTCCTCCGGAAAGGTATTTCGACATGGCTTACGTTAATCTGGTTATAAGCTTATAAAAAATCGTAATTTAGGATGGCAAATATCCGGTTAGCTGATATTTTTCATTCATGACCCCAGAACAACTGATAACGTTCGCCACCGTCGCCGAGCACGGCAACATCAGCCATGCGGCCCAGGCCCTGCATTTGTCGCAGCCGGCGGTGTCTGGCCAGCTCAAGCTGCTGCAGGAGGCCTTTGGCGAGCCGCTGTATCAGCGCGCCGGCCGTGGTGTGCGGCTGACAGCAGCCGGCGAGCAATTGCTGGCCCATGCCGAGCGCCTGCGCGAAACCTTCCGTCAGGCCCAGGCATTGCGCGAGGCCATGCGCGGGCTGGAGCGCGGTACCTTGCGCATCGGCGCCAGTACCACGCCGGCCAGCTACCTGCTGCCTTACCTGATTGCCGATTTCCATGCCCGCTACCCGGAGGTGCTGGTGAGCACTTCCAACGGCAATACGGCAGAAATCGTCGCTGCGCTGGACAGCGTCGATATCGCCCTGATCGAAGGGCCGCCTGGGCAGGAACTGCCATTGGGCACGGCGGTGACGGCGTGGCGGGAGGACGAGATCGTGGCCATCGTGCCGCGTGGTCATCCGCTGGCTGGCAGTGACCGACAGACGCTGGCGTCGCTGGGGGCTTACCCGTTGGTATTACGCGAGAGTGGCTCGGGTGTGCGGCAGATCGTCGAGCGGGCATTTGCCCGCAGCGGCGTGGCGATGCGCGTGGCGCTGGAGATTGCCGGGGTGGAAGGGGTGAAGGAGGCAGTGCGGGCCGGGATGGGGATTGGTTTTGTGTCGGCGATGTCGATCCGGCATGAAGATGGGGCGTTGCAGCGGTTGCAGGTTGTGCCGCAGGCGTTGGTGCGGCGGTTTTCCATTCTGGTGCCGCATGCAGCCACCCCGTCGCGGGCTGCAGCGCGGTTTCTGGAGTTGTGTGTTGGTCTGCAAGAGGTGGGGTGACTGTGCTGGCCTCTTCGCGGGCTTGCCCGCTGCCACAGGTTTTTCACGGTTCTTGAATGCGGTGCAGTACCTGTGGGAGCGGGCGAGCCCGCGAAGAGGCCGGCACAGGCAACCTCAATCCACCCGAAACACATGCTTCAGATAGGCCACGAAGTTCTCATCCCGGCACTGTGTCTTGCCCGGGCTGTCGGAAATCTTGGCCACCGGTGCCCCATTGCAGGCCGTCATCTTGATCACGATGTTCATCGGCTCCACCCCCGGGACATCGCAGGTCAGCCTGGTACCAATGCCAAAGCTCACATTGATCCGCTCATGCAGCGCCCGGTACAGCCCCAGCGCCTTGGCAAGGTCCAGCCCGTCGGAAAAGATCAGGGTCTTGCTCTTCGGGTCGATCCCCAGCCGCTCATAGTGGGCAATGGCTTTTTCCGCCCAGGCCAGCGGATCGCCCGAATCATGCCGCAGGCCATCGAACAGCTTGGCGAAGTACAGGTCGAAATCGCAGAGGAACGCGTCCATGGTGATGCAGTCGGTCAGGGCGATGCCCAGCAACCCCCGGTATTCCCGCACCCAGCATTCCAGCGCGGCAGCCTGGCTGTCGACCAGGCGCGGGCCGAGTTGCTGGTGGGCCATGAACCACTCGTGGGCCATGGTGCCGATCGGCTTGAGCTGGTATTCGCGGGCCAGGTGCACGTTGCTGGTACCGACAAAGCGGCCCGGGAAGTCACGCTTCAGAATGTGCACCACCTCTTCCTGCACCCGGTAGGAGAAGCGCCGCCGGGTGCCGAAGTCGGCCAGTTGGAAACCGGCCAGTTCTTCGGCGCTGGCCTCGGCCTTCAGCCAGTCGAGGTTCTGATACAGGCGCTCGCGGACCTGCTCGATCACCACCTCGCGGTAGCGGTAGCGGTTGCGCACCTCGCTGATGATCGCCAGCAGCGGGATCTCGTAGAGAATCACGTGCAACCACGGCCCGCGCACGCGAATCGCCAGTTGCCCGGCATCATCCAGGCCTACCTGTACATAGCGCAGGTTGAAGCGGAACAGGCTGAGAAAGCGGATGAAGTCCGGTTTGATGAACGGGATCTTCTCCAGGTAGGCGAGCTGGTCATGCGTGATGCTGACATCGGCCAGTTGTTCGACCTGGTAACGGATTTCCGCCAGGTAAGGTGCGAGGTTCTCGCCGTTACGGCAGCGGAACTCCCATTCCACCTCGGCGTTGGGGTAGTTGTGCAGCACCGCCTGCATCATGGTGATCTTGTAGAAGTCGGTGTCCAGCAGGTTCTGGATGATGCGTGGGCCGAAAACGCTGTCGCTCATGGGCGGTCCTCCTTGATCAGAGAGAGCTGGTGGTCGAGCGCGGCTTCGTCGCCGCAGAGGATCACGCCGTCGGCGGCCAGGGCGCCACACGCCTCGATGGCGCCTGCCTGGGTGAGCGCACGGCAGGCCGGCAGGTACAACAGCACCTGGAAGCCGGCATGGCGCAATTGGCGGGCGGTGGTCCTGACGCAATAGTCCAGGGCCAGGCCACCGACGATCACCGCGCCCACCTGCTGCACCTTGAGGTACTCGATCACCCCGGTGGAGCGGCGTTCGGCCAGGTCGTGGTAGCAGGCACCGTAGGGGTGCAGGTCGGGCTCGACGCCTTTCCACACGAAATAGTCGTAGTCGATGGGGGCCGGCAGGCCGGGCAGCAACTCGAAGCCGGGTGTGCCGGGGACGCAGTGGCTGACCCAGGTCAGGTCGGCGTTGGCCAGCTGCAGGGGCTGCAGCATGTGCGCGGGGTCGGCGACTACCCAGGCGGCGTTGGCCGGGTGGGCGTCCTTGCTGCCCAGGCGCAGGTCGGCGCGCAAGGCCATGGTATTGAGATCTGCCGCGATTTCATTGCCTTCGGGAACCGGCAGCTCTTGCGGCACGTTGCTGGTGAAGCCGTTCTGGGCGTCGACATCGAAACTGGCGATCTTCATGGCGGTGCTCTTCGCTGGAATAGATACATAATTCACTTGGTGTATTAAGTGTGTCAAGCAACTTTTGAAACGGGCTTTCTGCTTGCCTTACTTAGATGCTCTGGTGGATTATGATGAGCTTGAACAAGGAGTCGCCCGGTGAATGCAGTCGAAGTCCTGGCCAGCGTCGATATCGTCGCCCTGCGCATGGCCCCCGAAGCTCAGCATCTGCAGGTGCTGTTGCACCGTCGTGAGCGTGAACCGCATGCCGGCCAGTGGGCCTTGCCCGGGGTGATCGTCAATGGCCGCACCCCCGACACCAGCCTGGAAGCTGCTGCCGAACGCGCGCTGCGCGAGAAAACCCAGGTCGTACCGTGCTACATGGAACAGGTGGGCACCGAGGGCAATGCTTTCCGCGACCCGCGTGGATGGTCACTCAGCACCTATTACCTGGCATTGCTCGAACCCGGGCAGGTCGTCGAGGGCGAGCAACTGGCGTTTTTCGACTTGGACAGCGTATTGGCGCGCAAGGTGCTGTTGCCCTTTGATCACAACCTGTTGGTGGAGCGGGCCCGTGAGCGGCTGGCGGCGAAGACGGTGTACAGCAGCCTGCCGCTGTACCTGCTGGCGGAGAAGTTCACTGTGCTGGATGCGCTAGGTGCGGTGCAGGCGTGCCTGGGGCAGGCGGTGAACAACACCTCGCTGCGCAAACGCCTGGAGCGCTTGCGCGAGCAGGGGTGGGTGAGGGACACCGGGGAGAAGAACCAGCCCAGGCTGGGCCGGCCGCAGCAGTTGTATCAGTACACACCACAGGGGGAGCGGGCGTTCATGTTTGACCGCAGTCTGCTGCCTGAGGGCGCTTAGTCGCCTGTACCCACCTCATCGCCGGCAAGCCACACACACAGGTGCAGCGTTGATCTCGAGGTTGTCGCTGTACCTGTGGGAGCGGCCTTGTGTCGCGAAAGGGCCGCAACGCGGCCCCGGGATTGATGCGCAACAGTTGAAATTGCTGGGGCTGCTTTGCAGCCCTTTCGCGACACAAGGCCGCTCCCACAGGGATTGCGCCAACTTTCAGAATTTGAGCAAGACAGTTGCTCCCAGGTAAAGCATCAGGCTCGAGCCCTGTGATTACCCTGTGGGAGCCGGCTTGCCGGCGATGAGGCCCGTTCAGGCAAGCACATTCATCAATGCGCGCAGCGGCTGGTATCGCCTTGTTCCGCTGGTGCCTTGCGCGCCGCCGCCAGGATGGTCGCCAGCACGATCAGCGCAGCGCCAGCGGCCATGCGCAGGCTTGGCTGCTCACCGAACAACCACCAGGCGCCGATGATCGCGTACACCGGCTCCAGCGCTATGATCATGCCGGCCGTGCGCGCTTCCAGGCCTTCCAGGCTCTTGACGAACAGGAACTGCGACAGCCCGGTGCAGAACACGCCCAACAGCGCCAGGTTGACCCAGTCACTGCCAGCCAGGCTGGTGTTGCCCAGGTGAGTGAAGGCAAACGGCGCCACCAGCGCAGCCACCACCACGTTCTGCCAGAACGCCACCTGCATCGCGTTCATGCTCGAGCCGTTGCGGCGGTTGGCCACGGTCAGCAGGGCGAACGCCAGGCCCGAGCCCAGACCCCAGAGCAGGCCGACGGTGCCTTTGTCGAGCAGGTCGAAGGTCGGTACCACCAACACCAGACCGGCCGTGACCATCAGCAGCAGCAAACCTTGCACGGCACCGATACGCTGGCCGAACACGCCGCGCTCGATCATGGCGATGAACGCCGGGAAGCTGGCGAAGCCCAAGGTGGCCACGGCCACGCCGCCAACCTTCACGGCGATGAAGAAGGTTACCCAGTGGGCAGCCAGCAGGGCGCCGGTCAGGCCCAGCACCGGCAGGTTGCGCAGGGTGAGGGCGTCGAGCAGGCGCGTGCCCTTGAGCCCGGCGACGAAGCCCAGGGCGATGAAGGCGAAGGTGGCGCGGCCGAAGGTGATGATGCTGGCGTCGGCCTCGATCAGGTGACCGAGGATACCGGTCAGGCCGAACAGCACAGCGGCGATATGGGCAACGCACAGGGCGTTACGGTGGCCGGTGGCAGCACCGGCTACGGGGATTGAAGTCGCGATCATGGCAGTCAAGTCTTCACAATGTGGCGCGCGCAAACACTCCCGGCTGGCGCGGCGCGGGTCTCTAATACTGGGAGTTTTATCGTTATGAGCCCGGACGAACTGCCCGGTGCAAAAAGGCGCCACAGCGTTGGAATTGTGAAGCGAGGCTGTTTTACTCGCGAATACCGCACCGATCAGCCCACGGCGCGGGGCTGGTCGATGTGTGTATTATTTTTGTAGACACAGTTCTGAAGGCGATCGCGGGCGACGTGTGCTTGTCTGATCGCGACATCGGTTGTTGCCTTGCTGCGCCGCGTCACTCGTCGCCGTAGTTCATGATCGACAACAGGCGGATGGGTACCTGCACCAGCTGCTCGGGGCCGTGCGGGGTCTCGCCGTCGAAGGTCAGGCTGTCGCCGGCCTGCATGTGATAGAGCTGGTTGCCGTGGCGGTACACCAGTTCACCCTCCAGCAAGTGGAGAAACTCGGTGCCGGGGTGGGCGAAGGTCGGGAACTCTTCGCTGGCGTCGTCCATGGTCACCATGTACGCCTCGAAGTTCTTCTTCGGCCCCCTGGCGTGATTGAGCAAATGGTAGGTGTGGCCTTTTTCGGTACCGCGGCGCACCACCTCCAGCCCTTCACCGGCTTTCACCAATAAGGCATTGCCGTCGGGCTGGTCATATTGGCTGAACAGCTTGGCCATCGGCATGCCCAGCACATCGCACAGGCGGCTGAGGGTGTCGAGGCTGGTGGACACCTGGGCGTTCTCGATCTTGCTCAGCATGCCTTGGCTGATGCCGGCGATGCGCGCCACGTCGGCGAGCTTGAGGGACTGGGCCTGGCGCTGGCGCTTGATCTGCAGGCCCAGGTACTGCTCCAGGCGAAGGCGCGGTTCGGTTTCGGTTGGCATCGAATGTCCTGCACGGTTTCAGTTCAAGAATAAAGTTTTCGCACTGGGAAAGTGCGAAATGCAGCTGCGGTGGCTGCATCTTTCCTCGGGTGAAAACAAGTTTCCCATAAATGGCGCATGGAAATCTGCTTGGGTTTTGGGTTGCCCGTACCGGCCTCTTCGCGGGCACGCCCGCTCCCACAGGCCCGCGAAGAGGCCCGAACAGGCAACAAAAGGTTGCACCCTGAACAAAGTTGGCAAGCACATTGCATTCCTGTGAGGAAAGTAAGTTTCCCATGCGGAATCATTGCCCCTTACCCAGGAGTGTTCAACCCATGTTGCCAGCAGAAACCCAGCGCACCCTCGATCAGCACGGCATCAAGTACGTGCTGGCGCAGTTCGTCGATATCCATGGCTCGGCGAAGACCAAATCGGTGCCGGTCTCGGGCCTGAAGATGGTGGCCGAGGAGGGCGCCGGCTTTGCCGGGTTCGCCATCTGCGGCATGGGCATGGAACCGCACGGCCCCGACTTCATGGCCCGCGGCGACCTTTCCACCTTGATCCCGGTACCGTGGCAGCCGGGTTACGGCCGGGTGGTGTGTGTAGGCCACGTAAACGGCCAACCCTGGCCCTACGACAGCCGCTACGTGTTGCAGCAGCAGGTGCAGCGCCTGGCCGACAAAGGCTGGACCCTGAACACCGGCCTTGAGCCCGAGTTCAGCCTGTTCCGCCGCGACGAGGATGGCAAGCTGCAACTGGTGGACGCTTCCGACAACCTCGACAAGCCGTGCTACGACTACAAGGGCCTGTCGCGCTCGCGGCTGTTCCTCGAGCGCCTGACCGAGGCGTTGCAGCCGGTGGGTTTCGACATCTACCAGATCGACCACGAGGACGCCAACGGCCAGTTCGAGATCAACTACACCTACAGCGACGCCATGGAGTCGGCCGACCGCTTCACCTTCTTCCGCATGGCCGCCGGCGAGATCGCCAACGACCTGGGGATGATCTGCTCGTTCATGCCCAAGCCCGACCCCAAGCGCGCCGGCAATGGCATGCACTTCCACCTGTCGCTGGCCAGCAGCACCAACAAGAACCTGTTCCATGACCCGTCCGACAGCAGCGGCATGGGCCTGTCGAAGCTGGCCTACCACTTTGCCGCAGGCCTGTTGGCCCATGGCCCGGCGCTGTGCGCCTTCGCCGCGCCCACGGTCAACTCGTACAAGCGCCTGGTGGTCGGCCGCTCGCTATCCGGCGCCACCTGGGCCCCGGCGTTTGTCGCCTACGGCGCCAACAACCGCTCGGCGATGGTGCGCATCCCCTATGGCCGCCTGGAGTTCCGCCTGCCGGACGCTGGCTGCAACCCATACCTGGTCACCGCCGCGATCATCGCTGCCGGCCTCGATGGCATCGACCGTCAGCTGGAGCCGGGCGAGATGTGCAACGAGAACCTCTACAACCTGAGCCTGGAAGAGATTGCCGCACGCGGCATCAAGACCTTGCCGCAGTCGTTGAAGGAAGCCGCCGACGCCCTGGAGGCCGACCCGCTGTTCCGCGAAGTGCTGGGCGCCGAGATCGTCGATGAGTTCATCAAGCTCAAGCGCATGGAGTGGGTGGAGTACTGCCGCCACGTCTCCGACTGGGAAATCCAGCGTTACACCGAATTCTTCTGACCGCCCCCCAATCCCTTGGGCGGCCAGCACGAACGCGGTCGCCCACTGCCTAGTAAGGAGCATCATCATGTGTGGAATCGTAGGTCTGTACCTGAAAAAAACCGAGCTGGAAGCCCAGCTCGGCAAGCTCTTCGAACCCATGCTCGAAGCCATGACCGACCGTGGCCCGGACAGCGCCGGCTTTGCCATCTACGGCGACGAAGTGGCCGATGGCTGGGTCAAGCTGACCCTGCAGGCCACTGACATCAACTACCCCTGGGCGGCGCTGATGGGCCAGCTGGAAGGGCGCCTGGGCTGCTCGCTGGACTGGTTCCAGAACGCCAGCGCCGCCGTGCTCAAGGTGCACACCCGCGAGGCGTCGGCCCGCCAGGCCCTGAGCGAACTGGCCCCTGACGTGCGCATCATGAGCGCCGGGCAGAGCATCGAGATCCTCAAGGGCATGGGCCTGCCGGCGGAAATCTCCAGCCGCTTCGGCCTGGCCGGCATGAAAGGCAGCCACATCATCGGCCATACCCGCATGGCCACCGAAAGCGCCGTGACCATGGAAGGCAGCCACCCGTTCTCCACCGGCGCCGACCTGTGCCTGGTGCACAACGGCTCGCTGTCCAACCACTTCCGCCTGCGCCAGGAGCTCAAGCGCGAAGGCATCAGCTTCGAGACCGACAACGACACCGAAGTGGCCGCCGGTTACCTGACCTGGCGCCTGCAGCAGGGCGATAGCCTGGCTCAGGCCCTGGATGGCGCCCTGGAAGACCTGGACGGCTTCTTCACCTTCGCCATCGGCACGCGCAACGGCTTTGCCGTGATCCGCGACCCGATCGCCTGCAAGCCCGCCGTGCTGGCCGAGACCGACGACTACGTGGCCATGGCCTCGGAGTACCAGGCGCTGGCCAGCCTGCCGGGCATCGAGAACGCCAAGGTCTGGGAACCGGCCCCGGCCACCTTGTACGTCTGGGAACGCGAAAGCGCCTGACCTGCCACCGAACCACTGGAGAACCACATGAAGACGATCGACCTTTCCAGCACCTCGGTGCGTGTCCTCAACCAGTCCTTGCACGGTGAGGTGCAGGACCACGAATGGCGGGTGACCCACCCCGACGGCAAGCACAACCTGGCCGTGGGCATCAACGCCGCCGTGGCCGTGGATATCGAAGGCCACGCCGGCTACTACTGCGCCGGCATGAACCAGCAGGCCAGCGTCACCGTGCATGGCAACGTCGGTGTCGGCGTGGCCGAGAACATGATGTCCGGCTCGGTGCGGGTCAAGGGCAGCGCCTCCCAGGCCGCCGGCGCCACCGCCCATGGCGGGCTGCTGGTGATCGAGGGCGACGCCGGCGCGCGTTGCGGTATTTCCATGAAGGGCGTGGATATCGTCGTCGGCGGCAGCATCGGCCACATGAGCTGCTTCATGGGCCAGGCCGGGCGTTTGGTGGTGTGTGGCGATGCCGGCGATGCGCTGGGCGATTCGCTGTACGAGGTGCGCATCTACGTCAAGGGTGCGGTGCAGTCGCTGGGCTCGGACTGCATCGAGAAAGAGATGCGCGCCGAGCACCTGCAAGAGCTGCAGGAACTGCTGAACAAGGCCGGCCTGGACCACAAGGCTGCCGATTTCAAACGCTACGGCTCGGCTCGCCAGCTGTACAACTTCAAAGTCGACAACGCCAGCGCGTACTGATCCAGGAGCATTCCCATGAGCGAGCAATTCCCACCAGTACTGCGTGAGTCGGCCACCTTCGACCGCCTGACCATCCAGGAAATCCAGCGTGCCGCCGAAACCGGCATCTACGACATCCGCGGCGGCGGCACCAAGCGCCGCGTGCCGCACTTCGACGACCTGCTGCTGCTGGGTGCCAGCGTGTCGCGCTACCCGCTGGAAGGCTACCGCGAAAAATGCGGCACCGATGTGCTGCTGGGCACCCGCTTCGCCAAGAAGCCGATCCACCTGAAAATTCCGGTGACCATCGCCGGCATGAGTTTCGGCGCGTTGTCGGCCAACGCCAAAGAGGCGCTGGGCCGTGGTGCGACCATCGCCGGCACCAGCACCACCACGGGCGACGGCGGCATGACCCCGGAAGAACGCGGCCAGTCGCAGCACCTGGTGTACCAGTACCTGCCGTCGCGCTACGGCATGAACCCCGACGACCTGCGCAAGGCCGATGCCATCGAGATCGTCCTCGGCCAGGGTGCCAAGCCGGGCGGTGGCGGCATGCTGCTGGGCATGAAGGTGACCGAGCGCGTGGCCGGCATGCGCACCTTGCCGATCGGCGTCGACCAGCGCAGCGCCTGCCGCCACCCGGACTGGACCGGCCCGGATGACCTGGCGATCAAGATTGCCGAGATCCGCGAGATCACCGACTGGGAAAAACCCATCTACGTGAAGATCGGCGCCAGCCGCCCGTACTACGACGTAAAGCTGGCGGTGAAGGCAGGTGCCGATGTGATCGTGCTCGACGGCATGCAGGGCGGTACTGCCGCGACTCAGGAAGTGTTCATCGAACACGTCGGCATCCCGATCCTGCCGGCCATTCCGCAGGCAGTGCAGGCGCTGCAGGAAATGGGCATGCACCGCAAGGTGCAGCTGATCGTTTCCGGTGGTATTCGCAACGGTGCCGACGTGGCCAAGGCCATGGCCCTCGGGGCTGATGCGGTGGCCATTGGCACTGCGGCGCTGATCGCGCTGGGTGACAACCACCCGCGGCTGGATGCCGAACTGAAGAAGATCGGCTCGGCGGCCGGTTTCTATGACGACTGGCAGAACGGCCGCGACCCGGCCGGCATTACCACCCAGGACCCGGAACTGGCCAGGCGCCTGAACCCGGAGGAGGCCGGGCGCCGCCTGGCCAACTACCTGCGGGTGCTGGTGCTGGAGGCGCAGACCATGGCGCGGGCGTGTGGCAAGTCGCACTTGCACAACCTCGACCCGGAGGACCTGGTGGCGTTGACCGTGGAGGCTGCGGCGATGGCGCGAGTGCCGTTGGCGGGGACCGCCTGGGTGCCGGGGCAGGCGCAGTACTGAGTTATTGGTAATTGGGGCCGCTTTGCGGCCCTTTCGCGACACAAGGCCGCTCCTACAGGGGACCGCGTCTCTGAGCCTGCGCGGCCCCCTGTAGGAGCGGCCTTGTGTCGCGATGGGCTGCAAGGCAGCCCCAGGGCACCCCCACCATTCACACAGGAGTGACTCCATGAAGCACCTCACCCTCGCTGTAATGTTGTTAGCCCTGACCACCCGGGCCCACGCCGCCGACCCCACCCTGGACACCGGCAACACCGCCTGGATGATCTGCGCCGCGATGTTCGTGCTGATGATGTGCATCCCGGGCCTGGCACTGTTCTACGGTGGCATGGTGCGGGCCAAGAACTTCCTCTCGGTATTCACCCAGCTGTTCGCCGTTGCCGGGGTGATCGGCATTCTCTGGGTGCTGTTCGGCTACAGCCTGGTGGTAGACACCACCGGCATGGTCGAGGGGCAGTTGACCGTCAACAGCTTCATCGGCGGGCTGGACAAGGCGCTGATGCTGGACATCGGCCATGACAGCCTGGTCGGTAGCATCCCCGAAGGCGTGTTCGCGGTGTTCCAGCTGACCTTCGCCATCATCACCCCGGCGCTGATTGCCGGTGGTTTTGCCGAGCGCATGAAGTTCAGTGCTTCGTTGCTGTTCATGGCCGCCTGGTTCGTGCTGGTGTACGCGCCGATCGCGCATATGGTCTGGGGCGGGCCGGGGGCGTTGATGGTCAACTGGGGCGTGCTGGACTTTGCCGGTGGTACCGCCGTGCATATCAACTCCGGTGTGGCAGCGCTGGCTGCGGCGTTGATGCTGGGCAAGCGCAAGGGCTACCCGCAGGTGGCCATGCCGCCGCACAACCTCGGTTTCACCCTGGTGGGCGCCGGGTTGCTGTGGGTGGGCTGGTTCGGCTTCAACGTCGGCTCGGGGCTGGCGGCCAACCAGGCGGCGGGGGTGGTGATGCTGGCGACCATGGTGGCGGCCTGTGCTGGGATTGTCGGCTGGTTGCTGACCGAGAAGGTGGCGCATGGTCGGCCGACGGCCTTGGGTGCGGCTTCAGGGGCTTTGGCAGGGTTGGTCGGGATTACCCCGGCCTGTGCATTTGTCGGGCCGCTGGGCGCGCTGGTGATCGGGCTGTTGACCGCGGCCATCTGTTTCTTTGCCGTGACCCGGTTGAAGCAGGCGCTGGGCTACGACGACAGCCTGGATGTGTTCGGCCTGCATGGCGTGGGCGGAATGGTCGGCGCGATCCTTACCGGGGTCTTTGCCGCGCCTTCGTTGGGCGGCTATGTGGAGGGTGCGTCACCGGTCGGGCAGGCATTGGTGCAGGTGAAGGGGGTGGCGTTCACCTTCGTGTATTGCTTTGTGGTGAGTTGGGCGATTCTGGGGGCGATCAAGCTGACCATCGGGCTGCGGGCCAGCCGGGAAGAGGAAGAACAGGGGCTGGACCTGGCGGAGCACAATGAGCGGGCCTACAACCTCTGATTGATGTGTTGCCTGTACCGGCCTATTCGCGGGTAAACCCGCTCCCACAGGGAAAGCACAGATCCTGAGACATGCGATATTCCTGTAGGAGCTGGCAAGCCCGCGAAGAGGCCGGCACTGGTTGAATCAGTGCCCCATGGCCACCTTGGCACTCATCTGCCGGCGACGGTAGGCGCTGTCACGGCTGGCCAGCCACCAGTACAGCGGCGAAGTAACCGCCAGCCCCACCAGCCACGACAGGTCCGCTCCGTTGATATGCTCGGAAATCGGCCCGACATATAGTGGCGTGTTCATGAACGGGATCTGCACCACGATGCCCACGGCATAGGCAATCAGCGCCTGCGGGTTGTAGCGCCCGTAGATGCCGCCATCGACCTGGAAGATCGACTGGATATCGTAGTCACCCTTGTGGATGGCATAGAAGTCGATCAGGTTGATCGCTGTCCACGGTACCAGTACCACCAGCAGCACCAGCACCATGTCGACGAAGTGGCCGATGAAGTCCGCCGAGGCGAACACCGCCACCACGCAGCAGGCCGTCAGCACTACCAGCGACAGCACGGCGCGGCTCTTGGCGGTGGGGATCCAGCGGTGGGCGAAGGTTTGCACCAGGGTGATGATCGACAGCACTGCGCCATACAGGTTGAGGGCGTTGTGGCTGATCACGCTGAGCAGGAACAGCACCAGCATGATCGGGCCGAGGGTACCGGTGGCCAGCTTGACCGCGTCCATGGTGTCCATGCCGGCCGGGATCGCCAGCACCGCCACGGCGCCGAAGATGAACGACAGGCTCGAACCCAGGGCCGAGCCCAGGTAGGTAGTCCAGAACGTCGAGCTGACCTTCACGTCCGCCGGCAGGTAGCGCGAGTAGTCCGACACGTAGGGCGCAAAGGCTATCTGCCACAGTGCCGCCAGCGACACGGTGGCCAGCCAGCCGGCCAGGTTGAAGCCGCCGCGGGTGAGGAAGTCGTCGCTTTGCACGTGGCTGAAGATGTAGCCGAAGCCGACCACGATGCCGATACCCAGCACCCAGGTGCCGATGCGGTTGAGCACGTGGATGAAGCGGTAGCCGATGATGCCGATGATGCCCGAGCCCAGCGCACCGATGACGATGCCCACCGGTACCGGCACGGCATCGACCACGCCGTGCAGCGACTTGCCGGCGAGGACGATGTTGGAGGCGAAGAAGCCGATGTACATGACCCCGGCGATCACCACCACCAGCAGCGCGCCGAGCGAGCCGAACTGGGCGCGGCTCTGGATCATCTGCGGGATGCCCATCTGCGGGCCCTGGGCCGAGTGCAGCGCCATCAGTACGCCACCGACCAGGTGGCCGACCAGGATGGCGACGATGCCCCATACCAGGTTCAGGTGGAACAGTTGCACGCCCAGCGCGCCGGTGACGATGGGCAGCGGCGCGATGTTGCCGCCGAACCACAGTGTGAACAGATCCCTTACCTTTCCATGGCGGTCTTGCGGGGGCACGTAGCCGATCGTGTGTTTTTCTATGAGGGGTGCCGAATTGGCTGCACTGGTCATGACTGACTCCAAGGCAAGGTAGGGCATCGGGAGCTGCCCGGGGGCGTGCCGGCGAAGGGCGACGCGTTCTTGTTGGAGCGATGATGCGGGGCGCGGGGATAACGAGAAATTAGTAAATATGTGCCCATAAACCTTAAAAAACCTAAGGCTGACAAAAGGTTAAGCGGGGGGCGGTAGCAAGGAGGGTGCCAGGGGGCGGGAGGGCTTGGGCTAGAGGGGCTGGCGGGGTGGCAGGGAGTTTGTGGTGGGCGGTGGTGGTGCGGTGTGCGCCTTTTCAGGGCGGCTGAATGGTTGCCTGTGCTGGCCCTTTCGCGGGCTTGCCCGCTCCCACAGGTACGGCGCAGCTTTCAGGTTCTGTGGTGCACCTGTGGGAGCGGGCGAGCCCGCGAAAGGGCCGGTACAGGCAACAACGCTACATGGGCAACAACCGATCCTGAATCACCTCTTTCATCACCAGGGTCGAACTCAACCGCTTCACATTGGGAATGCTGGTCAGCTGCTCGTCATACAGCTTCTGGAACGCCGGCAAATCCTTGGCCACCACATGCAGCAGGTAATCCGGGTCGCCAAACAGCCGCTGCGCCTCGACGATCTGCGGGATTTCGGCCAGCGCCGCTTCAAAGTCCGCTACCGGCTGGCGGGTGACTTCGCGCAGGGTCACGAACACCAGCGCGGCAAAGTTCAGCCCCAGGGCGCTCGGCGCCAAGCGGGCGTGATAGCCGAGAATCGCCCCTGATTCCTCCAGCGCCTTCAAGCGCCGATGGCAGGGCGACAGGCTGAGCCCCACACGGTCTGCCAACTCGGTCACCGATAGCCGACCGTCTTTTTGCAGTTCGGCAAGGATTTTTCGATCAGTCCTGTCCATCGAGAAGGATCTTCCAGTAATTGAGGTCTGTTGGGGAATATACGAAAGAAAATCCCTCGACGGAATCCGTAATCTTTCGTCATCCCAAAGCAGTGGAAAAAGGAAGATTCAGGTGGCTCTCAGTGTTCTGACGGCGTTCTGGGCCGTGTCGATGCTGTTCGTGATTACCCCGGGCGCGGACTGGGCCTATGCCATTTCGGCCGGCATGCGCGGGCGCTGGGTGATGCCCGCGGTGGCGGGGATGTTGTCGGGGCATTTCCTTGCGACCCTGGTGGTGGCGGCCGGGGTCGGCAGCCTGCTGGCCGGCCACCCGCTGGCGCTGACCTTGCTGACCCTGGCGGGGTGCAGCTACCTGCTGTGGCTGGGTGGCAACCTGCTGCTGAGCCCGGCATTGCCGGCGGCCGGGCAGGATGGTGCGGGGGAGTCGGGGTCCCGCTGGGCATTGAAAGGGTTTTGCGTCAGTGGCCTGAACCCGAAAGTGTTTTTGCTGTTCCTGGCGTTGTTGCCGCAGTTCACCGACCCGCAGTCGAGCTGGCCGGTGCCGTTGCAGATCTTGCTGCTGGGCCTGGTGCACCTGTGCAGCTCGCTGGTGATCTATTCGCTGGTCGGTTATGGCGCCAAAGCCGTGCTGAGCACCCGGCCGGGGGCGGCGAAGCTGGTCGGGCGGGTGTCGGGGGTGGCGATGATCACGGTGGCCCTGGGCTTGATAGCCGGCCAGATCAGCTGACTCACTGGCCTGCGCTGGCCCTTGAGCGGCCTTGTGTCGCGATAGGGCTGCAAAGCAGCCCCGGCGATTTGTGCACCTGCGCTGAAATCCTGGGGCTGCTTTGCAGCCCATCGCGACACAAGGCCGCTCCTACAGGTTGCCGCGTTAACCTGGCAGGCGAGTGCCAAGGGTAAAGACGACATGCATGGCCTCGGATAAACTCGCAGCACTTCAACGCACAATCAGGACGTGCCCCATGCCCGAAACCACGCAACTGCTCACCTTCGCCCTGATCTGCCTCGGCATGGTCCTGACCCCAGGGCCGAACATGATCTACCTGATCTCCCGCTCGATCTGCCAGGGCCGCAAGGCCGGGCTGATTTCGTTGGGTGGTGTGGCCCTGGGCTTCGTCATCTACATGTTCTGCGCCGCGCTGGGCATCACCGCCCTGGTGATGGCCGTGCCTTTTGCCTACGACGCGCTGCGCATCGGTGGCGCGCTGTATCTGTTGTACCTGGCCTGGCAGGCGCTGCGCCCTGGTGGCCGTTCGCCGTTCCAGGTTCGCGACCTGCCTGCCGACAGCCCGCGGCGGCTGTTCACCATGGGCTTTGCCACCAGCCTGCTAAACCCCAAGATCGCCGTCATGTACCTGTCGTTGATGCCGCAGTTCATCGAGCCGGGGCATGGCAGCGTGCTGCTGCAGTCGCTGGTGCTGGGGTCGACGCAGATCGCCATCAGCGTTTCGGTCAATGCACTGATCGCGATCATGGCAGGGTCCATCGCCGTATTCCTCGCCGGTCGCCCGCTGTGGCAGCAGGTTCAGCGCTGGCTGATGGGTACGGTGCTGGCGGGCCTGGCCGTGCGCATGCTGGCCGAAGGGCGGCGTTGACCGCTAGGCCTCAGGCGGCGGCTCCTGGGGCAGGTACAAGGTAAAGGTGGTGCCCTGGCCCGGGACACTGTTCACCTGCACATCGCCCCCGGACTGCTTGGCAAAACCGAACACCTGCGACAGCCCGAGCCCGGTGCCTTCACCCGGTGCCTTGGTGGTGAAGAACGGGTCGAAGATGCGCTCCAGCAGTTCGGCGGCAATGCCGACACCGCTGTCGCTCACCGAAATCGCCGCGAACTGGCCCGGTTGTGGCGCCTGGCCGCGCAGGGCGGGCAGGCGCTGGTCGGCCTGAAGGCGCAGCTGCAAGGTGCCTTCGCCGGCCATGGCATCGCGGCCGTTGAGCATCAGGTTGATTACCGCGGTTTCCAGCTGGTTGAGGTCGGCGCGGATATGGCAAGGCGCCTGCGGTAACTGCAGCTCGACCTGGATCCGCGCACCGGTGGCCGTGTCGAGCATGTCGGCCATGGCTTCCAGCCGTGGCCCGGCCTCGAACACTTGCGGGCTCAGGGCCTGGCGGCGGGCGAAGGCCAGCAACTGGCCGGTCAGCCTGGTACCGCGGTCGACAGTGTCGGACATGGTCTTGAGGTAGCGCTCGCGGCGCTGTGCATCGAGGTTGGGGCGCTGCAGAAAATGCAGCGACGAGCGAATGATGGTCAGCAGGTTGTTGAAGTCATGGGCCGCGCCGCCGGTCAGCTGGCCGATGGCTTCGAGCTTCTGGGCCTGGCGCAGCACGGCTTCTGTGTACAGCAACTGGCTGGTGCGTTCATCCACGCGCTGTTCGAGGGTGGCATTCAGCGCCTCCAGTGCCGCCATGGCCTCGCGCACTTCGGTGTGGGCCTGCACCCGCTGGACATGCGCCCAGGAGCGCTCGGTGACTTCGCTGATCAGCGCCTGTTCATAGTGGGTCCACTCCCGTGGCGCCTTGTCGTGGATGGCCATCAGCGCGGTCAGCCGGCCGCCTTTGATCAGGGGCATGCAAATGGTCGCGGTAATGCCGATGGCCTGGAAGGTGGCAGCTTCCTCCGGGGACAGCTCGCTCAGGTTGTCCTGGATGACCAACGGCAGGCCACTGCGCAGGCGGCCGAGCGCCAGCTTGCCGAAATCCTGCAAGCGATAGCGGCCCAACAGATGCGGCGAGCCGGGCGCCACGGCGTCACCGCAGATGGTGAAACCGTCTTCGTCGGGCTCCATCACCGCATAGGCGCAACTCGACAGTTGCAGGTGCTCGACCAGCATGCGCGTGGTAGTGGCAAGGATCTGGTCCGGGTCGGTGGCGTCGGCCACGGCGCGGCCCAGGTCGTCGAGGAATTTCAGGCGCTGGTTGGCGAGCACGCTGGCGGTGGTTTCGGTGACTGTATCGAGCATGCCCAGCACCTTGCCGTCGTGGTCGCGGATGGGGCTGTAGCAGAAGGTGAAATAGGCCCGTTCGGGGCTGCCGTTGCGGTCGATGACGAGCGGGAAGTCTTCGATGTACACCGCCTCGCCGGCCAGAGCGCGGTTGGCCATGTGGCCGATGTCGGCCCAGGCTTCCTGCCACACGGCGCGGAAGGGGATGCCCAATGCCGAGGGCTTTTGCCCGAGTATCTGCGAGAAGGCGTCGTTGTGCAGGGTGAGCAGGTCAGGGCCCCAGAGCACAGCTTGTGGGAAGCGCGAGGCCAGGCACAGGGCCAGGCTGGTTTTCAGCGGGTCGGGCCAGTGCTGCAGCGGGCCCAGTGTGGTGGCGGCCCAATCGTGGTTGCGGATGCGCTCGGCCATCAGCCCGCCGCCGTCTAGCCATTTTGCCATGTGCTCTGCTGGTCCTTTTGCGTAAGGCCTTAAGGGTGCATCCAGAATAGACGTTTGGCGAGAATTTTTGGTGGCTGTACCGGCCTCTTCGCGGGCTTGCCCGCTCCTACAGGGATAGCACATTGCTCAAGCTTTGCGCCGTACAGGTGGGAGCGGGCAGGCCCGCGAAGAGGCCGGTACAGGCTAGCGAATGAAATGCACCTTGCCTGTGTCGTCATTGCCCATGTAGATGCCATAAACCCCGGCCTGCCGCTCGAGGATATAGCGCTCGAGAATTTGCCGGATTGCCGGGTAGTAGATCTCGTCCCACGGGATCTCGTCCGGTTCGAAGAACCTGTACTCCAGCGTTTCCACCCCGTACTGCCCGGTTTCCTCGGTGGCGATGGCGCGGAAGATGATGTAGACCTCGCTGATCTTCGGGACGCTGAAGATCGAGTACGGCGAGACGATTTCGGCACGTACGCCGCTTTCTTCCCAGACCTCGCGCAGGGCCGCCTGCTCGGTGGTTTCGCCGGCCTCCATGAACCCGGCCGGCAAGGTCCAGGTGCCGGGGCGCGGCGGGATGGCGCGCTGGCACAGCAGGTACTTGCCATCACGCTCGATGATGCAGCCGGCGATGATCTTCGGGTTGATGTAGTGGATGTAGCCGCAGCCGGTGCAGTGCAGGCGTTCGTGGGTGTCGCCAGTGGGAACGCCCCGGGCCAGTTCCGTGGTGCAGTGCGGGCAGTAGCGCGGGGCGTTGGGCATGATCGGTGGCCTGTGGGTGGCTTATATGCGTGGGTCCTTCAAGGCCAGGGGCTCGACCATCTCGCGCACCTTGACGTTGTCATCCTGCTTCTGGCGCAGGTAGTCCAGGGCCACCTTGGCGGCGGCGCGGACGTGGTCGACCGAGGCCTGGTGGGCAACCAGCGGGTCGCCGCTCTTGATCGCCTCGACGATCTTTTCCATTTCGCGGTTGCTGGCGCCGCGGCGGTTCTCCTGCGACACCGAGGTGGCGCGCAGGTAGCTGATGCGCGCCTGCAACTGGCGCAGCTGCTGGGCCGCCACCTGGTTGCCGGAGCCTTCCAGCAGCACATCGTAGAAGCCTTGTACCGAGTCCAGCACCTGTTGCAGTTCGCCTTCCTCGAGGGCTTCGCGGTTGACCTCCAGCGCGCGTTCCAGGGCGCGGATGTCCTTGGCCTTGGCGTTGAGGGTGAACAGCTGCACGATCAGGCCTTCGAGCACGCAGCGCAGCTCGTAGATGTCGCGGGCGTCTTCCAGGGTGATGATGGCCACGCGCGGGCCCTTGGCGTCGGCGAATTCCACCAGGCCTTCGGATTCGAGGTGGCGCAGGGCTTCACGCACCGAGGTGCGGCTGACGCCGAGGCGGTCGCAGAGGTCGCGCTCGACCAGGCGGTCGCCTGGCAGCAGGTGGAAGTTCATGATCGCGGCGCGCAGCTTGTCGAGCACGATTTCGCGCAGGGTAACGGGGTTGCGGTTGACCTTGAAGCTGTCGTCGAGTGGCTGGCGTTTCATCAAGTGCGCTCTTAAAGAGGCTGCCCGGCCGCAACCGCAACAGCACCACGAACCTTGGGTGCTCCTTGCGTGGGTTCGAACAGCCCGGTGTTAACGGGTTGACTCCGCATCGGCTTCAGCGAACGCTTCGCGGGCCAGGCGGAAACTGTCCACCGCCGCGGGCACGCCGCAATAAATGCCGACCTGGAGCAGGATCTCGCGAATCTGTTCACGGCTCAGGCCATTACGCAAGGCGCCGCGAATGTGCAGCTTGAGCTCGTGGGGCCGGTTGAGCGCGGAAATCATGGCCAAGTTTATCATGCTGCGCTCTTTGAGCGACAAGCCTTCGCGGCCCCAGACGTGGCCCCAGCAGTATTCGGTGACCAGCTCCTGCAACGGCTTGGTGAAGTCGTCGGCGTTCTGGATCGAGCGGTTGACGTAGTCCTCGCCCAGTACCTGGGTGCGGATCTGCAGGCCTTTTTCGTACTTTTCATTGCTCATGTGCAGTACTCCGGATCAAAACAGGGTCATCGGTGTTGGCTTCTTCGCGGGCTTGCCCGCTCCCACAGGGATTGCACAGGTGCTGAAACCTGCGCAGTACCTGTGGGAGCGGGCGAGCCCGCGAAGAAGCCAAAGCGGTCTATCAGCCCAGGGGCGGCAGGGCGCCCAGCTTGCCCTTGTGGTAGACCATCGGGGTTACCGGCTCGGCCGGCAGCACCAGGTTCTTCACCGCGCCGACGATGATCGCGTGGTCACCGCCGTCGTACTCGCGCCACAGTTCGCACTCGATGATCGCCGTGGCCTTGGCCAGCAGCGGGTTGCCCAGCTCGCTCAGGTGCCAGTCGATGCCTTTGGCCTTGTCCTTGCCCTTGCCGGCGAAGGCATAGGCCTCGGCGGTCTGGTCGGCGGACAGCAGGTGAATCGCGAACTGCTTGCTGTCACGCAGGATGGGGTAGGTGTCGGAGGCGTAGTTGGGGCAGAACAGCACCAGCGCCGGGTCGATCGACAGCGCGCTGAACGCGCTGGCGGTTATGCCGACGATGCCACCGTCGGCGTCGAGGGTGGTGACCACCGTGACGCCGGACGGGAAGGAGCCCATCACGTCTTTGTAGATGCCTGGTTCGATCATCTTGTGCTACCTCTTAGCGCATCACAAACGGGTCGGGCATCGGCGCGGTGGACAGGTTGATCCACACGGTCTTCAGCTCGGTATAGGCCAGCACCGAATCGATGCCGCTCTCACGGCCGTAGCCGCTGTTCTTGAACCCGCCGATCGGCGCCATAGCCGACACGGCTCGGTAGGTGTTGACCCAGATGATCCCCGAACGCACGTCGCGGGCCAGGCGGTGGGCACGGCCCAGGTCGCGGGTCCAGATGCCGGCGGCCAGGCCGAACTGCGAGTCGTTGGCGATGGCCAGGGCCTCTTCCTCGGTCTTGAAGCGGATTACCGCGGCAACCGGGCCGAACACCTCTTCCTGCATGATGGTCATCGAGTTGCTGTCGCACTCGAACAGGGTCGGCTCGTAGAACCAGCCGTCACCCTCGACCTCGGCGCGCTTGCCGCCCATGTGCAGCTTGGCGCCTTCGGCCTTGGCCGCGGCCACCAGGCCTTCGACCACAGCCAGCTGTTGCGCGGTGGCCATGGGGCCCATTTCGCTGGCATCGTCCTGCGGGTTGCCGATGCGGATGCGCTTGGCGCGAGCGATCAGGCGTTCGACGAACTCGTCGAAGATCTCGTCCTGCACCAGCAGGCGCGAGCCGGCCACGCAGCTTTGCCCGGAGGCGGCATAGATGCCGGCCACGGCGCCGTTGATGGCGCTGTCCAGGTCGGCGTCGGCGAAGATGATGTTCGGCGACTTGCCGCCCAGCTCCAGCGACAGCTTGGCGAAGTTCTCGGCGCTGCTGCGTACCACGTGGCGGGCGGTGGCGGCGCCGCCGGTGAAGGCGATCTTGCGCACCAGCGGGTGGCGGGTCAGCGCCGCGCCGGTGCTGGGGCCGTAGCCGGTGACCACGTTGACCACACCGGCCGGGAAGCCGGCCTCGAGGGCCAGGCGGGCCAGCTCGAGGATGGTCGCCGAGGCGTGCTCGGACGGCTTGAGCACGATGGTGTTGCCGGCGGCCAGGGCCGGGGCCAGCTTGATGGCGGTGAGGTACAGCGGGCTGTTCCACGGGATGATCCCGGCCACCACGCCGATCGGCTCGTGCACGGTGTAGGCGAACAGGTCGGGCTTGTCCAGCGGCAGGGTGCCGCCTTCAAGCTTGTCGGCAAGGCCAGCGGTGTAGTGGAAGAACTCTGGCAGGTAGCCGACCTGGCCGCGGGTTTCGCGGATCAGCTTGCCGTTGTCACGGCTTTCCAGCTGGGCCAGGTGTTCCTTGTTTTCGGCAATCAGGTCACCCAGGCGACGCAGCAGCTTGCCGCGCGCGGTGGCGGTGATGCTGCGCCACTCCTTGCTGTCGAAGGCACGCTGGGCGGCCTGCACGGCCAGCTCCACATCGGCCTCGTCGGCGTCGGGCAGTTGCGCCCAGGCCTGGGCGGTGGCCGGGTTGAGGCTGTCGAAGGTCTTGCCGCTCTGGGCATCGCGCCATTGGCCGTCGATGCACATCTGGAAACGAACGAGGGTCATGCAACAATCCCCTTGGCGGATTCGGTGAGGGTGCGGGCTTGCGCGAGGAAGTCCAGCAGCATCTTGTTGACTTCACGCGGTGCTTCCACCGGCATCATATGCCGTTGCTCGGCGAGGACCACGCTGTGCGCGCCAGGAATGCTGGCGGCGAGCTGGCGGGTCATGGCCGGGGTGGAGCCCGAGTCGAGTTCGCCGGTGGCGATCAGCGTCGGCACCTGGATACTGGCCAGGTCGGCGGCGCGGTACATGTCCTGGGTGGCGAACAGCGAATAAGTGGTGTGGTAGCCCTGCGGGTCGTTGCTCGCCAGCACCTGGCGAATGGCGGCGACCTGCGCCGGGTTGGCAGCCTTGTATTCACGGCTGAACCAGCGGTCGAGCGCGGCGTCGACGTTGGCGTCGGGGCCCAGCTGCGCAGCCTGGGCGGCGCGGGCGATAACGCCGGCACTCTGCTCGGGGGTGCGGTTGAACACGCTGTTGAGCACTACCAGTGCGGCCAGGCGCTGCGGGTAGCCGAGGGCGAACGCCCGGGCGACCAGGCCGCCCATGGAGAAGCCGATCACGGTGGCTTGCGCGATCTGCAGGTGGTCGAGCAGTTCGGCGAGCTGGGCGGCATAGCCTTCCAGGCCGATGTCCGCGGCCGGCAGTGCGCTCTGGCCGTGGCCGAGCATGTCGTAGGCAATGACGCGGTAGTCGTTGGCCAGGCCAACGAACTGACCGCCCCACATTTCCTTGTTCAGGCCCACGCCGTGGATCAGTACCACGGGTTGGCCCTGGCCGACGGACAGGTAGCTGGTGCCGGCGGGTGTGCGTTCAGCGACAGGCTGAATCATGGAGGGCGCTCCTTGAAGGTCGGGCGCGGCGGGTAAGCACGCCACGCCCCGGCCCGTCTTGGTTGTTGTTATTGAGCGTTGGCTTTTTCGGCAGCCAGTTCTTCCAGGTCGATGTAGCGGTTGCCGATGCGCGGGTGCAGGCGGCCGCCGTCGGAGGCGCCCAGGACCACGACGATTTCATCGGCGCGCGGGGCATCTTCGATCTGCATTTCCAGGGTGATGTAGTGCGAGCGCAGGCCTTCGTCGTCCTTCTGCATCATCGGGATCTGGATAGAGGTGCCCGGGCCGCCGCGCTTGTTGGTGAAGCTCAGGTAGCTCTTGGCCTGTACCGCTTCGCGGTAGTGGTTGCCGAAGCGCAGGGTGTGGATCACCGCCGAGGCGTGTTCGATTTCGCCGTCGGCGCCGACGACTGCGGCCTTGCCGTAGGCTTCGATCTTGTCGGCGCCGCCGATGGCTGCAGTCAGGCGCTCGACCATCAGGGCACCCAGGTCCGAGCAGTTGGCACGGATTTCCGGCTTCAGATCTTCAACGAAACCGCGACCGGCCCATGGGTTCTTGATCACGACGGCCAGGCCGACCATGGTCACCGGCTTGTCGGTGGCCTTGCCGCCTTCGATGCGGGTCTCTTCGGAGTAGGTGACGATCTTGCGGATTTCGAAACTCATGGGTGGCTCCTGGTGAGGGTTATCAGCTCTTGCTGTCTGATGGTATACCATAATATTTGTTGTGCAAGAGGTGGCTGGAAATTTCTCTTGCGAGGGGACGAAAGGCGCTGTGTATCGGGGTTTTTGTGGCGTTCTGTACCGGCCTCTTCGCGGGTGAACCCGCTCCCACAGGTACCCCACAGGGTTCATGGTCTGCGTCATACCTGTGGGAGCGGGTTCACCCGCGAAGAGGCCAGTACAGGCAACGGATCACTCCCCAAAAAAAAGCCCGCTCACGCGGGCCACAAGGCCCACGGGAGCGGGCGCGTCCCGCAATGTTTCAGGTAATGGGAAATCAGGCGAACGCCGGCACCACTTCCTTGATGAACAGCTCCAGCGATTTCTTCTTCTCGGCGTGGGGCAGGCTGTTGTCGCACCAGAAGCTGAACTCGTCGACGCCAAGTTCCTGGTAGTACTTGATACGCGCGATGATCTCTTCCGGCGTGCCGATCATGGTGTTCTTGCGGATGTTCTCCAGCTCGAACGCCGGCACTTCGGCGAACTTCGATTCCGGGCTCGGCTCGAGGAAGCCGTTGACCGGGGTGGTCTTGTTGCCGAACCAGGCATCGAAGGTGCGGTAGAAGCGCGAGATGGCCTGGGCGCCGACCTTCCAGCCTTCCGGCTCGGCCGGGCTGTGCACGTGGGTGTGGCGCAGCACCATCAGTTGCGGGCGCGGCACGCCCGGGTTGTTGTCCAGGGCAGCCTGGAACTTGTTCTTCAGGTCCAGCACTTCCTCGTCACCCTTCATCAGCGGGGTGACCATGACGTTGCAGCCATTGGCCACGGCGAAGTTGTGCGAGTCCGGGTCGCGGGCGGCGATCCACATCGGTGGGGTGGCGTTGAACGGCTTCGGCACGCTGGTGGAGGTGGGGAACTTGTAGACTTCGCCGTCATGGGCGTAGTCGCCTTCCCACAGCTTGCGCACCACCGGCACCATTTCGCGCAGGGCCTTGCCGCCGTCGGTGGCCGGCATGCCGCCTGCCATGCGGTCGAATTCGAACTGGTAGGCGCCACGCGCCAGGCCCACTTCCATGCGGCCATTGCTGATCACATCGAGCAGGGCGCATTCGCCCGCCACGCGGATCGGGTTCCAGAACGGCGCGATGATGGTGCCGGCGCCCAGGCGGATCTTGTCGGTGCGCGCAGCCAGGTAGGCCAGCAGCGGCATCGGGCTTGGCGAAATGGTGTATTCCATGGCGTGGTGTTCGCCGATCCACACGGTGCTGAAACCGCCGTTCTCGGCCATCAGGGTCAGTTCGGTCAGGTCTTCGAACAGCTGGCGGTGGCTGACCTGTTCATCCCAACGTTCCATGTGCACGAACAACGAAAATTTCATGGGGCTTTCCTCAACGCTTGAAAGGGGCTGGCGCCTGGCAGGGTTGGCGCCAGCGGTCTCGATTCAGAATAGGCTTCAGGCAAAGGCCGGCAGGCTGGCCATCTTGCCGCGGCAGTACACCATCGGCCGTGGCGCCTCTTCAGGGACGATCAGGTTGTGCACCTTGCCGACCATGATGGCGTGGTCGCCACCTTCGTATTCGCGCCACAGTTCGCATTCGATGACCGCGGTGGCACCGGCCAGGATCGGGTTGCCCAGTTCACTCAGGGTCCACTCGATGCCACTGGCCTTGTCCTTGCCCTTCTTGGCGAACGCATAGGCTTCGGCCTGCTGTTCACCGGACAACAGATGAATGGCGAAGCGCTTCTGCCGGATCAGCACGGGGTAGGAGTCGGAGGTGTAGTTGGGGCAGAACAGCACCAGCGGCGGGTCCATCGACAGGGAGGAGAAGGCGCTGGCGGTCAGGCCGACGACCGAGCCATCGTCGTCCAGGGTGGTGATGACGGTAACGCCGGACGGGAAGGAGCCCAGGACATGCTTGTAGACGGTTGCGTCGATCATCTGGTGTACCTCTATAGGGCTGCGGTGGTCCGCGGTTTTTATCGTTGATGTGTCTGATGGTATACCGTAATACCTATTTTGCAAGCGGAATTTTCAAGCGAGGGTATTGCGCGATGAACGGCTCAAGCCCTCGTATACCGTGGCTTTGAGCGGTGAGGCGGTTTGCCGCAGGGGTTGCGCGAGCGGATCAGTGGGCGTTTTTTCCTACGGATCAGTGTTGTCAAAAGTTTGGAATACCATAATATGGTCCGCAGCTGAGAGGCCGCCTAGATGCGGTTTCCTTACAAAGATAAAAACGACCTTTCGAGCTGAATCCTATGTCCCAACCGTCGTCGCAACACCAGTTTGTCGAGAATCACACGGTCGATTACGTTCCACCTGCCGAGCGCCACGGGAAGGCGCGCGACCTGTTCACCCTCTGGTTCAGTACCAACATCGCGCCACTGCCCATCGTCACCGGCGCCATGGTGGTCCAGGTGTTCCACCTGAACCTGTTATGGGGCCTGGTCGCCATCGTGCTGGGCCATCTGGTCGGGGGCGTGGTCATTGCCCTTGCTTCTGCGCAGGGACCGCAGCTGGGCATTCCGCAAATGGTGCAGAGCCGTGGCCAGTTCGGCCGCTACGGCGCCTTGCTGATCGTGTTCTTCACCGCGCTGATCTATGTCGGTTTCTTCATTTCCAACATCGTCCTGGCGGGCAAGACCATCCACGGCATCACCCCGAGCGTGCCGATGCCGGGCGCGATCGTGATCGGTGCGCTGAGTGCCACCGCCATTGGCGTGATCGGCTACCGCTTCATCCACATCCTCAACCGCATCGGTACCTGGGTGATGGGTTCGGCGTTGCTGGCCGGTTTCATCATGATGTTCGCCCAGGAACTGCCGGCCGACTTCTTCAGCCGTGGCGCGTTCAACCTGTCGGGCTTCATCGCCACCGTGTCGCTGGGCACCATCTGGCAGATCAGCTTCTCGCCGTATACCTCCGACTACTCGCGCTACCTGCCGCGTGAAGTGGGCATTGCCAAGCCGTTCTGGGCCACCTACTTCGGCGCTACCCTGGGCACCATCCTGTGCTTCAGCTTTGGTGCGGTGGCGGTGCTGTGCGTGCCGGAAGGCACCGATGCGATGGACGCTGTCAAGCAGGCCACCGGCTGGCTGGGCCCGATCCTGATGGTGCTGTTCCTGCTCAACATCATCAGCCACAACGCCCTCAACCTGTATGGCGCGGTGCTGTCGATCGTGACCGCGATCCAGACCTTCATCGCCGAGTGGACGCCGAGCATCAAGGTGCGGGTGGTGCTGGCTGCGGTGATTCTGATGGGCTGCGGCATGGTCGCGCTGAATGCCTCGGCGGACTTCATCGGCCAGTTCATCGGCCTGATCCTGGCACTGCTGCTGGTGCTGGTGCCGTGGGCGTCGATCAACCTGATCGACTTCTACCTGATCAAGAAGGGCCAGTACGACATCGCCTCGATCTTCAGTGCCGACGGCGGCATCTATGGCCGCTTCAACCACCACGCGATCATTGCCTATGCCTGCGGCATCCTGGTGCAGCTGCCGTTTGCCAATACGTCGCTGTATGTGGGGCCGTATTCCAATATCGTCGAAGGGGCTGACCTGTCGTGGCTGTTCGGCCTGCTGGTGACGGTGCCGCTGTATTACTGCCTGGCGACCCGGGGCAAGGCTGCCGAGAAGGCGGGGCGGGTTGTGAGTGTCAATGACTGATAGATTGGCGTTGCTGTAACAGGGGCTGCTTTGCAGCCCATTCGCAGCGCAAGGCTGCTCCTACAAAGGAATCGCGTTGCATGTAGGAGCAGCCTTGCGCTGCGAATGGGCCGCAACGCGGCCCCGGCTATTTCAGCTCAAACCTTGAACTGCGCCACCAGGCCATTCAGGTCCACCGCCAACCGCGACAGATCCTGCGCCGCCGCACTGGTCTGGTTGGCCCCCGCCGATGTCTGCATCGCCAGGTCGCGAATGTTCACCAGGTTGCGGTCCACCTCCCGCGCTACCTGCGCCTGTTCCTCCGAAGCGCTGGCAATGACCAGGTTGCGCTGGTTGATCGAGGCAATCGCCTCGGCAATCACCTCCAGCGCCTGACCGGCGCCTTGCGCCACCTCCAGCGTGCCGCTGGCGCGGCCCTGGCTGCTGTGCATCGCCGTCACCGCCCGCTCGGTACCGTTCTGGATGCCGGCAATCATCTGCTCGATTTCGGCGGTCGACTGCTGGGTACGGTGGGCGAGGGCGCGTACCTCATCGGCCACCACGGCAAAGCCACGGCCCGCCTCGCCGGCGCGGGCCGCTTCGATGGCGGCATTCAGCGCCAGCAGGTTGGTCTGCCCGGCAATCGCGCCAATCACGTCCAGCACGCGGCTGATCTCGTTGGCATTGTTGGCCAGCTGTTCGATCTCGGTCGAGGTACCGGTCACGTCAGCCACCAGATGCTGGATGGACGCCAGCGCCTGGTTGACCCGGTCGCGGCCATCACGGGTGGTCTGGTCGGCGCCCTTCGAGGCGTCGGCGGTGCTGACGGCATTGTTCGCCACTTCCTCGACCGCCGCAGTCATCTGGTTGACGGCGGTGGCCGCCTGGTCGATCTCCGCGCTTTGCTGGTGCAGGCCGCGGCTGGTGTCTTCGGTGACGGTGTGCAGTTCCTCCGAAGCCGAGGCCAACTGGTCGGACGAGGCGGCGATCTTGCGGATGGTGTCGCGCAGGCTGCCCTGCATGCGGCCCAGGGCGCGCAGCAGCAAGGCTGGCTCGTCGCGGCCGATTACACGGATGTCCTGGGTCAGGTCGCCGGTCGCCACGCGTTCGGCCACGCTCACCGCATCGGCCAGCGGCACGACGATACTGCGAGTGAGCAGGGTGGCAATGGCGACCAGGGCCAGCATGATCACCAGCAGCGAGACAATGATCGCGGTGAACGCTTCGTCAGCCACGTCGCTGCTGAGCTGCGAGGCCTGTTCGGCACCTTTGCCGTTGTAGGCGATCAGCGCCGCCATGGCCTGCATCATGCTGTCGGCGCGTTGGGTCAGGGGGCCGTTGATCTGCTGCCTGGCGGCTTCCATGCGGCCAGCAACAATGTCCTGCAGTACGCGTGCTTGCAGCTCGAGGTATTGCTGGTGCGCGCTATTGAAGGTGTCGAACAGGGCGCGGTCATCGGCGGCGGTGATGGTACCTTCGTATGCCTTCAGGCCATCCGTCATCTCGGCATTGGTGCCGTCGAGCAACTGCAGGTTGCGGCTGCGTTCGCTGGGGTTGTCGACCAGTGCGGTACGCAGGGTGAGGGCGCGGGCGCGACCAAGGTTGCTGCTGATTTCGCTCAGGGCCACCACGGCGGGCATCCAGTTGTCCCGGATTTCGTCCGTGGCCTTGTCCATCTGCCGGGTTTCATAAAGTGCGGCAAGGCCCATGAACAGGACCAGGATACCCAACAGGGCGAACACGCAGGCAGCGCGAATGCCGATCTTCAAATTCCTTAATTGCATGACATCCTCCTTGACGGTGGCGTGCAGGCCCTCAGGAGCTTGGGCGGATGGCCGGGTCACCGGGTGTGGCGCCAGGCTCTGGAAGCGCTGCGGATTAAGTTGTGTGCTTCACCCTCTTGAATTCTTTTTGATTTGAATGATGCCATATGGCCATCATTTTCGGACAGTCATTTCATGTCATGACATCAAAAGACAAAACCGCCAACAGGTGGCGGTTTTGTCAGTTTGCTGCGGTCAGACGATCGCGATCAGCGGGTCGGCAGCGGCCAGTGCCAAGGCGCGATCAGCCGCTGGCGGGTAGATCCACACCGAGTTGATCTGGCGCTTGAGGTCTTTGCCTTCCTGGCCGTGCAGCTTCAGTTCGCGCTCCCAACCCTCGCTGAACGTCGCGCCCCATTCGCCCAGGTCCAGGCAGGTGACGTACTTGGGCTGGCGGTACACCACCGGCTGCAGGCCGAGCAGGTCGGCCGCGGCGTTGTTGCCGGAGTGGCGGCCCATGGGGATGGCGTGCTGGCAGGTCATCAGGGCGTGGTTGCCCAGTTCGTCCACAGCGGCCCAGGCGGTGTCGCCCGTGGCGTACACATGGTCCTGGCCCAGCACCTTCAGGTGGCCGTCCACTTTCAGCCGGCCGAAGTTGTCGCGCTCGCCGGCAACCTGTGCGGTCAACGGGCTGGCCTTCACGCCAACGGTCCAGATCACGGTGTTGCTGGCGATATGCTCGCCATTGTCCAGGGTAACGCCGCCGGCATCGACAGCCACCACCGAAGCCCCCGCCTTCCACTCGACCCCGGCCTGTTCGCAGGCGGCGATGATCGACGGCGTGATACCGGCGCCCAGCGCCGCACCAACTTGCGCACCACGGTCGACCACCACCACCCGCACCGCTGCACTGGCGCCGAGGATGGCACGCAGGCGGGCAGGCATTTCCGTAGCGGTTTCGATACCCGTGAAGCCACCACCGCAGACCACCACGGTGTTGCGTGCAGGCGAAGCGGGCAGGGTGGCCAGGCCGACCAGGTGCTGTTCCAGGCGCATGGCCGATTCCATCTGGTCGACATCGAATGCATGTTCGGCCAGGCCAGGCACTGCCGGGCGTGCGACCTGGCTGCCGGCGGCAAGGATCAGGCGGTCGTAGGCGATCTGTTGCCGGTGCCCCTGGGCGTCGGTGTAGCTGACGCTGCGCCCTTCGGTATCGATGCTGTCGGCGTTGCCCGGGATGAAGTGAATGCCCACGGCTTCGAACAGCTCGCCCAGCGGGGCCTTCATGCCGTGCACGTCAGCCTCGTAGAAGCGCGGGCGGATGCGCAGTTCAGGCTGTGGAGCGAGGACGCTGATGTTGATGTCGGCACGCTGGGCCTGATCGAGCAGGCGCGCAGCGCTCAGGGCGCTCCATACACCGGCAAAGCCGGCACCGATGATGAGGATGTTCGATTTCATGAAGGTGCTCCGCAAGGTTCGAAAGGGACTTCGAGGGCGGGTTGTGTGCCTCTCGAATAACTACGACTGTATTGATCGTAGTTTGTGCGTGCAAGTCTTTTTTTCCACATGCCGACACTCCGCATCACCATTTCGCGGCTCGAATAGCTGTATTTACTGGGCTTAAGGGAAAAACAAGGCCGACCGGTGGCAGCTTTGCGCTTTGCGGTGCGGATGCTATCGGCGTATTATTTGCGACAAGATTGGTCGGAGATAGATATGTCGCTCTACAGTGCTGGCGTCGAATACGGTATCCATTGCCTGCTGTTCCTGGTGGACGAGCGGGGCGACTCGCGCGAGTCCAGCGTGCGCGACCTGGCGGAGTTGCAGGGTGTACCGCAGGAGTACCTGGCCAAGGTCTTTACCAAGCTGGCTCGTGCCGGGCTGGTGGCCGCCACCGAGGGCGTGCGTGGCGGCTTCCGACTGGCGCGGCCGTCGGATGAAATCACCGTGCTGGATATCGTCAATGCCATCGATGGGCCAAAGAAGATCTTCGACTGCCGCGAAGTTCGCGAGCGTTGCAGCCTGTTCGAGGGTTCGCCGCCGGGTTGGGCGACCGAGGGCACCTGCGCGATCCATGCGGTGATGCTGGGTGCGCAGAAGCGCATGGAAGAGGCCCTGGCGCAGCAGACCATCCTTGATCTGGCGCGGCGGTTCGGGCGCAAGGCGCCGGCCGAGTTCGGGCAGAAGGTCAATGCCTGGATGGGTGAGCGGCGGGAGGGTAAAGGGGCAGGGGATATTCCGGTCAGTCAGGTCTGAATCTGCTGCCAGTGCCGGCCTCTTCGCGGGTAAACCCGCTCCCACAGGTACCCCACAAGTTCCAGAGATTTTGATATCCCTGTGGGAGCGGGTTCACCCGCGAAGAGGCCAGTGTAGGCTAACGCCCCTCATGCTGCCGCCGATACGCCCCCGGCTGCACCCCCACCGCCTTGGCGAACGCCCGGGTAAACGCCGCCACCGACTGATACCCCACCTGTGCCCCGACCTGCTCCACGGTATGCCCCGCCCGCAGCAACTGGCTGGCATGGCGCATGCGCAACGCCAGCAGTACTTGCCCCGGCGACTGCCCCGCCAGTTCATTGAAACGCTTGAAAAACGCTGACCGCGACAACCCGGTGCAGGCGGCCATGCTTTCCAGCGTCCACGCTTGCCCCGGTTGCTCGATCAGCTGCTCCAGCAACCCGGCAAACGCCGGTTGCCGGGCGAGGGCTACCAGCCCGCCCAGCGATTGCCCGGCATGCACCTGCTGGCGCAGCACATACAGGAATAACAAGTGCGTCAGCCGCTCCAGCAACGCCTGTGACGGCCCGGTGGCGCGCCGGCATTCCTCCAGGATCAGCTCGAACAATGCCCGCGCCGCATGCCCGGCCGGTTCATCGGCGCGCAGCAATATCCAGTCGGCCAGGCCGTCGACGATCAGCGCCGACAAGCCCGGCCTGAAGTGGAAGAAACCACATACCAGCCCCACGCCATCGACCGCATCGGCGTCCATGGCCTGCATGTGCTGGCGTGGCTGGGCGCAGGCACTGGCCGGGTCCTGGTCGCTGGCCAGGCGATAGCCGAGGTCGCGCAGCAGGAACACCGCATCGCCGGCCTCCAGGCGCAGAGCCTCGGGCTGGCCGTCGATGTGCAGCCAGCAATGCCCTTGCACCACCAGGTGGAAACTGGCCCGGCCCATGCCTTGGGTGCTGGCGTGCCAGCCGCCGCAGTAGCGGCCCACATGGAACAGGCTGGCATCGAGCTCCAGGCCCTCTAATAACCAATCGACAAGGTGGCTGGACGAAATCATCTAATGCAAAGACTCAAGAGCAAGGAAAGGCGACTGATGAATATGGAGGGTAGTTCTTATAACCAACAGACTGTAGTGACACCCATCAAAGGAGACCACTCCATGTCCTCGCGCATTACTTTACACACGCTGCAGAGCGCCCCGGAAGCGGCCCGTCCGTTCCTCGAGAACGCCCAGAAGAATTCCGGCTTCATCCCCAACCTGCTGGGCGTGCTGGCCAATGCCCCGGCGGCGCTGGAAACCTACGTGACCGTTTCGGCACTCAACGGCAAAGCCGAACTTAGCCTGGCCGAGCGTGAAGTGGTGCAGCTGATTGCCGCCACCCAGCATGGCTGTGACTTCTGCGTGGCCGGCCACACGGCCGTGGCCCTGAACAAGGCCAAGCTGCCGCAGGAGGTGGTCGATGCCCTGCGTGCCCGTGGCGAGCTGCCCGATGCCCGGTATGAAACCCTGGCCGCGTTCGCCCGCGAAGTCATCGCCACCCGTGGCAATGTCAGCGAGGCCACTTACCAGGCCTTCCGCGCAGCCGGTTTCAGCGAAGGCAACGCCCTGGAGGTGATTCTGGGCGTGAGCCTCGCAACCCTGTGCAACTTTGCTAATGTGTTCGCCCAGACGCCGCTCAATGACGAGCTCGGCAAGTACCGCTGGCAACCTTCTGCATGATCCGCGCGTGACACCGGTCGTACCGCGATCGTTGTAGGAGCGGCCTTGTGCCGCGAATGGGCCGCCAAGCGGCCCCGGCGTTTTCAAAGGAGCAAGACCATGCAAGATTGTGCATTTCGACACTGGCTGGATGCCAATGCCGAGGCCATTGACCGCGGCCAGTGCGAGCCGCAGCTGGTGCTGGCGCAAATCGCCGAATCGCAGCTGCTGCGGGTCGGTGTCGACCCGGCCCTGGGCGGCACGGGCGGGCAGGTGACCGACGCGGTCGAGGCCATTGCCGCAATCGCCAGCCGCTCGCTGGCAGCGGCGTTCGTCTGCTGGGGCCAGCGCGCCTTCATCGAATACCTGTTGCACAGCCCCAACCAGCCCCTGCGCGAGCGCCTGCTGCCGCGCCTGCTGACTGGCGAACTGGCCGGCGCCACCGGGCTGTCCAACGCCATGAAGTTCCTGTCCGGCATCGAAGCGTTGCAGGTGCGCGGGTGCCCGCAAGCCGATGGCTGGCAGCTGGAAGGTCGCCTGCACTGGGTGACCAACCTGCGCAAAAGCGGCTTCGTGGTGGCTGCGGCTATCGAAGACGAAGCCGGTGGTGCACCGTTCGTGCTAGCCATTCCGTCCGACGCGCAGGGCCTGGAGCGCTCCGACGACCTGCAACTGATGGGCCTGCAGTCGAGCAACACCGCGGCACTGGCCTTCCACCAGGTGCAATTGCAGCGTGGCTGGTTGCTGCACGAAAATGCCCGTGAGTTCCTGCCCCGGGTACGCCCGGCGTTCCTGGCGCTGCAGTGCGGCATGGCCATTGGCCTGGCGCGGCGGGCGCTGGCGGAAGTGCAGGCACACCTGCATGGCCGTGCCTCGTTCCTCGACGAAGCACGCCAGGTGCTCGGCGAGCGCCTGGAAAACACCGTGAGCGAGCTCAAGCAGGGCCTGCTCGATGGCCGCTTCCAGCAGCAGCCGGCAGCCTTGTTCAAGCTGCGCATCACCCTGGCCGAAAGCGCTGCCGACGCCGTGCAACTGGAGTTGCAGGCCAGTGGTGGCAAGGCCTACCTCAGCGAGTACGGCGAAGGCTTTGCCCGCCGCTGGCGCGAGTCGGCCTTCGTGCCGATCGTCACGCCCAGCCTGGTGCAACTGCGCGCCGAACTGCAACGCCAGGCGGGCGCGGCATGAGCCAAGTGTTGCTCGAAGCCCGCGACATCAGCCTGGGCTACCCGCGCGAGGGTGGCTGGCAGGCGGTGCTGGCGCAGTTCGACCTGCAGCTGGCCCCTGGCGAAGTGGTGACCATCCTCGGCCCCAGCGGGGTCGGCAAGTCCAGCCTGCTGCGGGTACTGGCCGGCCTGCAGCAGCCCCGCGGTGGCAGCGTGACCCTGCACGGCCAGCCGCTGCAGGGCCCGCACCCACGCCTGGCGGTGGCCTTCCAGGACCCGAGCCTGTTGCCCTGGCTGAGCCTGGAGAAGAACGTCGCCTTCGGCCTGGACTTCGCCCGCCAGCCAAAACTTGCCGCCGCCGAACGGCGCGCACGCATCGACCATGCGATTGCCGCCGTGGGCCTGGCCCATGCTCGCGGCCAGTACCCGGCGCAGTTGTCCGGCGGCATGGCCCAGCGCACCGCGCTGGCCCGATGCCTGGCCCGCCAGCCCGAAGTGCTGTTGCTCGACGAGCCGTTCGGCGCGTTGGATGAAGTGACCCGGGCCGACATGCAGCAACTGCTGCTGCAACTGATCGCCACCCACAACACGGCGGCGGTGCTGATCACCCACGATATCGACGAAGCCCTGCTGCTGTCCGACCGGGTCCTGCTACTGGGCAACCACCCAGCGCATACCCTCGGCCAGTGGCGCATCGACCTGCCGCAACCACGGACGCAGCGGGTCGAGGAACTGGGCGCCTTGCGCATCGAAATCCTCAAAACCCTTCGGCGGGCAAGCCGCACAGTCGAACCTACCCCAACCCCGTTGCCCTCGGAGGCTGTCCATGTGCATGGATGACTGCTGTTCCTCTTCTTCGCGTCGCGATTTCCTCAAGCTCGGCGCCATGCTCACGGCCGCCGGAGCACTGCCGTTGCTGTCGAGCCTGCAGGCCCGCGCCGCCGCCGAGCCGGACGCGCCAGTGCGTATCGGCTACCTGCCGATCACTGACGCCACGCCGCTGCTGGTGGCGCACAACAACGGCCTGTTCGAGGCCGAAGGCATCAAGGCCGAGCGCCCGGTACTGCTGCGCAGCTGGGCGCAGGTGATCGAGGCGTTCATCTCCGGCCAGGTCAACGTCATCCACCTGCTGTCGCCGATGACCGTATGGGCCCGCTACGGCAGCAAGGTGCCGGCCAAGGTGGTGGCCTGGAACCACGTGGGCGGTTCAGGCCTGACCGTGGCCCCGGACATCAGCGACATGAAACAGCTGGGCGGCAAGACCGTGGCCATCCCGTTCTGGTACTCGATCCACAACGTGGTGCTGCAACAGATGCTCAACGACAACGGCCTGACCCCGGTGTCGAAGCCGGCCAATGCGCCGCTGGCCGGCAACGAAGTCAACCTGCTGGTATTGCCGCCGTCCGACATGCCGCCGGCGCTGGCCAGCAAACGCATCGCTGGCTATATCGTCGCCGAGCCATTCAACGCCCTGGCCGAGAACCTCAAGGTTGGCCGCGTGCAGCGCTTTACCGGCGATGTGTGGCGCAACCACGCCTGCTGCGTGGTGTTCATGCACGAGCACGACCTGAACAACCGCCCGGAGTGGTCGCAGAAGGTGGTCAACGCCATCGTCAAGGCCCAGCACTGGACCCGTGACCACCGCGCCGAGGCCGCCGCATTGTTGTCCAAGGCCGGCCCCAACAAGTACACCCCGCATGAACCAGCAGTGCTCGGCAAAGTGCTGGCCCCGGCCGCCGAGGACCGTGCCGGTTACATTGCCAGTGGCGCCATTCGCCACCAGCAGTGGGACGAAAAGCGCATCGATTTCCAGCCTTACCCGTTCCCTAGCTACACCGAAGAGCTGGTCAAGCGCCTGAAAACCACCCTGATCGAGGGCGACAGCGCGTTCCTGGCCGGCCTGGACCCGGCACAGACCGCCCGCGACCTGGTCGACGACCGCTTCGTGCGCAACGCCATCGCCAGCGTTGGCGGGCCGTCGGTGTTCGGCATTGCCGATAACTTCGAGCGTAGCGAGGAGTTCGCGGTCTGATGCGCACGCATGTCGTTCATGCCGGCCTGGGGCTGGCCGGGTTGCTGGGTTTGTTGCTGTTGTGGTGGGCCGGTGTCGCGCTGTTCGGCCAGGCCGATGGCCTGTCGGCGCGCTTTTCGCCGGCAGCGACCCTGGCCAGCCTGGTCGAGTTGCTGGGGCAGGGCGAGGTGTACGGGCATATCTTGGTGAGCCTCAAGCGTATCCTGGTCGGGCTGCTGCTGGCGCTGCTGATCGGCGTGCCGCTGGGCTTGCTGGTGGGCAGCTACCGGCACCTGGAGGCTGCGACCACACCGGCGTTCCAGTTCCTGCGGATGATCTCGCCGCTGTCGTGGATGCCGGTGGTGGTGATGCTGATGGGCGTGGGGGACCAGCCTATCTACTTCCTGCTGGCGTTTGCCGCGTTGTGGCCGATCTTGCTGAACACGGCGGCCGGGGTAAGGCAGCTGGACCCGCGCTGGTTGCAGTTGAGCCGCAGTTTGAGTGCCACGCGCCGGGAGACCTTGTGCAAGGTGATCGTGCCCGGGGTGATCGGCCATGTGCTGACCGGCGTGCGCCTGGCCATCGGCATCCTGTGGATCGTGCTGGTGCCGTGCGAAATGCTCGGGGTGAGTGCGGGGCTGGGGTACTTCATTCTCGATACCCGCGACCGGCTGGCGTATTCCGAGCTGATGGCAATGGTGCTGCTGATCGGGGTGCTGGGGTTTTTGCTGGATGCCCTGGCGCGTGGGCTGCACCGGCGTTGGGTGCATGGCTGAGGGGCCAGTGGGGCTTCTTCGCGGCTAAACCCGCTCCCATGGAACTGCACATAACTCATTGAATTAGCAGGGACCCTGTGGGAGCGGCTTTAGCCGCGAACACCGGCGCAGCCGGTGCCATGCACCGCGTTGGATTCTTCGCGGCTAAAGCCGCTCCCACAGGGTACGAGGATCGCTTGCGAATTCAGTTATCTGTGCGACAGCGCAGCCCAAAGGGCTGGGCAACCTCCCACAGGCCCTTGGGTCAATGCACTGTCTTGCGCTGCCGTACACACTCCTGAGCCTGAGCAGTCAGTTCGTCCAGTCGCTCATCCCGCATCTGCTCCGCTTCGATCATCGCATCCTCACCCTGCTGGTTGAGCAGGTAGGTATGGATCTGCATCACTTCCGCCGTCTGGTAGATCGGCGCAATATCCAGCCGCCCGATCAGCGCGCCGCTAGCCCGCCCGGTACTGCTCATCAGTACCTGCGGCCCGTTGGCGGCCACCACCTGCATGCCCATCGCCTCGAACCACGGTACCTGGCTGGCAAAGGCATTCAGCTCGACGCAGGCATGGCGTGCCTGCAGGTCGCCCAGCAGGGCGCGGGCGATGCCCTGGCGACGATGGCTGGCGCGCACGGCCAGGAACGCCAGGGCGCACGCCTGTTCGTCGTCCTCGGCCGGCAGCGACAGGGCAAACCCCAGCAATTGGTCCGGTGCCTCTGCATCCAGCGCCAGGGTTAGCGTCACGGCCAGGCCGCGGGTGCCGTCCAGTGCTTGCAGGTACTGGTGCACCTCCATGCCGACGCCGTACTGGTACAGCGGGTACAGCGGGTTGTCGGCACTGATGGCGACACTGCTCAGTTCGCCGACGTGGTGGATCACCAGTTCGCGGATCTGGTTCTGGAAAGATTCAGGCGGCACGCTGTCGAGGCGGCTCAGGATGAACATCGGGGGGCAGGCTCCGGCGGGTAGATGGACGGCCCGCGCCATGCGGGCGCGGGCTGTACAGTCTAACCGGTTTTGCCGATCAGCCTTGTACCTGCAATGCACCGAGCATCAGGTCGAGGTTTTGCACCGCCGCACCGGAGGCACCTTTGCCCAGGTTGTCGAACACTGCGGTCAGCAGCACCTGGCCATGCTCAGGGTTGGCGTAAAGCGCCAGGCGCAGGTCGTTGCTGTCGTTCAACGCCTCGGGGTCGAGGTTTGGCGCTGCGCCGTGCTGGTGCAGGGGCATCAGCTGGACGTGGCGGGCACCCTGGTAGTGCTGCTGCAGGCAGGCCTGCAGCTGTTCGGCACTGACCTGGCCGGGCAGCAGGCGCAACTGCAGCGGGATGCTCAGCACGATGCCTTGGCGGTAGGCACCGTAGCCGGGCATGAACATCGGCCGCGCCGACAGCCCGGCGTGCTGCTGGATTTCCGGCACGTGCTTGTGCGCCAGTTCCAGGCCGTACAGTTGCAGGGCCGGGGTTTTGCCGGCGGCGGGCTGTTCATGCCGTTCGACTGCGGCGCGGCCACCACCGGAATAGCCGGAGATGGCGTGGATGTTCAGCGGGTAATCCGCTGGCAGCAGGCCGGCCTTGACCAGTGGGCGCAACAGGGCGATGGCGCCGGTGGGGTAGCAGCCGGGGTTGCTGACGCGCTTGCTGTGCGCGATGCGCTCGGCTTGCTGCTCGTCGAGCTCCGGCAGGCCATAGACCCAGCCTGGGCTGGTGCGGTGCGCGGAGCTTGCGTCGATCACCCGCACCTGCGGGTTGTGGATCGCCGCCACGGCCTCGCGGGCGGCATCGTCGGGCAGGCACAGCAGGGCGATGTCGGCGCTGTTGATTGCCTCGCGGCGCCGTTGCGGGTCTTTGCGCTCGGCTTCGGGCAGGGTCAGCAGGCGCAGATCGCTGCGGCCTTGCAGGCGGGCATGGATCTGCAGGCCGGTGGTGCCTTGGTCACCGTCGATGAAGACAACAGGGGTGTGCATGGTCGAAGTCCGGTCGGGGAGGGATGGCCTATGCTCGCTTGTGGCTCTGGTAAAGAAAATTTGAATATGATGATCGATATATTCATCTTTTCTGAATGAGTTTGGCCCATGCGCGAAATCAGCCTCGATCGCCTCCGCACCTTGGTGGTCATCTCCGACCTGGGCTCCTTTGCCGAAGCCGCCCGCCAGCTCAACCTGGCACCGCCCACCATCAGCCTGCACGTGGCCGAACTGGAGGCGCGCATCGGCGCCCCGTTGCTTACCCGCACCCGTGGCCAGGTGCGGCCCACGGTCATCGGCGAAACCCTGCTGGCCCGTGCCCGTCGCCTGCTGGCCGACGCCGACCTTGCGCTGGATGAAGTGCGCCGACAGGTCGAGGGCCTGACCGGCCGGGTGCGCCTGGGCGCTTCCACCGGCGCCATCGCCCACCTGCTGCCGCAGGCGCTGGAGCACCTGCGTACGGTGCACCCGGGGATCGATGTGCAGGTACAGGTGCTGACCTCCCAGGCCTCGTTGGCGCGCTTGCGCGAGGGCACGCTGGATATCGGCCTGGTGGCCTTGCCACAGGTGGCCGGCAAAGGGCTTGCGGTTACGCCCTGGCGGCGCGACCCGATCCTGGCCTACGTGCCGGCCGACTGGCAGCCACCGGCCAAGGTCACGCCGGCCTGGCTGGCGCAGCGGGCGTTGATCCTCAACGACAGCAGCACCCAGCTTTCGCGGGTGACCGGCGAGTGGTTCGCGGCAGCGGGGTTGTACCCCGAGCCGCGAATCGAGCTGAACTACAACGATGCGATCAAGAGCCTGGTCGGGGCCGGGTATGGGGCGACGCTGCTGCCGCAGGAGGGGGAGTCGGCCGAGCTGGACCGGCGCATCGCCCGCCGGCCGCTGCGGCCGGGGTTGTGGCGTCAACTGGGCATTGCCTGCCGGGAAGGGCAGGTGGAGCGGGCCACGGGGTATGTGTTGCAGGCGTTGGAGCGGTTGCGCCAGTGAGGGCCCTGGGGCTGCTTTGCAGCCCTTTCGCGACACAAGGCCGCTCCTACAAGGGAACGCGACCTCTTGTAGGAGCGGCCTTGTGTCGCGAAAGGGCCGCACAGCGGCCCCAGGCTTCAACCCCGCTCTCGGGCCCGCAGCGCGGTCACTGTCTCTCCGCCAACCCCCCAGTTATCGGTCGGTACCTCCTCGATCACCACAAAGGTACTGGCCGGCGGCTTGCCCAGCACCTGCTGCAGCATGCGGGTCGTCTGTTCGATCAGCTGGCGCTTGTGCTCAGCGCTCACGCCTTCATCGGTTACGCGAATATGGACATAGGGCATGGTTCTCGCTCCTCTGTCAGTGCCAGGTGCCAGCGGTGCTACCGCCATCCACCGGCAGGATCACGCCGCTGACGAAGCGTGAGTCGGCCAGATACAACACTGCATCCACGACATCCTGTGGCAAGCCGGTGCGGCCACTGGGTGACAGCGCGCCCATGCCTTGTGTGTTGCCGCCATGCAGCGGTGTTTCGATGATCCCCGGCGCCACCGCGTTCACCTGCACGCCGCTGGCTGCCAGTTCCAGCGCCAGGCCTTTCACCGCCTGGTTCAGGCCACCCTTGACCAGTACCGGCAGCAGGGCTGGCACGCGGGTGTCCGGTTGCAAGGCGATGGAGGCGGTGATGGCGATGATCTGCCCATGCCCTTGCCTGGTCATGATCCGCGCCGCTTCCTGGGCCGGGTAGAAGAACCCCTTGAGGTTGGTGCCGACCAGGGCGTCGACATCCGCTTCGCTGTACTCGGCAAATGGCTTGGCAATGAAGATGCCGGCGTTGTTGATCAGCAGGTCGACCCCGCCAAAGGCTTGCTCGGCGCTGGCGAACAGGCGCTGCGCCGTGCCCAGCTCGGCGATGTCGCCAGCCACGCCGATGAAGCGCGATGGGTTGCCGAGGCGGGCGGCGGCTTGCTCAAGGCGGGCCTGGCTGCGGGCGTTGCCGACCACGTTGTCGCCGCGTTCGAGGAAGGCCTCGGCCAGGGCGAAACCCAGGCCGCTCGAGGCCCCGGTAATGATGACGGTGCGTGGCGTGTTCATGTGCATGATCTCCAGTGAAGTGAGCCATGGGCTCGGTGTGAAGCCACTGTAGGTTGCAATCAGCACTTGAAAAATGAGGCGCGGGGCATTTCAATCGATACATCATGTAATCAATCGAGCCGTCATGACCCGCCATTTCGACGATCTGCAACTGGGCAGCCTGGAGCTGTTCTGCCTGGCCGCCGACAGCGGCAGCTTCACTGCCGCGGCCACGGAGGCCGGCGTTACGCCGGCGGCGGTCAGCCGCAGCGTGGCGCGCCTGGAAGAGCGCCTGGGTGTGCGCCTGTTCGTCCGCACCACCCGGCAGATGCGCCTGTCCGCAGCCGGCCAGGCCTATTACCAGCAATGTCGGCAGGCACTGGGGCAGCTGGTCGAGGCCGAGCGCCAGGTCACGGGCGGGCAGGTCGAGCCGAGCGGCCGCCTGCGTATCAGTGCACCCACGCCCTATGCTCATCACCGGCTATTGCCGCTGCTGCCGCGGTTTCGCCAGCGTTACCCAAAGGTGCAGGTGGATGTGCATGTCAGCAACCGCAACGTCGACTTTGCCGAGGAACCGTTCGACCTGGCCATTCGTGGTCGCGAGCCGGCCGATTCGCGGCTGGTGGCGCGTCGCCTGGAAGATGCCGAACTGGTGGTGGTGGCCACGCCGGGCTACCTGGCCCGTGCCGGCACGCCACGAACACCACACGACTTGCTGCAACATGAGTGCATCCAGTTCGAACTGCCCAGCAGTGGCCGCCGCCCGCCGTGGAGCTTCCTTCAGGATGGCCAGCAGGTGGAGATCGAAACCCAGGGTGGGTTCACCTGCCTGGGCGACTTCCTCGCCACCGCCACGCTGGTGCGTCATGGCGGCGGGCTGATGCAGGCTTATCGCTTTACCGTGCAGGACGCACTGGCCAGTGGCGAACTGGTGGAAGTGCTCGCCGAGTTTGGCGGCACTTCGCGGCCGTTCATGCTGATCTACCCCCAGGCCCGGCACATGCCGCTGCGGGTGCGGGTGTTCATCGATTTCCTGTTTGCCGAGGGGGCATAGCCCCCGGGCCGAGCCGAGGCGCTGGGGCGTATGGCCGACTATGCTGTTTGCTGCGTCGAGCCAATGTCATCTCGACGACCCTTCAGGTTTTCCAGGAGAACGCTCCATGAAATCCACGAAATGCATACCCTTGCTGGTGATTGCCTCGGTCCTCAGTTTTGCCGCACACGCAGACCCGGCGAGCAACTGTGCGGCCAAGATCAAGGAACTTGAGGATTTCGACAAGGCCAGTGGCCAGGCAATGCATGGCGGCATGGCCCATGACTTCAAAGTCCACCTGCAAAATGCCAAGGATGCTCAGAGCAAGGGTGATATGAAGCAGTGTCAGGCCTCGGCCGACCAGGCCAAGACTATCTACAACAAGGCACGTAGCAGATAAGCGCTTCCTGGCCCTTTCGCGGGTAAACCCGCTCCCACAGCATCTCCAACAGACTCAAGGCCAGCGCGGTACCTGTGGGAGCGGGTTTACCCGCGAAGAGGCCAGTGCAGGAAAGCCCAGTCAGAACCAGCGATCGTTCTTCCTGCGCCCACGGGTCAGCGCCGGCAGGATCAGCCCCGCCAGCAAGCCCGCGCCGGCAATGCTGCCGCCATACACCATGTAGCGCATCATCACCTGCTTGTTCTCGTCCCCCAGGCGGGCCTGGGTATCGCGCAGTTGCGACTGGCTCTGGTCTAGCTGTTCATTCAGGGCCTTGTTGCGCGCCTCCAGTTCGTCGATCAGCTTCTTGCGTGAATCCAGGGTTTCCTGCATGCCCTGCACGCGGCTCTTCCAGCTGTCGTCGATGTTCTTCAACTGCCCGGTCAGGTCCGCGACCTGGGCATCGAGCTGCGGCAGGCGCTCGCTCTGGCCTGGCACTGACTGCAGGTCGTTGCTGAGAATCCACACCACATCGCCGTTCTGCCCGCGCACCTGGCTGTAGTTGCCCTGGCTGCCGATCAGGGTCAGCTTCTGCCCGGACTTGAGCGTACCGACAATGCGGTGGCCATCGGTGGGGCCGCTGCGCACATAGGTGCTCAGGCTGTCGCTGACCCAGCGTGCGTCGCTGGCAGGCTCTTCGGCGTGCACCGGTGCGGCAAGGGCCACCAGGGTGGCGATCAGGCCGCCGCGCAGGGCAGTGAGGGCGGAAGCAGTTGGGCGGGAATCGGGCATGTTGGGTCTTCGCTGAAACAGGACAAAAGTAGGCCCGGTGACTGGGCCGATGAACCGGTCGGTGAGTTGACCGTCAGCGAAAGACCGTTTTTTTGTAGGCGGGTTCACTACCTGACGTCGGAAATGTCTGCAGGATGTTGCAGGACCCGGCTTGGCTTTGCTGCATTGCCAATGAGGCAAATGTCGTGGAGTACCCCTTGTCGATCCTGTGAGTTCACCCTGCTTGCCGGGGCTAGACTCATGGGCTCACATTCGCTCATGGAGCAAGGCCATGACTGCCAGGAACACCATCTGCCTCTGGTACGACAATGATGCCGAGGAGGCAGCAAACTTCTACGCCAGCGTCTTCCCCGACAGCAAGGTAATCGCGCTGCACAAGGCGCCGAGTGACTACCCGTCGGGCAAGGAGGGCGACGTGATCACGGTCGAATTCACCGTCATGGGCATTCCCTGCGTGGGGCTCAATGGAGGCAAGGCCTTCACGCACTGCGAGGCGTTTTCATTTCAGGTCAGCACCGAGGATCAGGCCGAGACCGACCGCTTTTGGGATGCCATTGTCGGCAATGGCGGCGAGGCCAGCGTCTGCGGCTGGTGCAAGGACAAATGGGGGATTTCGTGGCAGATCACCCCGCGCATCCTCATCGAAGCCATCGGGCACCCCGACCGGGCGGCGGCCAAGCGGGCGTTCGAGGCCATGATGCAGATGGGCAAGATCGATGTGGCCAAGATAGAGGCGGCGTTGAAGGGATGATTACGGCAGTGAAGGCATCTTGATCGGGGGCTGATCGGGGTGGGCGTGCTTGACCATGAGTTTTTGTAATCAATAAGCCCTAGAAAATGTCGATGTATCGGCTCGCAGCCCCGCCCTAGACTCGGGTAGCAATTGGGGGCTCCGCTGTTCATTCAAAGGGACTGATCGAACGAGCAGGCGCATCAACGCACGATGGAGCGTACGTCAACCCCGATGCATCGCTGTTTTCCAGACAACAAGAACCAGGAAATCCGCACGCCATGATGACATCGCCGTTCTCGATCCCCGCCAATGCCCGCCGTATCGACCCGTCGCGCCAGCGCGCCGCTGCGCTCAAGGCCGACGGTTCGGTCGATGACAACGACCGCACCGAAATCGGCCCTACGCCGCTGGCCTTTGCCGAGTGGGCTGCCCTCGGCCTGCAGGCGCCGCACCTGCCAACCATGCGCGAGTACCGCCTGCAGCGTATTCGCGAGCAGCTGGTGGCCCGCGACCTGGGTGGCATCCTGCTGTTCGACCCACTGAACATCCGCTATGCCACCGACACCACCAACATGCAGCTGTGGACCACCCACAATCCCGCGCGTGCCTGTTTCGTCGCCGCCAGCGGCCATGTGGTGCTGTGGGATTTCCATGGCTGCGATCACCTGTCCGCGCATTTGCCGCTGGTCAGCGAACTGCGCAGTGGCGCTTCGTTCTTCTATTTCGAAACCGGTGACCGCACCGAGGAGCACGCCCGGCGCTTCTGCGCCCAGGTCGACGAACTGCTGCGCACCCATGTCGGCAACAACCGCCGCCTGGCCGTGGACCGCATCGAAGTCGCCGGCCTGCGCGCCCTCGATGCGCTCGGCGTACAGGTGCACAATGGCCAGGAAGTGATCGAATTCGCCCGGCTGATCAAAGGCCCCGACGAAATCCTCGCCATGCGCTGCGCCGTGGCTTCCTGCGAAGCCTCGGTGGCCGAAATGCGCCAGGCCATGCGTGCCGGGGCCACCGAGAACGATGTGTGGGCGGCGCTGCACAGCGGCAATATCCGCCGCGGCGGCGAATGGATCGAAACCCGCATCCTCAGCTCTGGCCCGCGTACCAACCCCTGGTTCCAGGAGTCCGGCCCGCGGGTGCTCGGTGATGGTGACCTGTTGTCGTTCGACACCGACCTGATTGGTGTATATGGCTTCTGCGTGGACATGTCGCGCAGCTGGATCTGCGGTGGCCTGGAGCCCACGGCAGAGCAGAAGCGCCTGTACCGCATTGCCCATGAGCACATCCATGTCAACGCCGAAATGGTCAAGCCTGGCGTGCGCTTCACCGAACTTACCCGCAACGGCCACCGCTTGCCCGAGAGCTGCCGCGCGCAGCGTTACGGCGTGATGTTCCATGGGGTGGGGCTATGCGATGAGTACCCGAGCATTCGTTACCCGGAAGACCTCGAGTCCTATGGCTACGAAGGCGAACTGCAGCCGGGCATGGCCTTGTGCGTGGAGGCCTATGTGGGCGAAGTGGGTGGGCATGACGGGATCAAGCTGGAAAACCAGTTGCTGGTGACCGAGGACGGGTATGAGCTGTTGACCCATTACCCGTTCGAGGAAAGCTTCCTGCGCGATTGATTGGGCACCTGAAACCTGCGCCGTACCTGTGTAGGAGCGGCTTTAGCCGCGAACACCGGCAAAGCCGGTGCCATCCACCGCGCCGCCTGCTTCGCGGGTAAACCCGCTCCCACAAGGTACGGCGCAGGCTCCGGCTCACGCGGTCCCTGTGGGAGCAGGCTTGCCCGATCAGTTGCCGGTCACCTCGGCCTCTGCCGACGCCGGCTTGGCCGAAGTCTTCTTCTCCTGCACCACGATGTAGAACTCTTCGCCATGCTTCACCGCGCCATACAGCACGGCCTTCTCGATCAGTTCGTTGCCGCGCAGGTGGCGCAGCATCATCGGGTCCTTGCGCAGGTCGCGGTACAGCGCCAGGCACAGCAGCACCATCACCACCACGAACGGCAGGGCCACGACGATGGTCAGGTTCTGCAGGCCGGTCAGCGCCTCGCCGGGGTCGCGCGGGTCGCCGATTGCCAGCATGATCGCCGCCACCGTACCGGTCAGCGCACCCCAGAAGATCACCGTACGTCGCGATGGCGTGGTGGTGCCGTGTTCCGACAGCGTGCCCATCACCAGCGAGGCCGCATCGGCACCGGAGACGAAGAAGATACCCACCAGAACCATCACCAGCACCGATGTCGCCGAGGCCAGCGGGTAGCTGTCCAGCAACTGGTACAGCGCGTGGTTGCTGTTGACCGCACCATTGGCCAGCTGGAAGGCGCCTTCGCGCAGGGCGTCGATACTCGCGCCGCCAAAGATGGTGAACCACACCAGGCTGACCAGGCTCGGTACCAGCAGCACCCCGGTAACGAACTGGCGGATGGTGCGGCCGCGGCTGATGCGGGCGATGAACATGCCCACGAACGGCGTCCAGGAAATCCACCAGGCCCAGTAGAACACGGTCCAGCCGGCCAGCCAGCTGTTCATCTGCTCACCGCCGCTGGCGTTGGTGCGGGCCATCATTTCCGGCAGCATCTTGACGTAGATGCCGATCGAGGTTGGCAGCAGGTTGAGCATCAGCAGGGTCGGGCCGACCATGAACACGAACAGCGCCAGCACCAGCGCCAGCACCATGTTGGTGTTGGACAGCCACTGGATGCCCTTGCCGATGCCCGACACCGCCGAGGTGACGAAGGCGATGGTCAGCAGGGTGATGATCGAGATGTAGAACAGCTTGCCGGGGCTTTCGATCCAGCCGTTGTACTCCAGGCCACCGGCGATCTGCAGCGCGCCCAGGCCCAGCGAGGCCGCCGAGCCGAACAGCGTGGCGAAGATCGCCATCATGTCGATCAGGCGGCCGAGCGGGCCGTTGGCATGCTTGCCGATCAACGGCCGGAAGGCGGCGGAAATCAGCTGCGAGCGGCCGCGACGGAAGGTGCCATAGGCAATCACCAGGCCGACGATGGCGTACATGGCCCAGGGGTGCAGGGTCCAGTGGAACAGCGTGGTGGCCATGGCCACCTGCATCGCTTCGCTGGACTGCCCGGTGGCCGTCCCGGGCGGTGGCGACACATAGTGCGACAGCGGTTCGGCAACGCCGAAGAACATCAGGCCGATGCCCATGCCGGCGCTGAACATCATCGCCACCCACGACACCGTACGGAATTCTGGCTGTTCGCCATCACGGCCCAGCGGGACCCGGCCGTAACGGCTGGCCGCCAGCCACAGCACGAACACCACGAACAGCGTGGAGGTGAGCACGAAGAACCAGCCGAAGTTGAGAATGACCCAGGATTGCGCGCTGGAGGCGCTGCTGGCGAGGCTGGCCTGGTTGAGGAAGCCCCAGAGGACGAAAGCGATTGCCAGGAGGCTGGTGAAACCAAAGACGATCCAGTCGAGCTTGCCCTCGAAACGCCGGTCCTGGCGCGCTTCCGCGGTTTTCGAGGGGTCCGTCACGCCAAGGTCGAGCGTTTCGGTGATGTGTTCCTTTGCCATGAATGATGAGGCCCCTTTCTGGCTTACCTGCAGGTGCAGGCTTGTTGTTGTGTGGGCTACCGAGTTCGATGACTGCCTCGGCGGGGAGATTGCTGGCGGGATTATCCTGCGCACGAAACGGCGGCTCCTGTCCCGATAACGCCCCGGGGCGTCCATTACGCGACCTGCCAAATACTTTTAGTTCTGGGGGCGATGGCCCTTTCTGCTTCGCGTTCTGGTACCCTGATGGGCATTCCCCGGGCCTGCACATCCGAGCACCGTAGACGCGCTGCTGCTTGTGGGCCTGGCCGTACCAGGAAACGGAGATTCGTCCAAATGGCCACTGACCGTGTGAGCCTGATTCATTTCGATAAATTGAGCATGAGCCCTGCCGCTGCCGATCGGTTCCAGAAAGCCCTCGACGCGCTGGAAGCGCTCAAGCTGCAGGACCGTTACGTGTATCTCATCGCTCCTTATCTGGGTGATATCGCTGACGCCTCCGACCCCGAGCAACTGGCCACCGCCCTGGAACAGGGCTTGCGCGTGGTCGACGAGCTGCTGGCCGCCAGGTCGGTCAGCAAGATCAAGGCCGAGGAAGTGCGCCAGGTGTTCCACGGCGCCGCCGAGCGTGCGCGGGCAGAAATGCCCGGCTGAGTGGCGGCATGGCCAAAGACATCGATAACCCTTGCGTCTCGCTGTGCCAGCTCAATAGCGAGTTGTGCGTGAGCTGCGGCCGCACCCGTGACGAAATCCGCAAATGGCGGGGCATGAAACGCCCCGAGAAGATGGCCACCGTGCAGCGGGCGGCAACGCGGATGAAGGCTATCGCCAAGAAGGCGGCCAAGCGGCAGAATGCCGACTGAACCTGCGCACCCAGTGCGCGGCCTTTCCTGATTGTCTGACGAGCCTGAAAATGGATTCTCACTCGCTGTTTGCCTTTACCCTGGTCGCTGCCATCGCGATCGCCAGCCCCGGCCCTGCCACCCTGATGGCCATCAACAACAGCCTGGCCCATGGCCAGCGCAGCGCGATCTGGTCGTCGCTGGGCAATGGTTCGGGCCTGTTCTGCCTTTCTGCTGCAGCCATGCTGGGCTTGGGCGCGCTGCTGGCCAGTTCCGAAATGCTGTTCAACGCCGTGAAGATCCTGGGGGCGGGCTACCTGTTCTACCTGGGGGCGCGGCAATTGCTGAAAAAGAGCCCGATGCTGGCGCAGGGCGCCGCAGAGGGTGTGGCCAAGGTCCGGCCCACGCCGCTGAAGCTCTACAAGTCGGCCTTCCTCACGGCAGTGACCAACCCCAAGGCGACCATGTTCTTCACCGCACTGTTCCCGCAGTTCATCGACCAGGGGGCGGCGCTGCTGCCGCAGTTCCTGATCCTGACCGGGATATTCGTGGCGTTGTCGCTGGTTTCGCTGAGTCTGTATGCCGCGCTGGCGGCGCGGGCCAAGGGCGTGCTGACCCGGCCGTCGCTGTCGCGCTGGGTCAGCCGGGTGGTGGGCACCACCTTCATCGGTTTTGGCGCAGCGATCCTGGCGATGCGCCGGCAGGGGGCCTGAAGTACGAGGGCCGCTCCTTCTGGCCGATAAAAGGCCAACCTGATGGCCATACATGGTCCAGACTGTCTACAGCACGCACAGATGGGTGCTGCAGTCGACCACAGGATGTGGCAGCCTTTGGCCACCGCTCCGGGTCTGCGGATGTCACATGTGCCGAGGGTTGTCGATGATCGAGCGCTGCTTTCGCCACGCCTTGTTGCTGCTGCCGTGCCTGCTGCTGCCGCTGGCGGCGGTAGCGCATGAGGAATGCCGGCGGCTGACTGCCACCGGCAACCCGGAATACCCCCCCTACCTGTGGCGCGACCCGCAGAACCCCGAGCAACTGATCGGTGCCAATGCCGACCTGCTCAAGTACCTGGGCAAGCAGCTGGGGCTGGAAATCGAGGTGGTCTACGGCGGGCCGTGGTCGCGCGCCCAGGAAGAAGTGCGCACGGGCCGGATCGATCTGATGGCCGGGTATTTCCTGACCGAGGCCCGCCGGCAACAGATGGACTTCATTGCCCCGGCATTCCTGCATACCCCAAGTGTTGTCTGGGTGCGCCAGGACAATACCTTTGCCTACCGGCAATGGGCCGACCTGAAGGGGCGCAAAGGTGGCACGCTGGTCAACAACAGCCACGGCCAGCAGTTCGACGACTACGCCAGGACCAACCTCACCCTCGAAGCGGTACCCGGTGCCAGGCAGGCATTCGAGAAGTTGATGCACAAGCGCAGCGATTATGTGGTGTACGAGCAGTATCCCGGCTTGGCGCTGGCGCGCACATTGGGGATTGCCGACACTTTGCAGGTGCTGGAGCCACCGATATCCAGCGAAGGGCTGTACCTGGCGCTGTCGCATGACTCGCCCTGCAACCAGCCGAAGCTGCGTGAGGCGCTGGCGAGGGAGATGGAAAAGATCGTTGCCGGAGCGTTGCCGGAGCAGCTGTTGCAGCAAAACCTGGAGCGTTGGCAATAAATAGCAGCCTGGTATGCGGTCCTTGTAGGAGCGGCCTTGTGTCGCGATGGGGCGCGCAGCGCCCCCTGTTTTCAGCTTCGCCGCAGATATCGCCGGGGCCGCTTCGCGCCCCATCGCGACACAAGGCCGCTCCTACAAGGACCGGGCCAGTTGCTCGGCTTCCTTGGCCCGGGTCACGCTGACTGCGCCGGGCAGGGTGACATCGTTCTTCGCCGCGAGGATCTCGGCCATGACGCTGACGGCAATCTCGGCCGGGGTCTTGCTACCGATATAAATGCCGATAGGGCCGTGCAGGCGCTGCAACGACGCTTCGCTTTCGCCAAAGTGTTCGATCAGCCGCTCGCGGCGCAGCTGGCTGTTGCGCCGTGAGCCGATGGCACCGATGTAGAATGCCGGGCTGTGCAGGGCTTCGAGCAGGGCCAGGTCGTCCAGCTTGGGGTCGTGGCTGACGGCGACGATGGCGCTGCGCAGGTCTGGGGCGAAGGCGCGGACCACGTCGTCCGGCATGCCGGCCAGGTGGTTGACGCCGGCAACGTTCCAGCCTGCCGTGTACTCGGGGCGCGGGTCGCACAGTGAAACGCTGAAGCCATTGAACAGGGCCATGGTCGCCAGGTATTCGGCCAGCGCGCCGGCACCGATCAGCAGCAGGCGGTAGCCGGGGCCAAGGGTGCTGAGCATGTGCTGGCCATCGAAGCTGAACAGTTCGGGCGTGGTGGTGGCGGTGAGGCTGGCCTCGCCGCTGCGCAGGTCGAGCCCACGGCGTACCAGATTGCCGCCGTCGAGGCCGGCGAGCAGTTGCTCCACGTGTGGCAGCGACGGGGCGAATTCCAGCACCAGTTCGAGGGTGCCGCCACAGGGCAGGCCGAAGCGGTGGGCCTCGTCGGCGCTGACGCCATAGCGCACCACCTGGGGAAGGCCGCCGGGCATGCCGGGGCCGCCGTAGGCACTGGTGTAGCGGTGAATGAGGTCGTCCTCGATGCAGCCGCCAGAAACACTGCCAACCACACGGCCGTCACTGCGCAGGGCCATCATCGAGCCCACTGGGCGGGGGGAAGAGCCCCAGGTGCGGGCGACCGTGGCGAGCAGGGTGCGGTGGCCGGCGGCGAGCCAGTCTCGGGTGGTGCGCAGGACCAGCAGGTCGATGCTTTCCATGGGTACTCCGGTAAAGCCTGGTGTTCATGGGTGGCTGTACCGGCCTCTTCGCGGGTGAACCCGCTCCCACAGGATTTGCATCACCCCTAAGACCTGTGCAGTACCTGTGGGAGCGGGTTCACCCGCGAAGAGGCCGGTACAGCCACCAAATTCATCGCATATGCAAAATGATCGGGCTACTGCTGGCCGGGTCGGTATGCCCACGCAACTTGCCCACCGCCTGGGCATTCACCGCGCCACCATTGTTCCCCCAGGCACTGCGCACGAAACCCAGCACATCAGCAATTTCCTGATCACTCAATTGCTCACGGAAGGCCGGCATGCGATAGGCATCGGGCAACCCGGCCGTCACCACCCGCTGCGAACCATTGAGGGTGATATTGATCGCCGAGGCGTCTTCCTTGGCCAGTGCCGAAGTAGCGCCGGCCAAAGGCGGCATCCATTCGGCCTGGCCCTTGCCGTCCAGGCCGTGGCACGACGCACAGCGGGTTACATAGGTATGCGCCCCAGGGCTGTCGAGCCGCGCCGCCGTCGTTTCGGCCTGGTACTGCCACGGCTCACCGTCGCGTTGCGGGTCGCCGGGCAGCGACTTCAGGTAGCGGGCGATGGCGGCCAGGTCGTCGTCACTCATGAACTGCGTGGAGTTGTTGAATGCCTCGGTCATCGAGCCGAATACCACCGCATGCCGGTTGCGCCCGGTCTTGAGGAACTGCGCGATCTCGGCCTCGCTCCAGCGCCCCAGCCCGGTGTTAGGGTCGGCACGCAGGCTCGGTGCATACCAGCCATCGAGCAGGGCACCAGCGAGGAACGGCTTGCCGCTGTCATCCAGGGCCTTTTCGTTGAAGGCCAGGCCGCGTGGCGTATGGCAGCTGCCACAGTGGCCAGGGCCCTGGACGATGTAGGCGCCGCGGTTCCACTGGGCATCCTGCCCGGCCTGGTCGGCGTATGGCGTGGTGGCGGCGAACAGGCCGTTCCACATGGCAATGGGCCAGCGCCAGTTCAGCGGCCAGGGAATGTCGCTGGCAAGGTTGGCCTGTTGCACGGGTTGCACGCCCTGCATGAAGAAGGCGTACAGCGCCTTTACATCGTCATCGCTGAGCTTGGCGTAGGACGGGTAGGGCATGGCCGGGTACAGCCGCCGGCCACCGGGCGCGACGCCCTGACGCACGGCACGGTCGAAGTCGGCCAGGCTGTAGCCACCGATGCCGGTGTCGCGGTCGGGGGTGATGTTGGTGGCGTGGATTGCTCCCAGCGGGGTGGCCATTTCCAGCCCGCCGGCGAACGGTTTGCCGTCCGGCAGGCTGTGGCAGGCCACGCAGTCGCTGAGGCGGGCCACGTACTCGCCACGGCTGACCAAAGCCGGGTCGGCAGTGGTGGCCTGCGCATCGGCAAATGGCGAGGCGGGCTCGCGGGTGACGTACCAGGCCAGCAGGCCTGCCGCGACCAGGCACGGCAGCGCCAGCCAGCCAGCGGTTCTTGCGAAACGGTGGGTCATGGGGCGTCCTTGTCTGCTCAGCTGAAGGTATGGCGGCTCAATGGCAGACTGCGCACGCGCTGGCCGGTCAACTGTGCGACTGCGTTGGCCACCGCCGGTGCCACCGCGGGCAACGGTGGCTCGCCGATGCCACCCATCTTCGCCCCGCTTTCGACAATGCGCACATGCACCCTGGCCATGCGCGACGGCGGCAAGATCGGGTACAGGTCGTAGTTGCGCGCGCGCGGCTTGCCATCCACGTATACCGCTTCTTCCAGCAGTGTCTGCGACAGGCCCAGGGCGACGGCGCCGTTGACCTGATGCTCGATGATCGCCGGGTTGACGATGCTGCCCGGGTCGATGGCCTGCCAGATGTCGTGCACCTTGACCTGGCCATTCTCGATCGACACCTCGGCAATGACCGCTGCCTCCGAGCCGAACGGCGAGGCCATGGCCACGCCGCGCGCTCGCTTGCTGCCATCCTCGGCAGTGAACGGCCCACGTTTCCAGCCGCCGGACAGTTCGGCGACGGCCTGCAACAGGTTGGTCAGGCGCTGGTTGTCGCGCAGCAGGTGCAGGCGCAGTTCGAACGGGTCCTTGCCGCCTTTGTCGGCCAGTTCGTCGAGGAACGACTCATAGAAGAAGTCGTTCAGCGAGTTGCCCACCGAGCGCCAGTAGCCGAGCATGGCCGGGCCTTTCACGTAGATCTGCGCGATGCGCTTGTTGGCGATGGCGTAGGACTTGCCCGACAGCCCTTCGAGCGCGGTCGGGTCGAGTTTTTCGCCTTGCTTGCCAGCGATGGCTTCGGTCGGGCCTTCGGTGGCGCTCACGGCTTCGATTGCCACCGGCAGGCCGTCGGCATCCAGCCCGGCGCGGAACTTCACCACGGCGACCGGGCGCAGCACATCGCGGAGGAATTCCTCTTCGCGGCTCCAGATAAGTTTCACCGGCCGGCCGACCGCCTTGGCCAATGCAATGGCCTGTGGGTAGGGGTTGGCCGAGTCGTACAAGAAGTGGCGGCCAAAGAAACCGCCCAGCAACGGTGAATGCAGGGTGATCTGCGCCGGGGCCAGGCCGGTGCGCTTGGCAATGTCGTCACGGAACATGTCCGGTGCCTGGTTGGGCAGCCACACCTCCAGGGTGCCGTCCGGGTTGAAGCGCGCCAGTGCCGACGGCGGTTCCAGCTGGGCGTGGTTGAGGTACTGGTTGTGGTAGGTTGCTTCGACCCGGGTCTTGGCACTGGCCAGCATGCCGGCCACATCGCCCTGGTTTTCGTCGTAGCGCGCCGGGCCCGTGACCGTGGCCAGGTGCTCGCGCCAGCCATCGCTGGAGAAGTCGGCCGGCATTGGCCGTACCGGGCTGTCGGCCGCGGGCTCCTTCCAGTCCACCTGGATGGCTTCGACCGCGCGCTTGGCGTGCCACCAGCGTTCGGCAACCACGGCCACGGCACCCGGCAGCTGATGCACCGAATGCACGCCCTTCATGGCCTTGACCTGGTCTTCATTGCGCAGGCTGCCGACGGTCATGCCCAGGCGCGGCGCGTGCTGCACGGCAGCGTGGAGCATGCCGTCGACCTTGATATCGATGCTGTACACAGCCTTGCCGGTGGATTTGTCGTAGGCATCCAGGCGACGTACCGGCTTGCCGATCCAGCGAAACTGGCTGGGGTCGCGCAGCTTGACGCTGGCCGGGTCCGGCACCGGCAGGTCCATGGCCCGCCCGGCCAGTTCACCGTAGGGGATGGAGCGGCCAGTCGTGGTATGTACCACGTGGCCCGGCGTGGTGGAGAGTTCTTCGACCGGCACGCCCAGCTGCTCGGCGCCCGCCTGCAGCAGCATGGCCCGGGCGAGGGCGCCCAGGCGGCGCATGGTCGGGTAGCTCATGCGCACCGACATGCTGCCGCCGGTGATGCGCATGCCATTTTCCATCACTACATAGGCTTCGCCGGGCGGCGCGCTGTCGACAACGAAATTGGCCGGGTCGACGTCCAGCTCTTCACCAACGATCTGCGCCATGGCGGTGAAGGGGCCTTGGCCACCTTCCATGAACGGGCTGAGCAGGCGCACTTTGCCGTCCGGGCGGATCTCCAGAAACGCCGGCACCTGGGTACCGCGCTCCGGGGTTGCTGCGGCGGCTGCCTGTACGCGGGCCGACCCCATGGGCAGGCCGAAGCCCAGCACCAGGGCACCGACAGCCGTGCCGGCAAGAAAGCGCCGACGCGACAGGTTGACCGTTTCGCCCAGTTGCAGCTTGAGCAGTTCGGCGGGGGTATCGACAGGTGTGTTCATCAGGCCTTCTCCCCTTGGGCCAGCTCATGCACGGCGGCATGGATGGCGTTGTAGGTGCCGCAGCGGCACAGGTTGACCATGGCTGCCTCGATCTGCGCGTCACTGGGCTTGGGCGTGTGCTTGAGCAGCGCCGTGGCCGCCATTACCTGGCCGGACTGGCAGTAGCCGCACTGGGCCACCTGGTGCTCGACCCAGGCCGCGACCACCCGTTTGCCGACGGCATCGGCCTCGATCGCCTCGATGGTGGTCACCTCGCGCCCGACCACGCCGGCCACCGGGGTGACGCAGGCGCGCACCACGTTGCCGTCCACCAGCACCGAACAGGCGCCGCACTGGGCCAGGCCGCAGCCATACTTGGTGCCGGTCAGCCCCAGGTCATCGCGGATCACCCACAGCAGGGGCGTGTCGGCGTCTGCCTCGACCTGGTAGGTCTTCTGGTTGATGCGTAGTTCCATGGTTCACCTGCCCGTCAACGGTTGCTGTCGCTTGGTTTCTTCTGATCGGGGAATACGGTGCTCCCCAGTGCAGAAACGCTAGCACAGCGGGGTGACCGCTGGTCTGCTGGCGGGGGCAGGTTCAGAGGATCAGGCAAGCAATTCGGTGAAATGCGCAAGCGGCGATGTGCGCTATCGCCTGTAGGAGCGGCCTTGTGTCGCGGTGGGGCGCGCACCGGCCCCGGGATCTTGGCAGCATGCAGTATTGTAAGGGGCCGCTTTGCGGCCCATCGCGACACAAGGCCGCTCCTACAAGAAAGCGCATTTGGAGGCGAGGAGGACTTCCGCAGCGAAAACCCGGATAATGCCGGCCAATTTCGTTTTGCACGCTTAAATCACGGTAATCCCGCATGGAAATCAAGGTCAATTTTCTCGACAATCTCCGTCTCGAAGCCAAGTTCGACGACTTCACGGTGATCGCCGACCAACCGATCCGCTACAAGGGTGATGGCTCGGCCCCGGGGCCGTTCGACTATTTCCTGGCGTCTTCGGCCTTGTGCGCGGCTTACTTCGTCAAGCTGTACTGCCAGACCCGCGACATCCCCACCGAAAACATTCGCCTGTCGCAGAACAACATCGTCGACCCGGAAAACCGCTACAACCAGGTCTTCAAGATCCAGGTCGAACTGCCCGAGGATATTTCCGAGAAGGACCGCCAAGGCATCCTGCGCTCCATCGACCGCTGCACGGTGAAGAAGGTGGTGCAGACCGGCCCCGAGTTCGTGATCGAAGTGGTCGACAACCTCGATGCCGATGCCCAGGGCCTGCTGATGCCGGTGGCGGACACCAGCACCTACATCCCCGGCAAGGACCTGCCGCTGGAGCAGACCATCGCCAACATGTCGGGCATCCTCGCCGGGCTGGGGATGAAGATCGAGATCGCCTCGTGGCGCAACATCGTGCCCAACGTGTGGTCGCTGCATGTGCGCGACGCCCAGTCGCCGATGTGCTTCACCAACGGCAAGGGCGCGACCAAGGAGGCCGCGCTGGCCTCGGCGCTGGGCGAGTTCATCGAGCGGCTGAACTGCAACTTCTTCTACAACGACCAGTTCTGGGGCGAGGACCTGGCCAACGCGTCGTTCGTGCACTACCCGAACGAGCAGTGGTTCAAACCCGGCCCGCGCGATGCGCTGCCGGCCGAGATCCTCGATGAGCACTGCCTGGCAATCTACAACCCGGACGGCGAGTTGCGTGGCTCGCACCTGTACGACACCAACTCGGGCAACACCGCGCGCGGCATCTGTTCGTTGCCGTTCGTGCGCCAGTCCGACCAGCAGGTGGTGTACTTCCCGTCCAACCTGATCGAGAACCTGTTCCTCAGCAACGGCATGAGCGCCGGCAACACCCTGGCCGAGGCGCAGGTGCAGTGCCTGTCGGAAATCTTCGAGCGCGCCGTGAAGCGTGAAATCCTCGAAGGCGAGCTGTGCCTGCCGGATGTGCCGCAGGAAGTGCTGGCCAAGTACCCGGCTATCGTCGCCGGCATCCAGGGCCTGGAAGAGCAGGGCTTCCCGGTGCTGGTCAAGGATGCGTCGCTGGGGGGCGAGTTCCCGGTCATGTGCGTGACCTTGATGAACCCACGCACCGGTGGCGTGTTCGCCTCGTTCGGTGCCCACCCGAGCCTGGAAGTGGCGCTGGAGCGCAGCCTCACCGAACTGCTGCAGGGCCGCAGCTTCGAAGGCTTGAACGACCTGCCGCAACCGACCTTCGAAAGCCACGCGCTGACCGAGCCGAACAACTTCGTCGAGCACTTCATCGACTCCAGTGGCGTGGTGTCGTGGCGGTTCTTCAGTGCCAAGGCCGACTTCGAGTTCGTCGAGTGGGACTTCTCCGGCCACGGCGAGGACTCCAACGTGCAGGAAGCCGCGACCCTGTTCGGCATCCTCGAGGACCTGGGCAAGGAAGTGTACATGGCGGTGTACGACAACCTTGGCGCCACCGCCTGCCGCATCCTGGTGCCGGGTTACTCGGAGATCTACCCGGTCGAGGACCTGATCTGGGACAACACCAACCGCGCCTTGTCGTTCCGCGCCGACATCCTCAACCTGCACAGCCTGGACAACCGTTCCCTCAAGCTGCTGCTCAAGCGCCTGGACAACTGCGATGTGGATGACTACACCACCATCACCACGCTGATCGGCGTGGAGTTCGACGAGAACACGGTGTGGGGCCAGCTGACGATTCTCGAGTTGAAGCTGCTGATCTGCCTGGCGGTACAGCGCTTCGAGGACGCCAAGGAACTGGTCGAGGCGTTCCTGCAGTTCAACGACAACACCGTCGAGCGCGGCCTGTTCTACCAGGCGCTGAACGTGGTGCTGGAAGTGCTGCTGGACGACGAACTGGAAATGGACGACTACGAAGCCAACTTCCGCCGCATGTTCGGTAACCCGCGCATGGACGCGGTGCTGGGTTCGGTGGACGGCAGCGTGCGTTTCCATGGCCTGACCCCGACCAGCATGAAGCTCGAAGGCCTCGATCGCCACCTGCGCCTGATCGAAAGCTACAAGAAGCTGCACGCGGCCCGGGCCAAACTGGCCTGACCACGCGTTACTCCTGTAGGAGCGGCCTTGTGTCGCGATGGGCCGCAAAGCGGCCCCCGTTTTGGCATTGAAGCTGATATTGCCGGGGCCGCTTTGCGGCCCATCGCGACACAAGGCCGCTCCTACAACGACGTCGATCGCCTTCATATATCGGTTTCAAATAACCGCTATCCCCAATCTGTCTTGCCGCTTCGCCTGCCAGGCGCGTAGCGTTTTGCTCCCATCCCCTCGATCCATGGCGCGTTGACCGCCAGAAGGACCTCGGCCGCGCACAACAAGAAGGCGCAGACCATGAGCACCCCTTTGGATACCAATGCCCTCAAAGCCCGCCAGCAAGCCGCGTGGGCCAGTGGCGACTACGCGGTAATCGGCACCACCCTGCAACTGGTTGGCGAGCGCCTGGCCGAAGCCTGTGACCTGCGCTGGGACGAGCAGGTGCTGGATGTCGCCGCCGGCAACGGCAATGCCACCCTGGCTGCTGCCCGGCGCGGCTGCCGTGTCACCTCCACCGACTATGTGCCCGAGCTGCTCAAGCGCGGTGAAGAACGTGCGCGGGCCGAGCACCTCAATGTGGTGTTCCAGACTGCCGATGCCGAAGCGCTGCCGTTTGCCGATGGAACATTCGATGCGGTGCTGTCCACCTTCGGCGTGATGTTCGCGCCCGACCAGGCCCAGGCCGCGCGTGAACTGGGCCGGGTGTGCCGGCCCGGTGGCCGGATCGGCCTGGCCAACTGGACCCCGCAAGGGTTCGTCGGGCAGATGTTCAAGACCCTCGGGCGACATGTACCGCCACCAGCCGGGGCTCTGCCGCCTTCACGCTGGGGTGATGAAGAACAGTTGCGTGTGATGTTCGAGGAGGCGCTGGGCGAATTGAAGGTCAGCCGCCAGCACTTCAACTTCCGCTATCGCTCGGCGGCGCATTTCATCGAGGTGTTCCGCACCTGGTACGGGCCGGTGCACAAGGCGTTTGCCTCGCTGGAGCCGGAAGCGGCCGGGGCACTGGAGCGGGATCTGGCGCAATTGCTGAATGAAAGCAATGTGGGCGGCGCATCGTCGTTGGTGGTGCCGAGTGAGTACCTTGAAGTGGTGATCATTAGAGGTTGAGCCCACGGGCCAAGTGCTCAGTTCTTGCACTTGGCCATCACCACCTGGCACGTCTTCGGTGTGCCCCCTGACCGGCTTGCATAACGCACGCAGTTGTTCAGCGATTTCTGCCGGGCAATGCTCAGCGTATTGCCCCACGCGAGGCCGCCTTCGCCGGTGGTGGGGACGGCTTTGGCGAAGCAGTTGGAGCCCGTTGCGGGCGTCGCGTACCTGGCCTTGCCGGCTTTGCTGGAGCAGCCGGCGGTGAGTGCCAGGCTGAAGGCGAGCAGGGTGGTCAGCGCCCAGGACATGTAAGGGCGAATCGGTTTACTGCTCATATGCTCTCCTTACCGAGGCGCAGGACTCCCCGCCGCGAACACCGGCAAGGCCGGTGCCATACTCTGCACAGGATATTGCATTCAAGCGAAGCGGTGAACGCTTGCGTCGCACCAGATGCAGCGCAAGGCCTTGCACCATGGCAAGGCCTTGCGCCTGGGGCAACGATCAGAAGCGGTAGTTGAAGCTGGCTTCCAGCGTACGCGGTGCACCCGGGGTGATCAGGTCAACCGAACCGTGCGCGGAGGCATAGTAGTCGCGGTCGAACACGTTCTTCAGGCGCAGTGCGGCGTCCCACTGCGGCACGCTGTACAGCAGCGCGGCGTCGAAGGTGGTGTAGCCCGGCATCACCACCACGTTGTCGAGTGCGGTGTAGCGCTCGTCGACGTAGTTGGCGCCGGCGGCCACGCGCCATTCCGGGGTCAGGGTACGCACCAGCCAGACGTTGGCGCTGTTACGCGGCGTCAGGGTAGGGGTCTGGCCTTCGTTGGCAACGCCGTTGGTCTTGCTGTTGGACTTGGTGATCTCGGCATCCAGGTAGGCGTAGCCGGCGTAGATCTGCCACTTGTCCGTGAGCTGCCCGCTGACGGTGGCTTCGAAGCCGTCGGTACGCTGCTCGCCGGCCAGCACGGTCAGGTTGGGGTTGGCCGGGTCGGCGGTCTTCATGTTGGTGCGCTCGAGGCGGAATACCGCTGCGGTCAGCGACAGGCGGCTGTCGAGCAGGTCCCACTTGGCGCCGATTTCGTAGTTGGTGGTTTCTTCCGGCTCCAGGTGCTGGTTGGTCGGGCTGACCGCGAATACTTCGCCCGAAGGCTGGTAGCTGCGGCTGACCGACACATAGTAGGACTGGATGTTATCCGGCTGGTAGACCAGGCCGGCACGTGGGCTCCAGGTCTTGTCTGTACGGTCGAGGTCTACGTTCTGCGCGCGGTCGTCGTCGTACTCCTGGCCAAAGATGTCATAACGCACGCCGACCAGGGCCTTCCAGTGCTCGTTCAACTCGATCATGTCCTGCACATACAGGCCGGTGGTCTGCTGGAAGTTGGTGCCCTTGGACGACAGGTTGGCGGCGTGCTCCGGCACCGGCACCAGGGCGTCGCGATACACCGGCACCTGGGCCACGTTGTTCTGGCTCAGCACCCGCTGGTACTTGTCCTGGAAGCCCACCTCCACGCCATACAGCAGGTTGTGCTGCATGCCGGCAAGCTGCGCCTGCTGCTTGAGTTCGGTCTGGTTGAACATGCCGTACTCGTCGCGGGCGACGTTGCCACGGTTGAGCTTGACCAGCAGTTCGCCGTCAGGCGCGGTGACGAAGCGCGTCGGGCTGCTGTCGGCCAAGGTGTTGTTGCGGTCCAGGTCGTAGCGGTAGTACCGGCTGGTGTTGGTCAGGGTGAAGTCGTCGTTGATGCGGTAGTCCAGGCTGGCAGTCAGCGAGAACACTTCGCTGCGGGCGTAGTCCTGGTCGGCATCGCCGGAGCCGAAGCGCTTGTCGCGGTCCACATCTACCGGGCGGTTGCCCAGCGCCGGGATGCCGAAGTCGATCAGGCGCTTGTCGTACAGGTAGGTGGCGCCCAGGTTCAGTTCCAGGTCGTCGGAGAGGCGGAAGTAGGCCGACGGCGCGATGGCCTTGCGGTCGATGTAGCCATCGTCGCGGAAGGTGTCGCTGTCTTCGAAGGCACCGGTCACGCGGTAGGCCTGGTTGCTTTGCGGGTCGGCCCAGCCGGTGTCGAACTGGGTGCGGCGCTTGCCTTCGCTGTCGAAGCTCATGCCGACTTCGCGCTTGGGCGTGAAGCTCGGCTTCTTGCTGATGCTGTTGATCAGGCCGCCCGAAGAGCCACGGCCATACAGCACGGCGGCAGGGCCCTTGATCACCTCGACCCGCTCGATGTTGGACAGGTCACGGAAGTACAGGGCGTCGTCGCGCACGCCGTCGATGTACATGTCGCCAATGGCGCTGAAGCCGCGAATGGTCACCTGGTCACGCTGGCCGTCGCCGTTGGACAGGCCTACGCCGGGCACGTTCTTCAGCACATCTTCCATGGACTGCGCACCCTGGTCCTTGATCACGCTTTCGGGCACGACGTTGACGGTTTGCGGGATGTCGCGCAGCGGGGCGTCGATCTTCATGGCGCTGCGGCTTTCGCTGGCCTTGTAGCTTTGCTGCTCGTAGGCGCTGGTGACGGCAGTGGCGGGTAAGGCGAGGGAACCCTGCGATTCAGGTTGGACAGCTGCGTGAACCGCAGGCACAACCAACAGGCCCAGCATGGAAATGGATGCTGGGGCAACAGACTTTTTTGCCATTACAGGTGACTCTTTGTTGTATTTGGAGGTCACGAATAGTAATGATTTGTAAATGTAAAGCAAGTGTAAAGAGTTCGCATTTGCTGTTGCAAGGGCGCTCGTGGCAAAAAAACGACAAAACGCGTCGCAAGGGGGAGGGCCGGCAATGTGCCAGGCAAGGGCTATGCTTGTTGGAGCGTGAACATTTCACGCCCCCATCCGGTCTTGATCACATGGAAGCAGGCCTATGAATCCGATTCGTTCTCTCGCTCGTGCTGTTGCTCTTGCCACCCTGGCGTCCGCCGCCAGCTTCACGGTGCAGGCTGCCGGTATTCCCATTGGTAGCGAGGCGCTGGAAAGCCACGTCACCACGCAGGTCACGGCCATCGACCTGGCCAGCCGCCAGGTCACGGTGAAAGGCCCCGACGCCAAGAAGGATGTGACCTTCCAGCTCACGGAAAAGGCCAAGGCGCTGCCCAACCTCAAAGTGGGGGACCAGGTCGACATCTACGTGACCCGTGCTGTGGCCTATGTGCTCAATCCCGAAGTGGGCGGTGCACCGAAGGCGACTGAAGAGTCCGGTACCATTCGCGCCACGGCGGACAACCCCAACCCGGGCGGCGAGGCGTTCCGCCAGGTCAAGGTGACCTCGCAGATCAAGAAGATCGACCTCAAGACGCATGAGGTGAGCCTGTTGCCGCCGGAGGGCAAGCTGCAGGTGGTCAAGGTCGAGAACCCTGACCTGCAGGCACGCATGAAGAACCTCAAGGTCGGCCAGACGGTCGACGCGATCTACACCGAAGTGCTGCGCGTCGAAACCTCGCGCTGACCCTTCATTGGGGCAGGCTACGAGTTGCCCGCGCATGGATCCGCCGTGATGCCTTGCATGACGGCGGATGTCGTTCGAACAGCTGTATCACCCAATCGGGCCGAGTCTTGCTGGCATCGTTGAGCCAATTGGCAACCGAGTCCTGGGCATACTTGTCTGCTTCGGCCAGGCGCGGCACCAACAGTGGCTCGGCCACTTCGGGCGCTTGCTTGAGTGCGGCGATGTGCTCGCACCAGACGCCACGTGGGCGCAGCACCTCGATACAGAAGCGTCGTACCAGTGGGTTGCTGTCGCCGGCATGTCGGGCAAGCAGGGCCAGGGCATCATCCAGCGCTTGAGCCAGGCGCGGGCGCAGGGCTATCCAGGCCCATTCGCGCACACCAAAATGTTCATCGCGAGCAAAATGCAGCTGGGCCAGCAATGCGGCTTCGAGATCGAGCGTGCGCGACAGGTGCGCCTGGGCGAAGGCCGCCCAGCTGCGCACCGTATCGGAGCTGTGTGCACTGCACTGCTCCAACACCTGCTGGCGCTGGGGCGCAGGTGCGGGTTCCAGCCACTGCCCAAGGGCAAGGCCGATCCCCGTGATTTTTTTTGACAGGCCCTGCGAGCATGTTTCTTCGGCGCAGGTAGCCAGTTGTTCGATCAGCGTGTCGGGCAACTGGCCTGCCAGTGCACTGACCAAGGTCCTTTGATCCACTGCCAGGCATTCGGCCAGGTTGCGGGTGGGCAACTGCCCATGGTCGATCAGGGTTGTACGTTCATCTGTCATCGAATGTGCTCCATCACATACGGTTTGGTCTGGCCTCAGCCGTGAACCCGCCGGCTCAGGCCGCGGGCGCCGAGGCTGCGCAGCATCCTAGCCCAATTGGCTGGTATCCATGTGGCGAATAGCATGCGTGCACACTTTCGATTTCCATGGATAAAGGGAATTTTCCGATCATCGCCTGAACATCTGTCACGAATGAGGACTGCCATGTTCAGCAAGACCTTGTGCCTTCTGGTGCTTCCCTTTGCCCTGGCGTTGCTTGCCGGTGCCGTGCTGCCGTTCCAGGCTGCGGGTAATGCCGCCGTCGGCCGGGCGCTGGGGCACTGGTTGTGGGGTGCGTTCACGTCATTGACGGTAAGTTCGCTGGTAGTGATCGCCGCACTGCTGATCCTCAGGGTGCCGGCGCCGGACATGGGCAAGGCCTTGCAGGGGCCCTGGTGGCTGTGGGTTGGCGGTGTGCTCGGGGCGTTGTACGTGGCCGGTGCCGCGGCGCTCACCCCCAGGCTGGGCGCAGCGGGTTTCCTGGTGCTGGTGGTGGCGGGGCAGATCATCACGGCGGTGGTCGCAGACCACTTCGGGGTGATGGGGTTGGGGGGCAAGCCGCTCAACCTGGCCAGGTTGGCGGGTGTGGTGCTGATCCTCTGCGGCGTGCTGCTGGTGCAGGGCACCTGGGCAGCAGGCACGCCGGCCAGTGCCACTGCCGTGGTGAAACAGCCGGAAGGCTGATCAGCGCCCCGGCTGGCTGCACGCCCACACGGTTTCCCGCAGCCAGCGATGCCCGGGGTCGTCGTCCTTGCGGCTATGCCAGGCTTGCTGGTAATCGAACGAAGGAATCGCCAGTGGCGGCTCGAACTGGCGCAATGTCCTGTGCTGGTGCAGCGAGCCCACCGCGCGGCTGGCCACGGTCAGGACCAGGTCGGTGCCGGCCAGCACTTCGACTGCCGCACTCCAGTGCGGCAAGGCCAGGGCAATCCGCCGACGCAGGCCTTGCGCGGCCAGGGCGCGTTCGATTTCATCGAAGGCATCCGGGTGCATGGCCATCAGCACATGCGGGCGGGCCAGCCAGTCGGCCAGGGCCAGGCCGCCGCTGGCCGGCAGCACTTGGCGGTCGGCAACGCTGATGAAGCTGTCGGTGAACAGCGGCTGCGCAGTGATCGCCTGGGGCAGGTCCGGGAAGATGCCCAGGGCCAAGTCCAGTTCACCATCGAGCAACTGGGCCAGCATGGTTTCGCGGCTGGCCTGGCTGATGGCCAGGTCCACCCCGGGCGCGACCTGGCGCAGATGGCGCAGCAGGGGTGGCAGGATGATCCGCGAGGAATAGTCGGACAGCGAGAGCCTGAAGCGACGCTGGGCCTTGGCCGGTTCGAACTGTGGGGCGGCCAGCAGGCCGTTGAGGTTGCCCAGGGCGTCGTGCAGCGGTTTGGCCAGCGATTGGGCGCGGGCGGTCAAGGCCATGCGGCCGTTCTGGCGCACCAGCAAGGGGTCGTCGAAGTGCTTGCGCAACTGCGCCAGGGCGTGGCTTACCGCCGGTTGGCTGCGGTGCAGGCGCAGGGCGGCGCGGGTCACGTGCTTTTCGCTCAGCAGGGCGTGCAGGGCGAGCAGCAGGTTGAGGTCGATCTTGCGTAGTTCATCCATGGTGCGAATGGTCTTGGTTGTGTCTGGCAGTTTTCATCAGCTTAACAAATGCCCAAGGCTGTCGAGGCCCCAGGATTTCGGCATCATGGCTGACGTTGTCGGGGCCGCGTTGCGGCCCATCGCGACACAAGGCCGCTCCTACAAGGACCGTGTCAGTCGTTGGGGTTATACTCCCCACCCGTTTCACTGTTATCCGAGTATTCCGATGGGTCTTTCCGCAACCGCAACACCCGAGCCGCGTAGCCTGGGCGCCCCCATGCCGGCAACCTGATCGGCGTGCGCCTGCGTCCGCTGTTCTTTGCCGGCGAGCGTCGGCCTGTAGCGCTGACCGGGTGCTGAGGCACTGAGCGAATTGCTGCAAGGGGTGCAGAAATCATCTGCATCCCGCCTGATTGTTCAACTTTCCCCGCCTGATTAGCCTGACTCGAACACCCATCCAACAGGATTCGATCATGGCTACCCGTATCGTTCTCAACAGCACCGGCACTGCCGATGTCATGCAGCTTGAACACTTGCACGCACAAGCCCCAGGGCCCGGCCAGGTCTGGCTGGAACAGACGGCCATGGGTGTCAACCCGCTCGACCTGTTGCAGCGCAAGGGCGGTGCCCCACTGGACTTGCCTTCCGGGCTGGGGCTGGAAGGGGCTGGGCGGGTCGCTGCCGTCGGCGAAGGGGTACATGATCTGCAGGTGGGCGACCGGGTCGCCTATGCCATGGGCCCGGTTGGCGGTTACGCCAGCGGCCGCCTGTACCCGGCCGAGCGCCTGATCAAGCTGCCGCCGCAGCTGGATGACCAGGCCGCCGCCGCCGTGCTGTTCAAGGGCATCACGGCGCAGTACCTGCTGAAGACCACCTATGCCGTGGGCCCGGGTAGCCAAGTATTGTTGTACGGTGCCGCCGGTGCCTTGGGCCAGCTGATGGCGCCTTGGGCGCGGCACCTGGGGGCGACGGTGATCGGCGTGGTATCACGGCCGCAGAGTGTGGCAAGGGCGCAGGCAGCGGGTTGCCACCATGTGCTGGTGTTCGACGCGGCAACCTTGGCCGGCCAGGTCCGCGAGCTGACCCAGGGCCAGGGCGTGGACGTGGCCTATGACTGTGTCGGCAAGGTGTCGCTGCAAGCCTCGCTGGACAGCCTGCGGGTGCGTGGCTTGCTGGTGTCGTTCGGCGGCACCTCCGGCGCGCCGGCGGCCATCGAGGTTGCCACGCTCAACGCCAAGGGCTCGCTGTACCTGACCCGGCCCTCGCTGGCAGCGCACACCCGCACGGTCGATGAGTACCAGCAGCGCGCCGCCGATGTGCTGGCGGCGGTCGCCGAGGGTATCATCCAGCCTCGGGTCTGGCGTGCCTACCCGCTGGCCGACGCGGCCAGGGCCCACGGGGACCTGGAGCAAGGGCAGTCGGAGGGCGCGCTGGTCCTTACTGCCTGATACCCGACTTCCACCCCTACTGCCTTGTGCCGAGCCTTGCCATGGATGCCTTCGACAGCCGCCGCGCCGATGAACTTGCCACCTTGCTGGCGCTGCACGAGCAGGGCTCGTTTGCCGCTGCCGGGCGGCAGCTGGAGCGCCACCCCACGGTGCTGTCGAAGCGCCTGAGTGCACTGGAGGTGCGCCTGGGCATTCGCCTGGTGGAGCGCAGCACGCGGCAACTGCGCTTTACCGATGAAGGCGAGCGGCTGGTGGCCAAGGTGCGCGAGGCCAACCGGCTGATCGCCGAGGCCGAACAGGAAGCGGCCGAAGGGGCGGCGACGGTACGTGGGCGCCTGCGCCTGGCATTGCCGGCAGCCATGGGCCGGCGCTGGTTGAGCGGGATGCTGGCCGATTTCGTGCTGGCCTACCCGCAGGTGATGGTGGAGGCCGAGTATGCCGATCGTTTCGTCGACCTGATCGGCGAGGGTTTCGACGCCGCCATCCGCATTGGTGAGCTGGCTGACAACCGCCTGGTGGCCAGGAAGCTGTGCGATCACCTGCGCATCCTGTGTGCGTCGCCCGAGTACCTGGCCCGGCATGGCGCACCTGGGCAACCGGAGGATCTTGCTGGGCACAATTGCTTGGGTTTCAGTGGCTTGCGAAGCTTTCCTGAATGGCGACTGATGAGTGGTGGGCAGCAGGTGAGTGTCAAGGTTGCCGGCAGCCTGCGCAGCAACGACAACGAAGCCCTGCTGGAAGCGGCGCGGCGTGGCGTTGGCATCCTGGCGGGAGGGGACTGGCTGATGGGCGAGGACCTCACTGCCGGGCGCTTGGTGCGGGTGCTGCCGCAATGGCAGCTGGATGTGGCGGCAGGCATTTACCTGGTACGGCCGACCGCGCGCCTCAACACTGCCGCCCTGGTGGCTTTCAAGGCGTGGCTGGAAGCACACTTCGAGGCCGGCGCACCATGGCGGCTATAGAATTGCACATAACTAATTGAATTAGCAGAGACCCTGTGGGAGCGGCTTTAGCCGCGAACACCGGCGTAGCCGGTGCCATGCACCGCGTTGGCTTCTTCGCGGCTAAAGCCGCTCCCACAGGGTACGCGGGCAATCGTTATCGCCTTGCTACGGCATGCTGCACGCACTGCTCGTAATAGGTCTGCTTGATCGCTGCAGGCTTGAGCCGCGAGCGGCTGTTGTAGGTTTGTTCGGTAATGCCGAAGGCGGTCATGCGCATCCACGGTTTGGGGAATTTGCGCGCCTGCAGCTTCTTGCGCGTGGCATACAGGGTTACCCCGGAAAGCTTGGCCTGCTGCGCCTCGGCGGCTATCTGCGCGCCCCAGCCGCAAGTGTGGCGATCGTTCTGGCTCAGCGCCCGAGCCTGGGCGCCGAAAGCGAGCGTGGCCAGCAGGCAGCCGGCCATCGTTGCTAGAAGTACTCGCATGTTGCTGTCCTAAGCATCTGAAGGAAAACGAAGTTTGCCTTCACAAGCAGGCACTGGGGGCCAGCAATTTGCCGTCAGACCATGGTCGCTCGCAATCGACTGGTGGCGTGCAAGCCAGCGAATAAATACCGCACTGCGTGTATGTGATCGTACAACTGCTTGCGCTATGATGAGCGCTGTCTTTCAAGGTGAAATACAGGGCAATGACAGAGCAGCAGGTACAGGCAAAGACCCGGCGCAAGCCGCGCAGTCTGGCCCAGGAACTGGTCACGGTGCTGACCGAGCGCATTCGCAGCGGCCAGCTCAAGCGCGGCGACAAGCTGCCGACCGAATCGCAGATCATGGCCGAAGAGGGTGTCAGCCGCACGGTGGTGCGTGAAGCGATCTCGCGGCTGCAGGCCGCCGGGCAGGTCGAGACCCGCCACGGCATTGGCACCTTCGTGCTGGACGCGCCAGCCACGGGTGGTTTCCGTATCGACCCGGCGACCGTGGTCACCCTGCGCGAAGTATTGGCGGTGCTGGAATTGCGCATTGCCCTGGAGATCGAATCGGCGGGCCTGGCGGCGCAGCGGCGCAGCGATGAAGAGCTGACCGGCATGCGTGCGGCGCTGGACGAACTCAACGAAGGGGCTGCCCACGCCACGGATGCGGTGTCGGCGGATTTCCAGTTCCATCTGCGCATTGCCCAGGCCAGCGGCAACCACTACTTCGCCGACATCATCAACCACCTGGGCACCAGTATCATCCCGCGTACCCGGTTGAATTCGGCGCGCCTGGCCCATGATGACCAGGCGCACTACATGAGCCGGCTGATGCATGAGCACGAGGCGATCTACGAAGCCATCGCCCGGCGTGATAGCGAAGGGGCGAAGATGGCCATGCGCATGCACCTGAGCAACAGCCGCGAGCGCTTGCGCCAGGCGCATGCAGAGGCCGAGGCGCAGGGGGCCTGAGGCTTCTCTGTTGCCTGACCTGGCCTCTTCGCGGGTAAACCCGCTCCCACAGGGGCCGCGCCGTACTTACAGGTTATGGATAATCTTGTGGGAGCGGGTTCACCCGCGAAGAGGCCGGCACAGCCAAAAAGAAAGCCCCGCCATGCGCGGGGCTTTCCTGTTTCAGTCAATCAGTCAGATCGCGCCCTCCCTCCACTGGCCATTCACCAACCGGCGCAGCCCAAGCGGGTTGCCGTCGCGCAGTGCCTCAGGCAACAGCGCCTGCGGGTAGTTCTGGTAGCACACCGGGCGCAGGAAGCGGTCGATGGCCAGGGTGCCGACCGACGTGCCGCGCGCATCCGACGTGGCCGGGTAAGGCCCGCCGTGCACCATCGCATCACACACCTCGACACCGGTCGGGTAGCCGTTGACCAGGATCCGCCCGACTTTCTCTTCCAGCAGCGGCACCAGCCAGGCGAAGGCCTGCAGGTCTTCCGGCTCGCCGATCAGGGTCGCGGTCAGCTGGCCGCGCAGGCCGAGCAGGGCGGCGCGCAACTGGTCGTTGTCCTGCACTTCCACGGCAACAGTGGTCGGGCCGAACACTTCTTCCTGCAGCAGCGGGTCAGACTCCACCAGCAGGCGGGCATCGGCCTTGAACAGCTGGGCGCGCGCCTGGCTGCCTGCCTGCGCCTGGCCGGCCAGGTGCTCGATACCGGCATGGGCGTGCAGGTGCTCCAGGCCACCGACGTAGCTGCGCAGGCCACCGGCGTTGAGCATGGTCTGGCCGGCCTGCTGGCTCAGGTGCTGACCAAGCTCGGCCAGCAGTTGGCTGTACTGCGGCGACTGCAGGCCGATCACCAGGCCCGGGTTGGTGCAGAACTGGCCTGCGCCCAGGCACACCGAACCGGCCAGTTCTCGGGCGATGGCTTCGCCACGCTTGGCCAGGGCGCCCGGCAGGATGATGACCGGGTTGATGCTGGACATCTCGGCGAACACCGGGATCGGCTGCGGGCGCTCGGCGGCCATGCGGCATAGGGCGTCACCGCCTTTCAGCGAGCCGGTGAAGCCGACGGCCTGGATGGCCGGGTGCTTGACCAGCCACTCGCCGACGCCGCCACCGAACACCATGTTGAACACGCCCTTGGGCATGCCGGTGCGCTCGGCGGCGCGCTGGATGGCGCAGCCGACCAGGTCGGCGGTGGCCATGTGGCCGCTGTGGGCCTTGAACACCACCGGGCAACCGGCGGCCAGGGCCGCAGCGGTATCGCCACCGGCGGTGGAGAAGGCCAGCGGGAAGTTGCTGGCGCCGAACACGGCGACCGGGCCGACGCCGATGCGCATCTGGCGCAGGTCCACGCGTGGCAGGGGCTGGCGCTCGGGCAGGGCCAGGTCGATGCGCGCACCGAGGAAGTCACCACGGCGCAGCACCTGGGCGAACAGGCGCATCTGGCCGCTGGTGCGGCCGCGCTCGCCCTGGATACGGGCGGGGGGCAGGGCGGTTTCACGGCAGACGATGGCGACGAAGGTGTCGTCCAGTTCGTCCAGCTCGGCGGCGATGGCGTCGAGGAATTCGGCGCGCCGTGCCGGGGCCAGCTGGCGGAATTCGGCGAAGGCGGCGGCGGCGGCCTTGGCGGCCTGGTCCACTTCGCTTTCGGTGGCCTGGGCGAAGCTGTAGGGCAGGGCCTCGCCGGTGCTGGCGTCCAGGCTCTGCAGGCGCTGCTGGCCAGCGGCGCTGCGCTGGCCGGCGATGAAGTTGTGGCCGAGGATTTCAGGCATGGGGTGCTCCTGTAGAGAGTAGTGAAGGAAGAGAACGTGCTTGAGGCGTTTGCTCGGACCCTGTGGGAGCGGGTTCACCCGCGAAGCAGGCAACTCGGTGTATGGCACCGGCTTTGCCGGTGTTCGCGGGTGAACCCGCTCCCACAGGGACCGCGTTGCAATGTTGAGTCGGGCAAGCCCTGGTCATCAGGTAATCGGTGCCGGGTTGAACAGGGTGATGTCGTTGTGCAGGCGATGCTGTTCGGCCCAGGTCTGCTTGCGGCCGCTGGCCACGTCCAGGTAGTAGTGGAACAGCTCCCAGCCCAGCTCCTCGATGGTCGAGCGGCCGCTGGCGATGCGCCCGGCGTCGATGTCGATCAGGTCGGGCCAGCGCTGGGCCAGCTCGCTGCGGGTGCATACCTTTACCACTGGCGCCATGGCCAGGCCGTACGGGGTGCCGCGGCCGGTGGTGAACACATGCAGGTTCATGCCGGCAGCCAGTTGCAGGGTGCCGCAGACAAAGTCGCTGGCCGGGGTGGCGCAGAAGATCAGGCCTTTGCGGTTGACCCGCTCGCCCGGGCCGAGCACGCCCTGAATGGCGCCGCTACCGGACTTGACGATCGACCCCAGGGACTTCTCGACGATATTCGACAAGCCGCCTTTCTTGTTGCCCGGCGTGGTGTTGGCGCTGCGGTCGGCGGCGCCTTGCTGCAGGTAGCGGTCGTACCAGTCCATTTCGCGCACCAGGGCGTCTGCGACCTCCTGGTTTTCCGCCCGTGAGGTGAGCATGTAGATGGCGTCGCGCACTTCGGTCACTTCCGAGAACAGCACGGTGGCGCCAGCGCGTACCAGCAGGTCGGCGGCGTAGCCCAGCGCCGGGTTGGCGGTGATGCCCGAGAAGGCATCGCTGCCCCCGCACTGCATACCCAGGATCAGTTCGCTGGCCGGCACGCTTTCGCGGCGGCGCTGGTCGAGTTTCTTCAGGCGGGTCTCGGCCAGTTCCATGATCTGTTCGATCATTTCCACAAAGCCCAGGCTGGCGTCCTGCAGGCGGTACAGCCACGGGTCGCTGAGGTCCACCGACGGGTCGTTGTCGTGCATCACCTGGCCGGCCTGCAGCTTTTCGCAGCCCAGGCTGATGACCAGGGCCTCGCCGCCCAGGTTGGGGTTGCGCGCCAGGTTGCGCACCGTGCGGATCGGGATGTAGGCATCGCGCGCGTTGATCGCCACGCCGCAACCATAGCTGTGGGTGATGGCCACCACGTCATCGACATTGGGGTACTTGGGCAGCAACTCGCTGCGAATGCGCTTTACCGCATGCTCCAGCACGCCGGCCACGCACTGCACGGTGGTGGTGATGCCGAGGATGTTGCGGGTGCCGACGGTGCCGTCGGCGTTGCGGTAGCCTTCGAAGGTGAAGCCTTCGAGCGGCGGCAGCGGCTGCGGGACGGCGTCGCAGCGTGGCAGGCTGTCCAGCTCCGGCGCGGCCGGCATGGCCAGCTGGCTCTCCTGCACCCAGCTGCCCTGGCGCAGGTCTTCCAGCGCGTAGCCTATGATCTGCCCGTAGCGGCGCACCGGTTCGCCCTTGGCGATGGCTACGGTGGCCACCTTGTGGCTCTGTGGCACGCCTTCGACCAGGGTCAGGCCGTCGGCGAAGCGGGCGCCTTCGCCCAGGCCGCCATCGTTGACCACCACCACGACATTGTCGTCGTCGTGCAGGCGGACGTAGCGGGGCGAGTCGGAATGTTCGATCAACTGCATGTTCGGGCCCTACTTGTCAGGTTCTCAGGCTTTTGTACATCCGCCCGCGGCGGGTTGGCCGACGCGGGCGTGTTCACTCAGTGGCGCGAGCCGGCCAGTTCGCTGCCGGCCGCTGGCTCGGCGTCAGGCTTTGGGCTTTCACGCAGCTCGATGCGCTTGATCGGGCCGACGATCACCAGGTAGCTGAACACCGCCACCAGGGCGTTGGCGCCGACATACACCAGGGCCCACTTGAACGAGCCGGTGGCACTGATGATGTAGCCGATCACGATCGGCGTGGTGATCGAGGCGATGTTGCCGAAGGTGTTGAACAGCCCGCCCGACAGCCCGGCGATCTGTTTCGGCGAGGTGTCGGCGACTACCGCCCAGCCCAGTGCGCCGATGCCTTTGCCGAAGAACGCCAGGGTCATGAAACCGACCACCATCCACTCGGCGTCGACGTAGTTGCAGAACACCATGGTGGTCGACAGCAGCAGGCCGCAGACGATCGGCAGCTTGCGCGAGAAGGTCAGCGAGTTGCCGCGGCGCAGCAGCCAGTCGGAGATCACCCCGCCCAGCACACCACCTATGAAGCCGCAGACCGCCGGCAGCGAGGCGATGAAGCCGGCCTTGAGGATGGTCATGCCGCGCTCCTGCACCAGGTACACCGGGAACCAGGTGAGGAAGAAGTAGGTGATGGCATTGATGCAGTACTGGCCCAGATACACGCCCAGCAGCATGCGGCTGGTCAGCAGTTGCTTGATGTAGCCCCATTTCGGGCCGTCGTTGCCGCGCTTCTGGTCCATGTCCACCAGGCCGCCGTTCTGCTCGATGTGCTCGAGTTCACCCGGGCTGATGCGTGGGTGTTGGCGCGGGTTGTAGATGGTCTTCAGCCACACCATGGAGAACACGATGCCCAGTGCGCCCATGACCACGAACACGTGCTCCCAGCCGAAGCTGAACACGATCCAGCCCATGATCGGTGCGAACAGTGCGGTGGCGAAGTACTGCGCCGAGTTGAAGATGGCCGAGGCGGTGCCGCGTTCCTGGGTCGGGAACCAGGCCGCGACGATGCGCGCATTGCCCGGGAACGACGGGGCTTCGGCAAAACCGACCAAAAAGCGCAGGGTGAACAGCGTCACCACCGCCCAGGCCACCGGCAGGCCACCGACAAAGCCCTGCAGCAGGGTGAACAGCGACCAGGTGAAGATGCTGAAGGCGTAGACGTTCTTGGAACCGAAGCGGTCGAGCAGCCAGCCACCAGGAATCTGGCCAGCCACGTATGCCCATCCGAAGGCGGAGAAGATGTAGCCGAGGGTCACGGCATCGATGCCGAGGTCTTTCTGCAGGCTGGAGCCCGCGATTGCAATGGTGGCGCGGTCAGCGTAGTTGATCGTGGTCACCAGGAACAGCATGAACAGGATCAGGTAGCGCACATGCGTCTTCTTCGTCGCTTGCATGCTGGTAGTACTCCCACTAGTTATTTTTGTGCGGGCTCACGAATTGTAACCGGAGTGGGGCTGGCCCACTCCGGGCGCGGCATCTGGCAGGCCGCGGGCGGCGCTTACTGCGGGCCCATCTTGTCCATCAGCGCGGCGAGTTTTTCGTACTCGTCGGCGGTGAGGTCGGTAAGCGGAGTACGCACCGGGCCGGCGTCGTAACCGGCGATCCTGGCGCCAGCCTTGACGATGCTCACGGCATAGCCGGCCTTGCGGTTGCGGATGTCCAGGTACGGCAGGAAGAAGTCGTCGATCAGCTTGGCCACGGTGGCGTGGTCGTCACGGGCGATGGCGTTGTAGAAGTCCATGGCGGTCTTCGGCACGAAGTTGAACACGGCGGAGGAGTACACCGGCACGCCCAGGGCCTTGTAGGCAGCAGCATACACCTCGGCGGTCGGCAGGCCACCCAGGTAGCTGAAGCGGTCGCCCAGGCGGCGACGGATCGACACCATCAGCTCGATGTCACCCAGGCCGTCCTTGTAGCCGATCAGGTTCGGGCAGCGTTCGGCCAGTTTTTCCAGCAGGTCGGCGTTCAGGCGGCAGACGTTGCGGTTGTAGACGACTACGCCGATGTTTACCGATTTGCACACTGCTTCGACGTGGGCGGCGACACCTTCCTGGCTGGCTTCGGTCAGGTAGTGCGGCAGCAGCAGCAGGCCCTTGGCACCCAGGCGCTCGGCTTCTTGCGCGTATTCGATGGCCTGGCGGGTGGAGCCGCCGACGCCGGCGAGGATAGGTACCGACTTGGCGCAGGTGTCGACGGCGGTCTTGATTACCTGGCTGTATTCGCTGGCAGCCAGGGAGAAGAACTCACCGGTGCCGCCGGCGGCGAACAGGGCGCTGGCGCCGTACGGGGCCAGCCATTCCAGGCGCTTGACGTAGCCAGCCGGGTTGAAGTCGCCCTGGGCGTTGAAGTCGGTGACCGGGAAAGACAGCAGGCCGTGGGAGAGGATGGATTTGAGTTCTTGTGGAGTCATTGTTGTTGGCATCCTGTGGCGCTTGGGTGAAGGGTGTTGTTTTGCGTTGGAGGTAAGTTATCGTACAACTTGTACGATGACTAGTCCCCTTGAGAGATTTTTTTGTGGAGGGGCGGAAGGAATGTTATTGCCTGTGCCGGCCTCTTCGCGGGTAAACCCGCTCCCACAGGGACCGCGTCGCGCTTGAAATTTGCGGAGATCCCTGTAGGAGCGGGTTTACCCGCGAAGAGGCCAGAACAGGCGACAACAACAGATGCACGAGACGCAGATGGCAGACCAATCGCGATCAGTCATCGTATCTCTGGAGGGGCAGGAAAAAACGATCGCGGAGACAGGCACAAGCCCGCCGCCCGTTTCCACGGGAAGTGTTCTGGGACCAGCAGAGGGTGACCGGGGAAAACGGGGGCGGCCTTGCGCCGCCCCGCGATCAAAGCAGAGGAAACTGGGGTCAGGCAGCTTGCTGGCGCTTGATCTGCGCCTTGCGTACCTGGGCCCGGCAAGCGTCGCCGAAAGCCTGGAAGATCTTGATCGAATCCGGGTTCTTCGCCGCTTGCCACTCCGGGTGCCACTGCACGGCGAACAGGAACGGCGAGATGCTCGGGGCATGGATCGCCTCGACCAGGCCGTCTTCGGCGTGGGCGATGGCCTCGATGCCGGCGCCGAGCTTGTGCAGGCCTTGGCCATGCAGCGAGTTGACGCGAATCTCGTCGGTACCCAGGGTGTCGCGCAGCCAGCTGTCCGGCTTGATCTTCACGCCGTGCACCTGGGCGTATTGCACCTCGACCGGGTCTTCCGGGTTTTCCCGGTGGTCGTTGAAGCCAGGCTCGGCGTACACCTTCTGGTAGATGTCGCCCCCCAGGGCCACGTTGATTTCCTGCATGCCACGGCAGATGCCGAAGATCGGCAGGCCACGCTTGATCGCGGCCTTGACCAGCGGGATGTCGAACAGGTCGCGGTTCTGGTCCTGGCCTTTGCCGGGGGTCTCGTTCTCCTGGCCGTACAGGGCCGGGTCGATGTTGCTGCCGGCGCCGGTCAGGTACACGCCGTCGGCCATGTCCAGATAGGTCTCGAGGTCTTCGATGCCGCAGCAGGTGGGCACCAGCACCGGGACGCAATCGGAAAACTCGACCAGCGGGGTGATGTATTTGTGGGTCATGACCTGGTAGTCATGGCCTTTGCGCTCTTGGCTGCCCATGGTCATCAGGACGACGGGTTTGCGCAGGGAGGGTTGCTTGTTGCCAATGTTGCTGTTGGACATATGTCACCTTGGGACAGGTTCGGCCTGTCGTTGTTGTGCAGGTGCACGGCGCGGGGCCATGGGTGCAACCTGTAGCCCCGAGCACTGCCGGCTCGTCGGAGGCGACGATTCCGGTCGGGGCTTGTAGATAGCTTGCCAGAGCCGTTCGATATGTCAAACGACGGAGCAGGGCTTGATGGCCGGGAATGCGCCGGTTTTTGGGGGCTGAAACCGATGCGGGCCTGTGGTGGCGTGGGTTTGGCGGGGGTTAAGGTCAATAATATTTAACGATGCAGTTGGGTCTTTGCAGCGGTGCAATGAAGGGCCGGCAGAGTCGCTCACTCCTTCGGCTCACGCGGAACCTGTAGGAGCGGCCTTGTGTCGCGAAAGGGCTGCAAAGCAGCCCCGGCAATTTGTGCACCTGCGCTGAAACCCTGGGGCTGCTGCGCAGCCCTTTCGCGACACAAGGCCGCTCCTACACAGATATCGCGCCAGCTTTCATCATTTTCAATCAGTGCAGTATCTGCGCCAGGAACCCCTTGGCCCGCTCGGTACGCGGCTGGTTGAAGAACACCTGCGGCGGGCTGTCTTCGATGATCTGCCCACCCTCGAGGAACAGCACCCGCTCGGCCACCTGGCGGGCAAAGCCCATTTCATGGGTGACGCAAAGCATGGTCATGCCAGTGCCAGCCAGCTGCACCAGCACATCCAGCACCTCGGCGACCATCTCCGGGTCCAGCGCCGAGGTGGGCTCGTCGAATAGCATGATCCGCGGCTTCATGCACAGCGCCCGGGCAATCGCCACGCGCTGCTGCTGGCCGCCGGACAGCTGGCTGGGGTACTTGTGCGCCTGGCTTTCGATGCCGACCTTGCTCAGGTACATGCGCGCCCGCTCCTCGGCGTCCTTGCGCGACAACCCGCGCACGCTGGTGGGGGCCAGCAGGCAGTTGTCGAGCACGCTCATGTGCGGGAACAGGTTGAAGTGCTGGAACACCATGCCGATGTCGCTGCGCACCTGCGCCGCTTCGCGGGTGGTGGCCGCCAGGTCGATGCCATCCACCTTGATGCTGCCCTGCTGGGCCACTTCCAGGCGGTTGATGCAGCGGATCAGGGTCGATTTGCCCGAGCCGGACGGCCCGCACAGCACGATGCGTTCGCCTTCGCGCACCTGCAGGTCGATGTCGCGCAGCACGTGGAACGCGCCGTAGTGCTTGTTCAGGCCTTCGATGCGGATCAGCACCGGGCGTGGGTCGGGTTCGGGTGCAAGGGTGGCAAGGCTCAGTGGTGCGGTCATCTTGTTGTTCTCCCGCAGGGGTTCAGTCGAAACGAGTCGCGCTGTAGGGCGCGGGGTCGGTGAAGGGGCGTTCGCCGGTGACCAGTTCGGCCACCAGCCGGCCGCTGACCGGGCCCAGGGTGAGGCCGTGGTGGGCGTGGCCGAAGTTGAACCACAGCCCCGGGTGGCGCGGCGCCGGGCCGATCACCGGGCGCATGTCGGGCAGGCAGGGGCGGCGGCCCAGCCAGGGGGTGTCGTCCAGGCGCTCGCCAAGGGCCGGGAACAGCTTGCGCGCCAGGGCTTCGCAGCGGCCCAGCTGGATCTGATTGCCCGGCGCGCTGCTGGCGTCGAACTCGATACCGGTGGTCAGGCGCACGCCGCGGGCCATTGGCGCCAGCACGTAGCCGCCCTGGGTGTCGCAGATGGAATGCTCCAGTTGCGCGCCGTCACGGGTGCTGTAGTGCATGTGGTAGCCACGCTTGATCGCCAGCGGGATCTGGTAGCCCAGGCCGCTGAACAGGTCGGCCGACTGCGGGCCGAGGCAGGCCACCACCTCGTTGGCGGTGATCGGGCCGCGGCGGCTGTCGACCCGCCATTGGCCGTCGACCTGGCGCAGGCTGCGCGCATCTCCATGCAGGAACTGCCCGCCGCGCTGCGTGAACAGGGTGGCGTAGCCGCGGGTGAGGGCGCCGGGGTTGTTCACGGTCTTGGGGTCGAGCCAGTGGATGCCGCCAACCACGCTGGCGTCCAGCTGGTGCTCGCGGGCCTGCAACTGCCCGCATTCGAGGATTTCGAACTGCAGGCCATAGCGGCTCAGGCCCTTGGCGTCGGCCTTGGCCTGCTCGAACAGCGCCGGGTCACGGAACACTTCGATCCAGCCTTTGGCCTGCACCAGCCCTTCCAGGCCGGCGGCAGCGATCAGTGCGTCGTGCTCCTCGACGCAGCGCTGCACCAGCGGCAGCATGTCGGCGGCGGCCCCGGCCAGGCGACCGGGGGCCGACTGGCGCCAGTAGCGCCACAGCCAGGGGGCGGCCTTGGGCAGGTGCAGCAGGCTGTAGCGCACATCGGGCTGGCGGTTCAGGCCGTAGCGCAGCAGCGCGCCCAGTTGCCGCGGGAAGGCATAGGGGATCACGCTGGAGCGCTCGATCAGCCCGGCATTGCCGTGGCTGGTGCCGCTGCCCGGTTCGTCGCGGTCGATCAGGATCACCTGGCGCCCGCGGGCCTGCAGGTGCAGGGCGGTGCTGACGCCGACGATGCCGGCGCCGAGGACAAGGGTCTGGCAATGCATGGAACGTATCCTTCGGTCAGTTCAGGTGGCGGCCCAGGCGGGCTTCCAGGTGTTTCAGCAGGCGCCGCACCAGTTCGACGATCAGCAGGTAGAGCACGGCGGCCCACAGGTAGATCTGGAAATCGAAACTGCGCGAGAAGGCCAGTTTGGTCACGCCCATCAGGTCGTAGATGGTCACCAGCGAGGCGATCGCGCTGGCCTTGATCATCAGGATCAGTTCGTTGCCCAGCGGGCCGATGGCCACCAGCAGCGACTGCGGCAGGATCACCTTGAAGAAGGTGGTCGAGCGCTTCAGGTTCAGCGCCCGCGCCGCCTCATGCTGGCCGGGGGCGACGGCCATCAGGCTGCCGCGGAAGATCTCGGCCTGGTAGGCGGCGGTGTTCAGGGTGAACGCCAGCAGGGTGCAGAACCACGCCTCGCGGAAGAACCACCACAGGCCGACGTCCTGCCAGAAGCCTTTGAGCGAACCCAGGCCGTAGTACAGAAGGAACAGCTGGGCCAGCAGCGGCGAGCCGCGGAAGAAGTACACGTAGCCGGCGGCCATGCGCTGCAGCAGCAGGCTGCGCGACATGCGCGCCAGGGCCAGCAACAGGCCGAGCACGGCACCCAGGCTGAAGGAAATCGCCACCAGCTTGGCCGTTACCAGCAGGCCATCGAGGAAGCGCGGGCCGTAGCGGTCCAGCAGGTCGGGGTCGAGGACCAGCGCCAGCAGTTGTTCGAAGCTCATGCGCGTGCTCCTTGCAGGTGGCGGTTGCTGCGCCGTTCGATGAAGGCGAACACGCGCCCGGAAATGGCGGCGAACAGCAGGTAGCCCAGGCAGGCCACGCCATAGAAGAACATCGGCTCTTTGGTCACGCTGACAGCCAGGTTGGTCTGGCGCATCAGGTCGACCAGCGAGATGGTGGAGACCAGCGAGGTGTCCTTGAGCAGCGACAGCCAGTTGTTGGACAGGCCGGGCAGGGCGATGCGGGTCAATTGCGGCAGCAGCACCTTGAAGAAGCCGGTGCGCTTGCTCAGGCCCAGTGCCGAGCAGGCTTCCAGCTGGCCCTTGGGCAGGGTCTTGAAGGCTGCCAGCCAGATCTCGCTGGAGAACGCGGCGAATACCAGGCTGAAGGCGATCATTGCGGCGAGGAAGGTATTGATCAGGAACTCACCTTGGTAGCCCATGGCTGCGAGGATCTTCTGTGCGGCGATCTGGCAGCCGTAATAGATGATCAGCAGCGTCAGCAGTTCGGGCAGGCCACGGAACACGGTGGAGAAGGTGGTGGCCCAGGCGCGCGGCAAGCGCTTGCGCGAGCGTGCTGCAAGGGCGACCACCAGGCCCAGCGGCAGGCCGATGGGCAGGCAGGCCAGGGCCAGGGAAACGGTGACCAGCGCGCCGGCCAGCAGCGCCTGGCCCCAGCCTCCACTGGCGAAGGACAGCAAGGATAATTGATCGAGCATGACGAACCCCTAGGATGGGCAACGCGGACTTTTTGTAGGAGCGGCCTTGTGTCGCGAAAGGGCTGCGGAGCAGCCCCAGGATCTATGCCGCAGCAGGGATTGCCGGGGCCGCCTTGCGGCCCTGTCGCGACACAAGGCCGCTCCTACAGAAATTGCGCAGTTTCCTGAAGATCAGTTGTAGATATCGAAAGCGAAGTACTTGCTGGCGATCTTCTGGTAGGTGCCGTTGGCGACGATCTGCTGCAGCGCGGTGTTCAGGCGCTGGCGCAGGGCTTCGTCGTCCTTACGCACGGCAATGGCGGCATCGGCCTTGGTGTTGGCCACGTCGCCGAGGATCTTGCAGCAGTCCCCGCCGTTCTTGGTCATCCACTCGTTCAGTGGGAATTTGTCGGCAATCACCCCGTCCAGGCGGCCCGCGGCCAGGTCGGCGTTGGCTTCGTCCATGGTCGGGTACAGTTTCACGTCGGCACCGGCCTTGGCGTAGACGTCTTCGGCGTAGATGGCCTGGGTGGACGACGACTGGGCGCCAACGGTGTAGCCGTCGAAGTTGGTCTGGGCGTCGCTGATCTTGCTGTCCTTGGCCACGGCGACGGTCAGCGGGGTGCGGTAGTAGTGGTCGGTGAAGGCGATTTTCTTGCGCCGTTCTTCGGTATTGATCATCGACGCGACCACCGCGTCGTACTTGCGTGCCATCAGCGCCGGGATGATGCCTTCCCAGTCCTGGGCCACCAGCGTGCACTCGACTTTCATCTGCTCGCACAGGGCATGGGTGATGTCGACGTCGAAGCCGTGCAACTGGTTATTGGCGTCGACATAGTTGAAGGGCGGGTAGGCGCCCTCGGTGGCGAAGCGCAGGGTTTCGGCACTGGCGGCACCCGACAGCAGCAGGGCGCACGCACCCACCAAGGCCATGGTCTTGTTCATCTCGCACCTCATTGCACTCTTGCTATTATTGTTTTCCCGTCGACCACGAGGTGTAGCCGACGAATTCGTTATGTAGAGCGGCAGTTGCTTCCAAGCGTTTTTCAACATCCGGCCCGAGCTTCTTGCAGACCTCGTTGACCATCAGGTGCACCCACGACAGCATGGTCGAGGTGGACTCCCAGAACAGGTTGAACTCGGTGGGGATGCGGAACACCTCGTCGGCGTTGGCATCGGCCCAGTCACAGAAGGGGTCGGTCACCAGGGTGACCGCAATGCCAGCCTCGCGTGCCTTCTGGCACAACAGCAGGGCATGGCGGGAATAACGGCGGGCTTCGAACACCACCAGGGCGCTGTCTTCGGCGCGGCCCAGCAATACTTCGCCAAAGTGCCCGGCACTCATATCCACCAGCTGCACGCCATCGCGCAGGTACTGCAGCAGGTGGCTCATGCACATGGCGATGCCGCGCTCGGTCTGGAAGCCGGCGATGAACACCCGCTGCTTGCTTGCCAGGCGCTGGGCGACGCTGTGCCAGGCGCTGCTCTGGCGATACTCGTGCACGCGCACCAGGGCAGCGATTTCCAGCTCCAGGCTGCCGGCGTTGTCGCTGGCGTCCTGGTTCTGGCGGTAATCTTGCAGGCGGTCGCCCACCAGCCACGGGCCATCGCCCAGGTCGTTCTGCAGGTCTTGCTTCAACGCCTTGAGATGGGCATAACCCAATGAGCGGCAGAAACGGCCGACGCTGGATTCGCTGACGCCCAGCTTGACGGCAATGCTGGCCGAGGTCTGAAACGGCAGTTCATGCAGGTTGGCGAGCATGTAGCTGGCGATCTTGCGGCCCGAAGCAGCGGCCCCTTCGAGGCTGTTTTCCAGGCGTTGCTTGATCAGTTGGCTCATGCTGCGGCTCCAGGGGTAAGGCTTGCGAAAGAAAATGGCTGTTTTCTGTCATCAAGTCAACATTTGACAGATAGCTGTCACATGCAGGAAAGTTTTTGTCGTTGCAACGCTGTAGCCATTCCAATTCCAACAAGGAGCTTCAGATGTCCGCACCTTCCACCAGCACCGTCGTGCGTGTGCCTTTTACCGAGCTGCAGGGCCTGTTGCAGAGCATCTTCCAGCGCCATGGCTGCAGCGAAAGCGTGGCCCGGGTGCTGGCCCACAACTGCGCCAGCGCCCAGCGCGATGGTGCCCATAGCCATGGGGTGTTCCGCATGCCTGGCTATGTTTCGACATTGGCCAGCGGCTGGGTCGATGGCCAGGCCACGCCGAAGGTCAGCGACGTGGCGCCCGGTTATGTGCGCGTCGATGCCGCAGGCGGCTTCGCCCAGCCGGCGCTGGCGGCGGCCCGTGAACTTCTGGTGGCGAAGGCACGCAACGCTGGTATCGCCGTGCTGGCGATCCACAACTCGCACCACTTCGCCGCGCTGTGGCCCGATGTGGAGCCATTCGCCGACGAAGGCCTGGTAGCCCTGAGCGTGGTCAACAGCATGACCTGCGTGGTGCCGCACGGCGCCCGCAAGCCGCTGTTCGGCACCAACCCCATCGCCTTTGCCGCACCTTGCGCCGAACATGACCCGATCGTCTTCGACATGGCCACCAGTGCCATGGCCCATGGCGACGTGCAGATTGCCGCGCGCGCTGGCCAGCAATTGCCGGAGGGCATGGGGGTGGATGCCAATGGTGAGCCGACCACCGACCCCAAGGCGATTCTGGAAGGCGGCGCCTTGCTGCCATTTGGCGGGCACAAGGGCTCGGCCTTGTCGATGATGGTCGAGTTGCTGGCGGCGGCGCTGACCGGCGGGCATTTCTCCTGGGAGTTCGACTGGTCGGGGCACCCGGGGGCGAAGACGCCGTGGACCGGGCAGCTGATCATCGTCATCGACCCGAACAAGGCCGAGGGCGAGCGGTTTGCCCAGCGCAGCCGCGAACTGGTCGAGCAGATGCAGGCGGTAGGGCTGACGCGCATGCCGGGCGAGCGGCGTTACCGCGAGCGCGAGGTGGCCGAGGAGGAGGGGGTGGCGGTGACCGAGCAGGAGTTGCAAGGCCTGAAAGAGTTGCTTGGCTGACCTGGCCCTATCGCCGGCAAGCCAGCTCCCACAGGTACACCACAAACCTCAAGGCCTGTGGTGTACCTGTGGGAGCTGGCTTGCCGGCGATGAGGCCCTCACTGCCTGCACCAATCCTCAGCCATGCAATGTTGCATAGACAACCTTGCACAATAGTTGATGTTCCTGAGCCCGCACTCCGGGTATGCTCAGGGCTGCCTTTTCGAACTGTCCTGATCCAAGGAGCTGCACGCTGTGTTCAAACATGTCGATGCCTATGCCGGCGACCCGATCCTCTCGTTGATGGAAACCTTCAAGGCCGACCCGCGCGCCGACAAGGTCAACCTGAGTATCGGCCTGTACTACGATGAGGCCGGCGTGGTGCCGCAACTGGCGGCTGTGGATGCGGTGGAAAAACGCATCGCCGGCCAGGACCACGAAGCCTCGCTGTACCTGCCGATGGAAGGCCTGGCCAGCTACCGCCAGGCGATCCAGGCACTGCTGTTCGGTGCCGATCACCCGGCCGTGACCGGCGGGCGCGTGGCCACCGTGCAGACCGTGGGTGGTTCCGGCGCCCTCAAGGTCGGTGCCGACTTCCTCAAGCGCTACTTCCCGCAGTCCGAAGTCTGGGTCAGCAACCCGACCTGGGACAACCACCGCGCCATCTTCGAAGGCGCCGGCTTCAAGGTGCATACCTACCCGTACTTCGACCAGGCCACCCGTGGCGTGGACTTCAACGGCATGCTGGCCACCCTGCAGACTCTGCCGGCCAACAGCGTGGTGCTGCTGCACCCGTGCTGCCACAACCCCACCGGCGCCGACCTGGAACAGCACCAGTGGCAGCAGGTGGTTGAAGTGGTCAAGGCACGCCAGCTGATCCCGTTCCTCGACATCGCCTACCAGGGCTTCGCCGAAGGCCTGGTGGAAGACGCCTACGCCATCCGCGAAATGGCCCGCGCCGGCGTGCCGTGCCTGGTCAGCAACTCGTTCTCGAAGATCTTCTCGCTGTACGGCGAGCGTGTCGGCGGCCTGTCGGTGGTCTGCGACGATGACGCCACTGCCCAGAGCGTGCTCGGCCAGCTCAAGGCTACCGTGCGCCGCAACTACTCCAGCCCGCCCAACTTCGGCGCCCAGCTGGTTGCTGGCGTGCTCAGCGATGCCGCCCTCAATGCCCAGTGGGCCGAGGAAGTCGAAGTGATGCGCAAACGTATCCTCGACATGCGCCAGGCGCTGGTCGATGCCCTGGCCGTGCTGCTGCCAGGCCAGGACTTCCAGTTCTTCCTGCGCCAGCGCGGCATGTTCAGCTACACCGGCTTCAGCGTCGAGCAGGTGCGCCGCCTGCGTGACGAGTTCGGCGTGTACCTGATCGACAGCGGCCGCGTATGCATGTCCGGCCTGCGCCCGGCCAACCTGCAACGGGTTGCCGAAGCCTTCGCCGCCGTCCAGAAGTAACACCGCACAAGGCCGCTTCTGTGGGGTGCGGCCTTTGTAGGAGCGGCCTTGTGTCGCGAAAGGGGTGCGCAGCGCCCCCGGCGTTTGCAGCTTCGCCGCGAATATTGCCGGGGCCGCTTTGCGGCCCTTTCGCGACACAAGGCCGCTCCTACACCTCCCAAATCCTTCCTGCAGTCCACCGGCACAACCCGCTTGTAAAGACAAGTGCAACCGCTCCTCGGAAAAGGGCTTCGCAAGTGCAACCTTTCCGTGCACAATCGCGCTCCCTTTTTCGGTTGAGTTGGGCGAAACGTCTATTTCGCCATTCTCAGCCTGTTGCAGTCTTGCGAGTGGAGCTTCACCCGGAATGAATGAGCAGGCCCCAAGCGTTGAACAACGCTTTGCAGAATCGACCCCCGCCACCCTCGGCAGCTGGTCGCGTCACGACACCACCTGGATGCTGGGCCTGTTCGGCACAGCGATCGGCGCCGGAACCCTGTTCCTGCCGATCAACGCCGGCCTTGGCGGCTTCTGGCCGTTGCTGATCCTGGCCATACTGGCCTTCCCGATGACCTATTTCGCTCACCGCGGGCTGACCCGCTTCGTCCTTTCCGGGCGCAATGACGGCGATATCACCGAAGTGGTCAAGGAACACTTCGGCATTACCGCCGGCGCCTCGATCACCGTGCTGTACTTCTTCGCGATCTTCCCGATCCTGCTTATCTATAGCGTGGCGCTGACCAACACCGTGTCCAGCTTCATGGAGCACCAGCTGCACATGCAGCCGCCGCCACGGGCCATCCTGTCGTTCGTGCTGATCCTCGGCCTGCTGGCCATCGTGCGCTGCGGGGAGCAGGCCACGGTCAAGGTCATGAGCCTGCTGGTCTACCCGTTCATCGTCGCCCTGGCATTGCTGGGCCTGTACCTGGTGCCGCACTGGACCGGTGGCATTCTCGACAGCGCCACCCAGGTGCCACCGGCCTCGGCCTTCCTGCACACCTTGTGGCTGGCGATTCCGGTGATGGTGTTCTCGTTCAACCACTCGCCGATCATCTCCGCCTTTGCCGTCGACCAGAAGCGCCGCTACGGCGAGCATGCCGATGAGCGTAGCGGCCAGATCCTGCGCCGTGCCCACCTGCTGATGGTGGTGATGGTGCTGTTCTTCGTGTTCAGCTGCGTGCTCACCCTGAGCAGCGCCCAGCTGGCCGAGGCCAAGGCGCAGAACCTGTCGATCCTGTCGTACCTGGCCAACCACTTCAGCAACCCGACCATCGCGTTCGCTGCGCCGCTGATCGCCTTCGTGGCCATCGCCAAGTCGTTCCTCGGCCACTACATCGGCGCCAGCGAAGGCCTGAAAGGCATCATCACAAAGGCTGGCGCTCGCCCGAGCGCCAAGGTCCTGGACCGCGTGGTTGCCGCGCTGATGCTGGTGGTGTGCTGGATCGTCGCCACCCTCAACCCGAGCATCCTCGGCATGATCGAGTCGCTCGGTGGCCCGATCCTCGCGGTGCTGCTGTTCCTGATGCCGATGTACGCCATTCGCCGCGTGCCATCCATGCGCAAGTACAGCGGTGCTGCCTCCAACGTGTTCGTGGTGGTAGTCGGCCTGGTTGCGCTGACCTCGGTGGTATACGGCCTGCTGGGCTGATACGCCATCTGCAACAGTAATGCCCGGGTCGCTTGTTGCCACCCGGGCATTTTTTTGTCCACAAGAATTGTCCGGCAACAGAACAATTTCACCTGCCCCCATAGGCACCCGGCCGCCTTCATGCTTAACTCAGTGTCCTTTTCAAACCCCGCATAAGGATTTCGTCATGGCTCAAGTGACTCTCAAAGGCAACCCGGTTCAGGTCAACGGCGAACTGCCGAAAACCGGCGCCCAGGCTCCGGCTTTCTCCCTGGTAGGTGAAGGCCTGGCTGACAAGTCGCTGAAAGACTACGCCGGCAAGCGCAAGGTGCTGAACATCTTCCCGAGCGTCGACACCCCGACCTGCGCTACCTCCGTGCGCAAGTTCAACGCCCAGGCCAACGATGTGGCCAACACTGTGGTGCTGTGCATCTCCGCCGACCTGCCGTTCGCCCAGGCACGCTTCTGCGGCGCCGAAGGCCTGGACAACGTGAAGAACCTGTCGACCCTGCGTGGCCGCGAGTTCCTCGAAAACTACGGCGTGGCCATCGCCGATGGCCCGCTGGCCGGCCTGGCTGCCCGTGCCGTGGTGGTACTGGACGAAAACGACAAGGTGCTGCACAGCGAGCTGGTTGGCGAAATCGCTGATGAGCCGAACTACGACGCAGCGCTGGCTGTGCTGAAGTAAGGGTTGTGGGGTAGGTCGGCTGAGTCCTGTACCGGCCTCTTCGCGGGTAAACCCGCTCCCACAGGTACGGCACAGGTTTCAAAAGCTGTGATATCCCTGTGGGAGCGGGTTTACCCGCGAAGGGGCCGGCACAGGCAACCGAAACCTTTCAGCCCGCCACCGCTCCAAGCAACACCCTGTAAACGGCCCGGAACGCGTTCCGGGCCGTTTTCATTTAAAGTTCAACCCCTTGGCAACGTCAGGCAAAGGTAAACCTCTGGTAAAGGCGCTTTGCTAAAACGATGCCAGTGCTTATCGTTCATCCTCCCCAAGTCGTCATTCCGAACAAGGTTCGTTCAACCCATGCAAGCGTCCAATTCCCGTTCCCCTCGTCGCTGGCTCGTAGGCCTGCTGATCCTGCTGCTGGTGGCTGCACTGGCCTGGTGGCTGTGGCCCGCAGCGGCGCCTGCGCCTAAAGAAGCCGGTGGCGGGCGCGGTGGCAAGGGCATGGGCATGATGGGCGGTCGCCCGGGCTTCGGCGGCTCCAGCGACCCGGTGCCGGTGCGCGTCGAGCCGGTGCGGGTGGGCGACTTCCCGCTGTACTACAAGGCCCTGGGCACCGTCACCGCGACCAACACCGTCAACGTGCGCAGCCGCGTGGCTGGCGAGCTGGTCAAGATCCACTTCAAGGAAGGCCAGCAGGTCAAGGCCGGCGACCTGCTCGCCGAGATCGACCCGCGCTCGTACCGCATCGCCCTGCAACAGGCCGAAGGCACCCTGGCGCAGAACCAGGCGCAGCTGAAGAACGCCCAGGTCGACCTGGCCCGCTATAAAGGCCTGTACGCCGAAGACAGCATCGCCAAGCAAACCCTCGACACCGCCGAAGCGCAGGTGGCGCAGTTCCAGGGGCTGGTGAAGACCAACCAGGCGCAGGTCAACGACGCCCGCCTGAACCTCGATTTCACCCAGATCCGCGCGCCGATCAATGGCCGCGTGGGCCTGCGCCAGCTCGACCTGGGCAACCTGGTGGCCGCCAACGACACCACCGCGCTGGTGGTAATCACCCAGACCGAGCCGATCAGCGTTGCCTTCACCCTGCCGGAAACCGAGCTGAGCACCGTGCTGAAACGCTACCGCAGCGGTGCCAGCCTGCCGGTCGAAGCCTGGGACCGCAGTGACAGCAAGCTGCAGTCCACCGGCGTGCTGGGCAGCATCGACAACCAGATCGACACCACCACCGGCACCCTCAAGTTCAAGGGCCGCTTCGAGAACAAGGACCTGGCCCTGTTCCCCAACCAGTTCGTCAACGTGCGCCTGCTGGCCGACACCCTCAAGCAGGTGACCATGGCCCCGGCGGCGGCCATCCAGTTCGGCAATGACGGCTCCTTCGCCTACGTGGTCAATGACCAGAACACGGTCAACATCCGCAAGCTCAAGGTCGGCGCCAGCGACGGCGAGAACAGCGTCATCCTCGAAGGCCTGAAGGCCGGCGACCGCCTGGTGCTGGAAGGCACCGACCGCCTGCGCGAAGGCACCAAGGTAGAAGTGGTCGAAGACAGCTCGCAGGTGCCGACCACCCCGGGCCAGCACCTGCAAGGCCAGGAAGCCAAGGGTTCGGCAAGCACTGGTGATGTGCAGCCCGGTAAAGCACAGCCTGGTAGCGCAGCAGGCAAGGCGGGCGCATGAACCTCTCGCGTCTGTTCATCCTGCGGCCGGTTGCCACCACGCTGAGCATGCTGGCCATCGTCCTGGCCGGCCTGATCGCCTACAAGCTGCTGCCGGTTTCCGCCTTGCCGCAGGTGGATTACCCGACCATCCGGGTCATGACCCTGTACCCCGGTGCCAGCCCGCAGGTCATGACCAGCGCCGTTACCGCACCGCTGGAACGCCAGTTCGGGCAGATGCCGGGCCTGGAGCAGATGGCGTCGACCAGCTCCGGCGGCGCCTCGGTGCTGACCCTGCGCTTCAACCTCGACATGAACATGGACGTTGCCGAGCAACAGGTGCAGGCCGCGATCAACGCCGCCAGCAACCTGCTGCCCAGCGACCTGCCGGCGCCGCCGGTTTACAACAAGGTCAACCCGGCCGACACCCCGGTGCTGACCCTGGCCATCTCCAGCAAGACCATGCCGCTGCCCAAGCTCAACGACCTGGTCGATACCCGCGTGGCCCAGAAGCTCGCGCAGATCAGCGGTGTGGGCATGGTCAGCATCGCCGGTGGCCAGCGCCAGGCGGTGCGGATCAAGGTCAACGTCGATGCCCTGGCCGCCAACGGCCTGAACCTGGAGGACGTACGCACTCTGATCGGCGCCTCCAACGTCAACCAGCCCAAGGGCAACTTCGACGGCCCGACCCGGGTGTCGATGCTCGATGCCAACGACCAGCTGCGCTCCCCTGAGGAATACGCCAACCTGATCCTGGCCTACAACAACGGTGCACCGCTGCGCCTGAAGGACGTCGCGGAAATTGTCGACGGCGCGGAAAACGAGCGCCTGGCTGCCTGGGCCAACGAAAACCATGCGGTGCTGCTGAACATCCAGCGCCAGCCGGGCGCCAACGTCATCGAAGTGGTCGACCGCATCAAGGCCCTGCTGCCGTCGATCACCGATAACCTGCCGGCCGGCCTCGATGTTTCGGTGCTCACCGACCGCACCCAGACCATCCGCGCCGCGGTCAAGGACGTGCAGCACGAACTGCTGATCGCCATCGCCCTGGTGGTAATGGTCACGTTCGTCTTCCTGCGCCGTTTCAGTGCCACCCTCATTCCGTCGATAGCCGTGCCGTTGTCGCTGATCGGTACCTTCGGCGTGATGTACCTGGCCGGCTTCTCGGTCAACAACCTGACGCTGATGGCCCTGACCATCGCCACCGGTTTCGTGGTCGACGACGCCATCGTCATGCTGGAGAACATCTCCCGGCACATCGAGGAGGGCGAGACGCCCATGCAGGCTGCGCTCAAGGGCGCCCGGCAAATCGGCTTCACCCTGATCTCGCTGACCTTCTCGCTGATTGCAGTACTGATCCCGCTGCTGTTCATGGCCGATGTGGTCGGCCGCCTGTTCCGCGAGTTCGCCATTACCCTGGCGGTGGCCATCCTGATTTCCCTGGTGGTGTCGCTGACCCTCACGCCGATGATGTGCGCACGCCTGCTCAAGCGCGAGCCCAAGGAAGAGGAACAGGGCCGGTTCTACCGCGCCAGTGGCGCCTGGATCGACTGGCTGATCAGGCACTACGGCAGCGCCCTGCAGTGGGTACTCAAGCGCCAGCCGCTGACGCTGCTGGTGGCCGTGGCCAGCCTGGCGCTCACCGTATTCCTGTACATGGTGGTGCCCAAGGGCTTCTTCCCGGTGCAGGACACCGGGGTGATCCAGGGCATTTCCGAAGCGCCGCAGTCCACCTCGTTCGCCGCCATGAGCGAACGCCAGCAAGCCCTGAGCAAGGTGATCCTGCAGGACCCGGCGGTACAGAGCCTGTCGTCCTACATCGGTGTCGATGGCGACAACGCCACGCTCAACAGCGGCCGCCTGCTGATCAACCTCAAGCCTCATGGCGAGCGTGATGTCACTGCCAGCGAAGTGATCAACCGCCTGCAGCCGCAAGTCGACCGGCTGGTGGGCATCCGCCTGTTCATGCAGCCGGTGCAGGACCTGAGCATCGAAGACCGGGTCAGTCGTACCCAGTACCAGTTCAGCCTGTCGTCGCCGGACGCCGACCTGCTGGCGCAGTGGAGCGGCAAGCTGGTGCAGGCGCTGCAGCAGCGCCCGGAACTGGCCGACGTGGCCAGCGACCTGCAGGACAAGGGCCTGCAGGTGTACCTGGTGATCGACCGCGACATGGCCAGCCGCCTGGGCATCAGCGTGTCGCAGATCACCAACGCCCTGTACGACGCCTTCGGCCAGCGCCAGATCTCGACCATCTACACCCAGGCCAGCCAGTACCGCGTGGTGCTGCAGTCGCAGGATGCGGCGGTGATCGGCCCGCAGGCGCTGGAATCGATCCACGTCAAGGCCACCGATGGCGGCCAGGTGCGCCTGTCGGCGCTGGCGCGCATCGAGCAGCGCCAGGCCCAGCTGGCCATTTCCCACATTGGCCAGTTCCCGGCGGTGACCTTGTCGTTCAACCTGGCCCACGGCGCTTCGCTGGGCAAGGCGGTGCAGGTGATCGAGCAGGTGCAGAAGGACATCGGCATGCCGCTGGGCGTGCAGACCCGCTTCCAGGGCGCGGCGGAGGCCTTCCAGGCATCGCTGTCGAGCACCTTGCTGTTGATCCTGGCGGCGGTGGTGACCATGTACATCGTGCTGGGCGTGCTGTACGAGAGCTACATCCACCCGGTGACCATTCTTTCGACCCTGCCGTCGGCGGCGGTCGGCGCCTTGCTGGCCTTGCTCATCAGCGGCAACGACCTGGGCATGATCGCCATCATCGGCATCATCCTGCTGATCGGCATCGTCAAGAAGAACGCGATCATGATGATCGACTTCGCCCTCGAGGCCGAGCGCCAGCAGGGCATGAGCCCGCGCGATGCCATCTACCAGGCGGCGCTGCTGCGCTTCCGGCCGATCCTGATGACCACCCTGGCCGCGCTGTTCGGCGCCGTGCCGCTGATGCTCGCCACCGGTTCCGGCGCCGAGCTGCGCCAGCCGTTGGGCCTGGTGATGGTCGGCGGGTTGCTGGTCAGCCAGGTGCTGACGTTGTTCACCACCCCGGTCATCTACCTGTACTTCGACCGCCTGGCCCGCCGCTGGCGCCCGGCCACTGACGTGAAGCAGGCCGAGGCATGAACCTGTCCGGTCCTTTCATCCGTCGCCCGGTGGCGACCATGCTGTTGAGCCTGGCGATCATGCTGCTGGGCGGGGTCAGCTTCGGCCTGCTGCCGGTGGCGCCGCTGCCACAAATGGATTTCCCGGTGATCGTGGTGTCGGCCAACCTGTCCGGCGCCAGCCCGGAGGTGATGGCCTCCACCGTGGCCACGCCGCTGGAGCGCAAGCTGGGCAGCATTGCCGGCGTGACCACCCTGACCAGCAGCTCCAACCAGGGCTCCACACGGGTGATCATCGGCTTCGAGATGGGCCGCGACATCGACGGTGCGGCGCGCGAGGTGCAGGCGGCGATCAACGCCACCCGCAACCTGCTGCCCAGTGGTATGCGCAGCATGCCCACCTACAAGAAGATCAACCCGTCGCAGGCACCGATCATGGTGCTGTCGCTGACCTCGGACGTGCTGCAGAAGGGCCAGCTGTACGACCTGGCCGACACCATCCTGTCGCAGAGCCTGGCCCAGGTGCCTGGGGTAGGGGAGGTGCAGATCGGCGGCAGTTCGTTGCCGGCGGTGCGCATTGCCGTGGAGCCGCAATTGCTCAACCAGTACGGCCTGTCACTGGATGAAGTGCGCACTGCGGTGTCCAACGCCAACCAGCGCCGGCCGATGGGCTTTGTCGAGGACGCCGAGCGCAACTGGCAGGTGCGTGCCAATGACCAGCTGGAAAGCGCCAAGGACTACGAGCCCGTGGTGATCCGCCAGCAGAACGGCACCATCCTGCGCCTGTCCGACGTGGCGACCATCACCGACGGCGTCGAGAACCGCTACAACAGCGGCTTCTTCAATGACCAGAGCGCGGTGCTGCTGGTGGTCAACCGCCAGACCGGCGCCAACATCATCGAAACGGTCGACCAGATCAAGGCGCAGCTGCCGGCCCTGCAGTCGCTGCTGCCGGCCAGCGTGCAACTGAACGTGGCCATGGACCGCTCGCCAGTGATCAAGGCAACCCTCAAGGAAGCCGAGCACACCCTGCTGATCGCCGTGGTGCTGGTGATCCTGGTGGTCTACCTGTTCCTCGGCAGCCTGCGGGCCTCGCTGATCCCCAGCCTGGCGGTGCCGGTGTCGCTGGTGGGCACCTTCGCGGTCATGTACCTGTGCGGGTTCTCGCTCAACAACCTGTCGCTGATGGCGCTTATTCTTGCCACCGGCCTGGTGGTGGACGACGCCATCGTGGTGCTGGAGAACATCTCCCGGCACATCGAGGACGGCCAGCCGCCGATGAAGGCGGCCTTCCTGGGTGCCAAGGAAGTGGGTTTCACCTTGCTGTCGATGAACGTGTCGCTGGTGGCGGTGTTCGTCTCCATCCTGTTCATGGGCGGCATCGTGCGCAACCTGTTCCAGGAGTTCTCCATCACCCTGGCGGCGGCGATCATCGTGTCGCTGGTGGTGTCGCTGACCCTCACGCCGATGCTGTGCGCCCGCTGGCTCAAGCCGCACCAGGCCGAGCAGAACCGCCTGCAGCGCTGGAGCGACCAGTTGCACCAGCGCATGGTCGATGCCTATGACCGCAGCCTGGGCTGGGCCTTGCGCCACAAGCGCCTGACGCTGATCAGCCTGCTGGCCACCATCGGCATCAACATCGCCCTGTACGTGGTGGTGCCCAAGACGCTGATGCCGCAGCAGGACACCGGCCAACTGATGGGCTTCATCCGTGGCGACGACGGCCTGTCGTTCAGCGTGATGCAACCGAAAATGGAAATCTACCGCCGCGCCTTGCTGGCCGACCCGGCGGTGCAGAGCGTTGCCGGCTTCATCGGCGGCAACAGTGGCACCAACAACGCCATGGTGCTGGTGCGCCTGAAACCGATCAACGAGCGCAAGATCGACGCGCAGAAGGTGATCGAGCGCCTGCGCAAGGAAATGCCCAAGGTACCTGGCGGGCGCCTGTTCCTGATGGCCGACCAGGACCTGCAACTGGGCGGCGGGGGCCGCGACCAGACCTCCTCGCAGTACCTGTATTCCCTGCAGAGCGGTGACCTGACGGCGTTGCGCGAATGGTTCCCGAAAGTGGTGGCGGCGCTGCGTGCACTGCCGCAACTGACGGCCATCGACGCCCGCGACGGTGCCGGCACCCAGCAGGTGACCCTGGTGGTCGACCGCGACCAGGCCAAGCGCCTGGGCATCGACATGGACATGGTCACCACGGTGCTGAACAACGCCTACAGCCAGCGCCAGATCTCCACCATCTACGACAGCCTCAACCAGTACCAGGTAGTGCTGGAGATCAACCCGAAGTACGCCTGGGACCCGAGCACCCTCGAGCAGGTACAGGTGATTACCGCCGACGGTGCCCGCGTACCGCTGTCGACCATCGCCCACTACGAGAACAGCCTGGCCAACGACCGGGTCAGCCACGAAGGCCAGTTCGCCGCCGAAAGCATCGCCTTCGACGTCGCCGAAGGCTACAGCCCCGACCAGGCCATGGCGGCGCTGGAGCGTGCGGTGGCCAAGCTGGGCTTGCCCGAGGAAGTGATCGCCAAGCTTGGTGGTACCGCCGATGCCTTCGCCAAGACCCAGGAAGGCCAGCCGCTGATGATCCTTGGCGCGCTGGTGCTGGTCTACCTGGTGCTGGGCATCCTCTACGAAAGCTACATTCACCCGCTGACCATCCTCTCGACACTGCCCTCGGCCGGCGTCGGTGCCTTGCTGGCGCTGTACGTCACCGGCGGCGAGTTCAGCCTGATCTCGCTGCTGGGGCTGTTCCTGCTGATCGGCGTGGTGAAGAAGAACGCCATCCTGATGATCGACCTGGCCTTGCAGCTGGAGCGCCACCAGGGCCTGACACCGGAAGAGTCGATCCGCCGGGCCTGCCTGCTGCGTCTGCGGCCGATCCTGATGACTACCCTGGCGGCCATCCTCGGTGCCTTGCCGCTGCTGCTGAGCCGCGCCGAAGGCGCGGAAATGCGCCAGCCACTGGGCCTGACCATCATTGGCGGCCTGGTGTTCAGCCAGATCCTCACCCTTTACACGACACCGGTGGTCTACCTGTACCTGGACCGCCTGCGTCACCGTTTCAACCGTTGGCGTGGCGTGCGCACCGACGCCGCCCTGGAAACCCCGCTATGACTTTTGCCCAGACCCCACTTCACCGCGCCCTGCAGACGCTGACCCGTGGGCGTGGCTCGCGCCTGCTCGGCGCCGGGTTGTGCGTCGCCTTGCTCAGCGCCTGCACCCTGAGCCCGGACTACCACCGCCCGGAGCTGAGCAGCACGGCGCAGTTCAAGCATGCCGAAGGCTGGACCCAGGCCACGCCGTCCGATGCCATTGCCCGCGGCGCCTGGTGGGAAATCTACGGCGATGCCGGGCTCAATGCGCTGGTCGAAGAGCTCAACCGCAGCAACCAGACCGTGGCGCAATCGGAGGCCCAGTACCGCCAGGCCCAGGCGCTGGTGCGCAGCAGCCGAGCGGCACTGTTCCCCAGCCTGGACCTGAGCGTCAGCAAGAACCGCTCGGCCCAGGGCACCGGCAGCTCCAGTTCGAGCCTGTCCAACAACAGCAGCGGCATTCGCAACACCTACAACGCCCAGCTCGGCGTCAGCTGGGAAATCGACCTGTGGGGCAAGCTGCGCGAAACCCTCAATGCCAACGAAGCCAGTGCCGAAGCCAGCCTGGCCGACCTGGCCTCGATCCGCCTCAGCCAGCAGTCGGAACTGGTGCAGAACTACCTGCAGTTGCGGGTGATCGACGAGCAGAAGCGCCTGTTGGAAGCCACCGTGGCAGCTTATGAGCGTTCCCTGCGAATGAACGAAAACCAGTACCGCGCCGGCGTCGCCGGCCCGGATGCGGTGGCCCAGGCGCGTACCCAGCTCAAGAGCACCCAGGCCGACCTGATCGACCTGATCTGGCAGCGCGCGCAGTTCGAGAACGCCATTGCCGTGTTGCTGGGCAAGGCCCCGGCGGACTTCGCCCTGGCCGACAGCAAGGCCATTCCGGCGCTGCCGCAAATTCCGGTGGCCTTGCCTTCGCAGTTGCTGGAGCGACGCCCGGACATCGCTGCGGCCGAGCGTAACGTGATGGCTGCCAACGCCAACATCGGCGTGTCGCGGGCGGCGTATTTCCCGGACCTGAGCCTGAGCATGAGTGGTGGTTACTCCAGCAGCAGCTTCAGCAACTGGATCGAACTGCCCAACCGCTACTGGTCCGTAGGCCCGCAGCTGGCGCTGACCTTGTTCGACGCCGGCAAGCGCAGTGCCGAGGTGGACCGCACGGTGGCGGTATATGACCAGACCGTGGCGCAGTACCGCCAGACCGTGCTCGACGGCTTCAAGGAAGTGGAAAACCTGCTGGTGCAGTTGAAGGTGTATGGCGATGAGGCGGTGGTGCGCCAGGAGGCACTGGATGCCGCTCGCGAGTCGCTGCGCCTGACCGAGAACCAGTACCGCGCCGGGCTGATCGGCTACCTGGATGTGGTCAACGTGCAGACCACGGCGCTGAGCAACGAGCGCAGTGTGTTGAACCTGCTGCAGGGTCGCCTGGTGGCAAGCGTGCAGCTTGTTGCCGCGCTGGGTGGTGGTTGGGATGCCGGGCAAGCCTTCGCCGAGCAGGATTGAACCGACCCGCAGACGCGTACCCCTGTAGGAGCGGCCTTGTGTCGCGATCGGGCCGCAGAGCGGCCCCAGAACTTTGTGTACAAGCACAGATCGCTGGGGCCGCTTCGCAGCCCGATCGCGACACAAGGCCGCTCCTACAGCTACCGCGCATCCGTCCAGGCCCTCGCAGTCTTTGGATCCATTCCCATTCGCAAAAACCCCGTGCGTTTCGCCTAAGCTTGAGTACAATCGTCAGCTTTTTCCGGGCCTCCCGTCCCGTCGCTGGAACTCCCAATGCTGACCGGTAGCTACTCCTCTTCGCTGGTGTTGATTTCGCTGTGCGTGGCGATCCTGGCGTCCTATACCGCCCTTGACCTGACCGGCCGCATCGCCACGGCCAAAGGCCGGGCTGCCTGCCTGTGGATGGGGGGTGGCGCGCTGGCCATGGGCATCGGCGTGTGGTCGATGCACTTCATCGGCATGCTCGCCTTCAGCCTGCCCATCGACCTGGGCTACGACCTTGCCCTGACCGCGTTCTCCCTGCTGATTGCCGTGTTGTCCTCGGGCTTTGCCTTGTGGCTGGTCAGCCAGCCGAGCCTGCCTTGGCAGCAGCTGGCGTTTGGCGCGCTGATCATGGGCGCCGGCATCGCCTGCATGCACTACACCGGCATGGCCGCGCTGCGCATGCTGCCGGGCATCGACTATGACCCGACGCTGTTCGGGGCCTCGCTGCTGATTGCCGTGGGCGCCTCGGCAGCGGCCTTGTGGATCGCCTTCCGTCTGCGCGCGCACACCCCTTATGTGCGGCAGATTCGCGGCCTGGCGGCGGTGGTGATGGGCTTTGCCATCGTCGGCATGCACTACACCGGCATGGCCGCGGCGAATTTCCCCGAAGGCAGCTTCTGCGGTGCGCTGGCCGGGGGAGGCCTGCAAGGCGACGGCCTGGTCTACCTGGTGCTGATCACCACCCTGGCGGTACTGGCGGTGGCCTTGCTCACCTCGGTGCTGGACGCCCGCCTGGAGGCACGCACCGCCGAGCTGGCCCGTTCGCTGACCCTGGCCAACCAGGAACTGACCCAGCTGGCCCTGCACGACACCCTCACCGACCTGCCCAACCGTACTTTGCTGGCCGACCGCATCGAGCAGGCCATCGCCAAGGTAGCGGAGCAGGGCGGCTGCTTTGCCCTGATGTTCATCGACCTGGACGGTTTCAAGCCCGTCAACGATGCCTTCGGCCACCACGTCGGCGACTTGCTGCTCAAGGCGGTGGCGACCCGCCTGCGCGGGCACCTGCATAGCCAGGACACGTTGGCGCGCATCGGCGGTGACGAATTCGTGCTGCTGGTGCAGCTGCGCGAGCCGAACGATGCCATGGATGTGGCGGTCAAGCAGGTCAACCTGGTATCACGGCCGTTCCGCGTGGCCGAGCATGACCTGCAGCTGACGGCGAGCCTGGGCATCGTCCTGTACCCGGGCAATGGCCAGGACCAGCACGAGCTGTTGCGCAATGCCGACGCCGCCATGTACCACGCCAAGAGCGCCGGCAAGAATGGCTATAGCTTCTTCGACGTGTCGATGAACAGCAACGCCCGCCAGCAATTGCAGCTACTGCAGGACCTGCGCCAGGCCCTGGAGCAGCGTCAGTTCCGCCTGCACTACCAGCCCAAGTTCGACGCCCAGAATTGCCAGCCGATCGGTGCCGAGGCCTTGCTGCGCTGGGAGCACCCGCAGCAGGGCCTGTTGCTGCCCGACCGTTTCATCGGCCTGGCGGAAAAGACCGGCTTGATCATTCCCATTGGCGAATGGGTGCTCATCGAGGCTTGCCGGCAGATGCGCCAGTGGCTGGACCAGGGGCACCACGGCTGGCGCATGGCGGTGAACCTGTCGGCCATCCAGTTCTGCCATGCCGGGCTGGTCGAGAGCGTGGCCCGGGCCCTGCAGCAGAACAGCCTGCCGGCCAACTGCCTGACCCTGGAAATTACCGAAACCACCGCCATGCACGACGCCGATGCCAGCCTGACAGTGCTGCAGCGGCTGTCCGACATGGGCGTGGACCTGTCCATCGATGACTTCGGCACCGGCTACTCCAGCCTGATGTACCTCAAGCGCCTGCCGGCCAACGAGCTGAAGATCGACCGCGGTTTCGTGCGCGACCTGGAGCAGGACAGCGACGATGCGGCGATCGTTTCGGCAATCGTGGCGCTGGGCCAGGCGCTGGGCCTGCGCATCGTCGCCGAAGGGGTGGAGACTGACAGGCAGCAGGACTTCCTGACCCGCCTGGGCTGCGATTCGCTGCAAGGCTACCTGCTGGGCCAGCCGGTGCCGGCCGAGCAGTTCATGGGCAAGTTGCAGGCCATGCGCCAGGAAAGTACCGCAGTGGGTTAGACCGCGTCGCGCAAGGCGAAGGCGGGCATGAAGGTATCCATCTCCGCCTCGACGGCCTCGATGATGCGCTCTACATCGGCGGCGGCCATGATCGCCGAGCAGGGAATGCCGGCAATCGCCAGCAGGGTTTCGCCGGTGGCGCGGTCGAACAGCCGCGCGACCATGCTGCGCGGCGCATCCATGCTGGCTTCGAAGCCCAGCGGGTGGAAATGCCAGCGCATCACCTGGCAGGCGTTGGGGAACGTCATCTTGTTCATGCCAGCCTCCTTGTCCGTACCTGGACGTGGTGAGCGGGTGGCCACATCGATGCGGCCGCCGGGAAAGTAACCATAGCACCTGCCACGGAGTATTCTCGGCTGCAAATACGACAAATGTGCTAATGCATGACAGCGGTCACATCCTTGTCATGCAGGGCATTTGGCGCAGGCCCGCAAGGCAAACGTTTTCCCGGCACGTTGAGGGCAGATAACCCGCCAGGTTCTGCCACTTTGATCGACATCTCCGCACGATGTTTTCGGACGAGCGGTGCAATCAGCCGAGCAACCCCGCAGCGATGTTGATGGTGAATCCCAGGATCGCCGTGTTGAATACGAACCCCACTAGTGAATGTGCCAGCACTACCCGCCGTAGGCCCCGCCCAGCGACGCCCACATCGGAGGTTTGCACGGCCATGCTGATGGTGAACGAGAAGTAGTGAAAGTCCCAGTAATCGGGGTTGCGTTCGCCATCGGTGAAGCGCAGCGGCGGTTCGTGATTTTGTCCGGTATAGAACAGCCGCGCGTAGTGCAGGCTGAAAATGCAGCCGATCAGCAGCCAGGAGCCAGCCACGGTCAGGCCGGTATAGAGGTAGTGCAGGGCCAGCGCCGTGCCTTGCAGGCCACGGCTGGACACCAGTTGCAGGGTGACGGCGGCGAGGCTGGCGATGGCGGCGATGCACACGGTGAGCAGGACCAGGCCGGCGTTTTCGTCTTCGACGCGGGCGACCTTGCGTACCTTTTCCGCATTGGCGCTCAAGGTCAGGTAGAGCACCAGCAGCAGGTACAGCCATACGCCAAGATTCCAGCCGGCGAGGATGTGCTGCACGCTGTCGCCGGCAGGGATCAGCCAGGCGCCGAGCAGGCCGACCACAGTGGCGATGCTCAGGCGCGGGTGGGTGTGGGTCAGGCGGTGGAAAGCCATGGAACCTCGTTTTCGGGGGTATGGGTACCACTCTAGACGGTCATTACAGAGACGAGGGACATGCTCGGGTCCATTGTGGGAGCGGGCGAGCCCGCGAAGCAGCCACCGCGGTGGCTGGCAAGTACCCTGTGGGAGCGGCTTTAGCCGCGAACACCGGCGCAGCCGGTGCCATGCACCGCGTTGGGTTCTTCGCGGCTAAAGCCGCTCCCACAGGGTATGCGGTGTGCTCACTGATTCTTTGCTGCCGCCCATCGCGCGGCATTGCAACTCTCAGTACACTGCACGCTCCAACACCAACATCCGTTGAACTCGAGGTTTCTGCATGACGCTCAGTCCTTTGGCAGGCAAGCCGGCTCCGGCCAGCGTGCTGGTCGATATTCCCCGGCTGCTCACCGCCTACTACACCGGCCGCCCCGACGCTGCCGTGGCGGCCCAGCGGGTGGCCTTCGGCACCTCGGGGCACCGTGGCACTTCGCTTGAATTGAGCTTCAACGAGTACCACGTCCTGGCCATTACCCAGGCCATCTGCCTGTATCGCCAGGAGAAGGGCATCGATGGCCCGCTGTTCATCGGCGCCGACACCCACGCACTGTCGGCACCGGCTACCGCCAGCGCCCTGGAAGTGCTGGCTGCCAATGGCGTGCAGGTAATGCTGTCCAAGGACGACGAATACACGCCAACACCAGCGGTTTCCCATGCCATCCTCTGCCATAACCGTGGCCGCGAGCAGGGCCTGGCCGACGGCATCGTCATCACCCCGTCGCACAACCCGCCGCAGAGTGGTGGCTTCAAGTACAACCCGCCCAATGGCGGCCCGGCCGACAGCGATGTGACCAAGTGGATCGAGGCCAAGGCCAACGAACTGCTTGCCGCTGACCTGGCGGGCGTCAAGCGCATGGACCATACCCAGGCGCTGCAGGCATCCACTACCCAGCGCCACGACTACGTGAGCAACTACGTGGCCGACCTGGAAAACGTCATCGACTTCGACGTCATCCGCAGCGCCAAGCTGCGCCTGGGCGTCGACCCGCTGGGCGGAGCAGGGGTGCGCTACTGGTCGGCGATTGCCGAGCATTACCAGCTGGACCTGGAAGTGGTGAACACCGAGGTCGACCCGACCTTCCGCTTCATGACCGTCGACTGGGACGGCCAGATACGCATGGACCCATCCTCGCCCTATGCCATGCAGGGCCTGATCGGCCTGCGCGAACGCTTCGACGTGGCTTTCGCCTGCGACCCGGACCACGATCGCCATGGCATCGTCACCCCCGATGGCCTGCAGCAGCCGAACAACTACCTGGCCGTGGCCATCGACTACCTGTACCGCCACCGCCCGCAATGGCGCAGCGATGCCGCCGTCGGCAAGACCGTGGTCTCCAGCGGCCTGATCGACCGCGTCACCCAGCGCCTGGGCCGTGAGCTGTACGAAGTGCCGGTGGGCTTCAAGTTCTTCGCCCAGGGCCTGTTCGACGGCACGTTGGGCTTTGGTGGCGAGGAAAGCGCGGGGGCTTCGTTCCTGCGCCGCGATGGCTCGGTCTGGGCCACCGACAAGGACGGGCTGATCCCGGCCTTGCTGGCTGCCGAGATGACTGCCCGCACCGGGCGCAACCCGAGCCAGGCCTACGCCGACCTGACCGAGGCGCTGGGCAAGCCGTTCGCCACCCGTGTCGAAGCCAAGGCCGATGCCCGGCAAAAGGCTTTGTTGAGCAAGCTGGCGCCGGAGCAGGTGAAGTCGACCGAATTGGCGGGTGAGCCGATCGTGCAGATCCTCAGCCATGCACCGGGCAACGGCCAGGCGATTGGCGGGCTGAAGGTGATGACTGCCAATGGCTGGTTCGCCGCGCGCCCTTCGGGCACCGAGGACATCTACAAGATCTACGCCGAAAGCTTCATCGACGAGGCGCACCTGCAGCGCCTGGTGCAGGAAGCGCAGGTGCTGGTGGATGCGGCGATTGCCTGACAGGTAACAAACCGCTTGGTTCTGCGGCATGGTGTAAATTAGAATTAATCTTATTTACGCCACCGCAGGGCCTTCCCCATGATCGACGCCGCGCCGCCACCGGAGCATAGCCTGCCTGCCCTGTACCGGGAACATCGTGGCTGGCTGGAAACCTGGCTGCGGCGGCGCATGGGCAATGCCTGGGATGCCGCCGACCTCAGCCAGGATACCTTCCTGCGTATCCTAACCAGCGCCCAGCCGCTGGCAGACATTCGCGAACCGCGTGCCTACCTGCTGACCGTGGGCAAGCGCCTGCTGAGCAACTTCCACCAGCGGCGCAGCCTGGAACAAGCCTACCTCGATGCACTGGCGCAGTTGCCCGAGCAGCATGTGCCCTCGCCAGAGCAGCGTTGGCTGCTGCTGGAAACCCTGCAAGCCCTCGACGAGTTGCTCGACGGCCTCAAGGCGCCGGTACGCAAGGCCTTTCTCTGGAGCCAGCTGGAGGGCCTGGGCTATGCCGAGATCGGCAAGCGCCTGGGTGTTTGCGAGCGCTCGGTCAAACGCTACATGGCGCAAGCCTACGAGCATTGCCTGCTGGCCGAACTGTAATGACCAGCCATTCCCCTGAAACCCGCGAGGCACTGCAGGCCGCCGCGCGCTGGCTGGCGCTGGTGGACTCTGGCGCTGCCAGCGAGGGTGACCTGCAGCGCCTGGAACAATGGCGCACCAGCAGCACCTTGCACGAACACGCCTGGCAAAAGGCACTGCTGTTGCGCCAGCGCTTTTCCGCGCTACCCGGCGCATTGGCCATGGCCACCCTGGACCGCCCGGATAGCGGCCGCCGGGCGCTGCTCAAGCAGGCCCTGGGCGTGGCGGCATTGTTGCCGGCGGCCTGGCTGGCAAGCCGCGAACTGCCGCTGGAGGCCTGGACCGCCGACATGCACACCGCGGTCGGGGAGCGCCGGCAGGTGCTGCTGAGCGATGGCACATTCGTGCAGTTGAACACCGACAGTGCGGTGGATATCGACCTGGGCGCGCGTCGCCTGACATTGCTGCGTGGCGAAGTGGCAGTCAGGTTGCCCGGCAACCTGAGCCTGACGTTGCAGGTGCCCTATGGCCAGGTCGCGCTGGATGCCGGCGAGGTGTGCCTGCGCCTGGTCGATCAGGCTTGCCGGGTATCGGTGCTCAAGGGCACGGCCAACCTGCAGCCGAGGCAAGGCCCGGCACTGCTGCTGCAGGCCGGGCAGCAAGCCAGCCTGCAAGTGGCCGGAGTTGGCCCTGTCACCGGCCTGGACGCCTGGCCGCTGGGCTGGCGCGAAGGCGTGCTGCGCCTGGAGGACCGCCCCTTGGGCGAGCTGCTGCACGAGCTGCGCAGGTACCGCCCCGGCGTGCTGCGCTGGGCGCCCGAACTGGAGGCCCTGCGCGTGACCGGTACCTTCCGCCTCGACGACACCGACCGGGTGCTGGCCTTGCTCGCCGCCAGCCTGCCGTTGCAGGTGCACACGCGCACGCGTTACTGGGTGAGCCTGGCCGCGCAAGAAAATCGCGCATGAGGCTGTCCCCTTTTTTTCGCTCACCGGTCATTACCGGTAGGAGCAAATAAAGGGGAGCCTTGTTCAATGCCTGTTGTCATGTCCAGCCGCCTGCGCCCACTGGCGCGTGCGGCACATCCGTTGTTCGCCATGAGCCTGTTGTTGTGTGCACCGGCCTGGGCCGATGAACCTGCCCGGCGCAGCTATCAGGTGCCAGCCGCCAGCCTGGGTGCCGCACTTACCCAGTTTGCCGACCAGGCCGGGGTCAGCCTGTCGCTGGACCCGGCGCTGGTCAACGGCCGGCAGAGCAATGGCTTGTCCGGCAGCTTCAGTGTCGACGAAGGCTTCACCCAGCTGCTGCGCGGCAGTGGCCTGCAGTTGCTGCCGGTGGGCGAGGGTGCTTTCACGTTGATGCCGGCCCCCCAGGCGAGTGGTGCGCTGGAAATCGCCCCGACCAGCATCGTCGGTGGCCTGGCCGCAGGCAACGAAACGCAACCCTATGCCGGTGGCCAGGTGGCCCGTCAGGGTTCACAGGGCTTGCTCGGCACGCGCGATTTCATGGAAACCCCGTTCAGCATCACCAGTTACACCAGCGAACTGGTGAAGAATCAGCAGGCGCGGACCTTGGGCGAACTGATCGCCAGCGACCCATCGGTGCGCGCCACCAACCCGGCGGGTGGGCGCTTCGAGCAGTTCACCATTCGCGGCTTCAGCCTGTTCAACAGCGATGTGGCCTACAACGGCCTGTACGGCATCCTGCCGACCTACTCGATCGACATGGAAATGGCCGACCGGGTCGACATCATCAAAGGCCCCAGCCAGCTGATCAACGGCATTTCGCCGCGAGGCAGTGTCGGCGGCGGCATCAATGTGCAGCCCAAGCGGGCCGGCGACCAGCCGCTCACCGAGTTTACCGGCAGTTATGCTTCGGCGGGCCAGGCAGGCGGTGCGGTGGACATTGGCCGGCGCTTTGGCGAAGGCCAGCAGTTCGGCGTGCGTTTCAATGGCGTGAAACAGGCAGGCGATACCGAATGGGACCACCAGCGTGTCGAGCGCGAAATGGCGGTGCTGGGCCTGGACTTTCGTGGCGAGCGCCTGCGGCTTTCGGCAGACCTCGGCCATACCGAGCGCGACACCGATGCACCGCAGGAGCGGGTGCTGATCGGTGCCAACGCCAAGGTGCCGGATGCCAACGACGTACGCCACAATTACGCCCAGGCCTGGAGCAAGGCGCGCACCAACGACACCTTCGGTGCGCTGCATGCCGAGTACGATATCAGCGAGTCGCTGCTGGCCTATGGCGCGGTCGGTGCGCGCAAGAGCAACCATGACTTCCTGCGCCACAACGTGTCCATCAGCAACGATGCCGGCGACTTCACCGTGCAGCCGCGCGACTTCACCCGGGATGAAACCGTGCGTACCGCCATGGCCGGCGTGCGCAACTGGTTCCATACCGGGCCGGTCAGCCACGAACTGAACCTGGCCGCCACCTACTTTTACATGGACTTCACCAACGGTGGCGCCCGCTACGCCTCGGCGCCCAGTAACCTCTACCACCCGGTGGCCACGCCGACACCGGGCACGCCAACCCGCATCGACCCTGAGGTGTACACGGAAAACCGCTTTTCCGGCGTGGCCCTGGCCGACACCCTGGGCTTTTTCGACGACCGCCTGCTGCTGACCCTGGGCGCGCGCTGGCAGCGGGTGCAGGTGGATGACTGGAGCGACGGTATCAAGGGGGATACCGCCTACGATGAAGAGAAGGTATCGCCCTCGGGCGGTGTGCTGCTCAAGGTTACCGACCAGCTGTCGTTGTATGCCAACTACATGGAGGGCCTGAGCCAGGGCAAGATCGCGCCGTCGACATCGGTCAACGAAGACCAGATCTTTCCGCCGTTCACCAGCCGCCAGGTCGAGGTGGGGGCCAAGTACGACCTGGGCCAGGTCGCCTTTACCGCCAGTGCCTTCCGCATCCGCCAGCCCGCCTACGAAACCAACCCCACGTCGCGGGTGTTCGGCCCCAATGGCAAGCGCGACAACCGCGGTATCGAACTGAGCGTGTTCGGCGAGCCCGTGCAAGGCGTGCGCGTGCTGGGCGGGGTGATGTACATCGACAGCGAACTGACCGACACCATCGGTGGCGCCTACGATGGCAACCGCGCGCCGGCCACGCCCGAGTACAACGTCAACCTTGGCGCCGAATGGGACGTGCCCGGGGTGAACGGCCTGACCCTGACGGCGCGGGGCATCCACTCGAGCTCGCAGTACCTGGACCAGAACAACAGCAAGCAGATCGAGGGTTGGGAGCGTTACGACCTGGGGGCGCGTTATGCGTTCAAGGTGGAGGCCACCCAGGTTACCTTGCGCGCCAGTGTCGAGAACGTGCTGGACGACCGCTACTGGAGTTCGGCCGGGGCTTCGGATGACAGCGAGCCGGGGCTGACGCTGTCCACGCCGCGTACCTACCTGCTGTCGGCAACAGTGGGTTTCTAGCCCATTCTAAATGCTGGCGCATTCCCTGTAGGAGCGGCCTTGTGTCGCGAAAGGGCCGCAACGCGGCCCCAGGATTGATGCGCAACAGCTGAAATTGCTGGGGCTGCTTTGCAGCCCTTTCGCGACACAAGGCCGCTCCTACAGGTTGAACCGATCGGTCAGACCGAATCAGGCACCACGGCGATCACATCGATCTCCATCAGCCACTCGGCCTGGGCCAACCCGGCCACCACCAGCCCGGTGGAAATCGGGAACACGCCCTTGAGCCACTTGCCTACCTCCTTGTACACCGGCTCGCGGAAGCGCGGGTCGGTGATGTAGGTGGTGGTCTTGACGATGTGCGACAGGTCCGAGCCGGCTTCTTCGAGCAGTTGCTTGACGTTCTTCATCGCCTGCTCGGCCTGCGCCCGTGGGTCACCCAGGCCCACCAGGTTGCCTTCGAAATCGGTGCCGACCTGGCCGCGCACGTAGATGGTGTTGCCGGCGCGTACCGCCTGGCACAGGTCGTTGTCCAGGGTCTGGTTGGGGTAGGTGACCTTGGTGTTGAACATGCGGATGCGGGTATGGGTAGGCATCAGTGGGCTCCGAGGGTGCTGACGTTGCTGATCTTGGGTTGTTGCTGCTCATCCGCTGCGCGTTGTTCGCGGTCGCGGTAGGCGGTATAGGTGCGTTGCGTGGCGATGTGGCCGGCGACGTGCTTGGCGTCGTGCCACACGCCCCAGATGAACGACGAGCCACGACGCGACAGCCACGGCAGGCCAAGGAAGTACACACCCGGCTCGCGGGCCACGCCGCGTTGGTGCTGGGGCTTGCCGTTGGCGTCGAAGGTGTCTACCTGCAGCCAGCTGAAGTCGACACCGTAACCGGTGGCCCAGATGATGCTGGTGACGCCGGCCTTGGCCAGATCCAGCTGCTGCAGCGGGTTGCGCATGCACTCAGGGTCGGCCAGGCGTTTGCGGGCTTCGGGTTCTTCCGGCAGGTCCAGGCCGTTGCGTTCGATGTAGGCATCGGCGGCATCCAGCAGGGCCAGGTAGTTTTCGTCGCCGCGGTTGATGTTCTCGACCAGGTTGTCCTGGAAGCGCGCCACGCCGTTCTCGAACGACTGGGTCAGGCCGACCAGGGTCATGCCCTGGTGGGCGAGGGCGCGGAAGTCCACGGTGTGGCCGCCACGGGCGCCACTGACGGCAATGGTCACGTGCTCGCGGCCAGGCTTGGCGATTTCCGCATCCCACTCACCCAGCACGCCCAGCCACCAGCAGAAGTCGCGGTTGCGGTAAGCGCGTGGTGGGCGATCGTGGGCGCCGACCGAGAGGTACACCTGGCGCCCGGCACGCATCAGTTCTTCGGCGATCTGCACGCCCGAGGAACCGGCGCCGACCACCAGCACAGCGCCTTCTGGCAACTGCTCGGGGTTGTAATAGGCAGCGGAATGGATCTGGTGCAGGTTGCTGTCTTTCGGCGCGATGGCCGGGATCACCGGCTTCTGGAACGGGCCGGTGGCGGCGACCACGCGGTTGGCGCGAATCACGCCTTCATTGGTTTCGATGGTAAAACCGGGGCGGTCGCTGTTGCGCAGCACTTTCTTCACTTCGATGCCGGTGCGTACGGGCAGGTTGTACTTGCGTACGTACTGCTCGAAGTAGTCGGCCACCTGGTCCTTGCCGGCGAAGGCGTCGGCGTCGAGGTTGAATTCCAGCCCCGGGAAGCGGTCGTGCCAGACCGGGCCGTTGGCTACCAGCGAGTCCCAGCGGCCGGTGCGCCAGGCCTCGGCGATACGCTTGCGCTCCAGCACCAGGTGCGGCACGCCAAGCTTGCTCAGGTGTTCGCTCATGGCCACGCCGGCCTGGCCGGCGCCGACGACGAGGGTGTCGATTTCGAGGTTGTTCAGTGTCATGTCCGAGCCCTTGTTCAGGCGGTTTTTGTCAGGTCGGTTTGGAGGACCGCCGTTGCCTGGGGCCAGACTAGGGATGCCGTGGAAATGGCGAAAATAGTATTTAGCTGGGGCTTGCCGATAAAACGGCGAAGGGCCTGGATTCTGTGGCTTGCAGGGGTGGGTTGGTCAGGTGCCTGTCGTGGTTTTTTAGGTGGTGCGCAAATCGAGCGCCGCCCGCGCGGCGCTTCGCAGCACAAGGCTGCTCCTACATCTGTTTCGGGCCAGTAACGCCTATGCCAGCGCACGCGACCGCCTTGTTTGCCAGTCACGATATCGAGGTGGGCGCCAAGGGGCCGCGCGCTTTGCCGACAGGAATGATTGGCCCGAAACAGATGTAGGAGCAGCCTTGTGCTGCGAAGCGCCGCGCGGGCGGCGCTCGATCTCAGCCAGAGCAAAGTTTTTTCCTGCCTAACCCCTCGGAAAAAGGTCGTTTCGCCGGCCGAAAGGTTCAACCCAGAATGCCGTGTATCGCACAGCACAACAGGAACCATGACATGACTTTTTCCATCATCGGTCGTTGCCAGGAAACCGGCCAGGTCGGTATCGCCATCAGCTCTTCGAGCATCGCCGTGGGCGCCCGCTGCCCGTGGGTGCGTGCCGGTGTGGGTGCGGTCGCCACCCAGAACATCACCTTGCCGGCGCTGGGCCCGCAGATCCTCGATGCCCTGGAGCAGGGCCAGTTGCCGCCTGCCGCTGCGCTGGACCGGGTGCTGAGCGCCAATGGCTGGAGCGAGTACCGCCAGCTCACGGTGATCGACAGCCATGGCCAGGTGGCGCTGTTCACTGGCAAGGAAGCCTTGGGCACGCACTACGCCCTCGCCGGTGAGCAATGTGCGGCGGCGGGCAACCTGTTGGCCTCGACCCAGGTGATCGAGGCGATGGTGCAGGCCTTTGAACAAGCCGGCGGGCATCTGGCCGACCGCCTGCTGGCGGCCATGCACGCGGCGATGGCCGCAGGCGGCGAGGCGGGGCCTGTGCACTCGGCGGCGTTGAAAATTGCCGGCGAGCTGACCTGGCCGCTGGTGGACCTGCGCGTGGACTGGGCCGAGGCCGACCCGATCGGCGTGCTCGATGGCCTGTGGCAGGCGTATCGGCCGCAGATGCAGGACTACGTCACCCGCGCCCTCAACCCGACTGCCGCGCCAAGCTACGGGGTGCCGGGCGATGAGTGAATTTGCCAGTCGCGCACTGCTGGCCAGCCTGATCGGCTTTGCCACGGTCAGCCGGGATTCCAACCTCGAACTGATCAGCTTCATCCGCGACTACCTGGCCGAGCTGGGGGTGGAAAGCGAACTGTTCCATAACCCGGAAGGCACCAAGGCCAACCTGTTCGCCACCATCGGCCCCCGGGACGTTGGCGGCGTGGTGCTGTCCGGGCATACCGATGTGGTGCCGGTGGACGGCCAGGCCTGGACAGTCGAGCCGTTTGCCCTGAGTGAGCGCGACGGGCGCCTGTATGGCCGCGGCACGGCCGACATGAAGGGTTTCATCGCTTCGGTGCTGGCGGCTGTACCGGCGTTTCTCGCCCGGCCGTTGCGCATGCCGGTGCACCTGGCGTTCTCCTACGACGAGGAAGTCGGCTGCCTGGGGGTGCGCTCGATGCTGGCCGCGCTCGAGCAGCGCCCGCACAAGCCACGGCTGTGCCTGATTGGCGAACCCACCGAACTCAAGCCGGTGCTGGGGCACAAGGGCAAGCTGGCGATGCGTTGCCAGGTACATGGCGCGGCCTGCCACTCGGCGTACGCGCCGTATGGGGTGAATGCCATCGAGTATGCGGCGAAGCTGATCGGCAAGCTGGGTGATATCGGTGATGCCCTGGCGTTGCCGGAGCATCACGACGAGCGCTTCGACCCACCGTTCTCCACTGTGCAGACCGGTGTGATCAAAGGGGGCAGGGCGCTGAACATCGTGCCGGCGGAGTGCGAATTCGATTTCGAAGTGCGGGCCTTGCCGGGGTTCGAGGCGCAGGCAGTGGCCGACCAGTTGCAAACCTATGCCGAGGCCGAATTGCTGCCGCGCATGCGCAAGGTCAATGCCGCCAGCGCCATTCGCCTGCAGCCGTTGAGTGCGTATCCGGGGCTGGCCACGCCAGCGGATAGCGAGGCGGCTCGCCTGGTGGCGTTGCTCAGTGGTTCGGATGAGTTCGGTACGGTGGCGTTTGGTACCGAAGGTGGGTTGTTCGACCAGGCGGGCATCCCGACTGTGGTGTGTGGGCCTGGGAGCATGGACCAGGGGCACAAGCCGGATGAGTTCGTCAGTGTCGAGCAGTTGCGGGGGTGTGATGCCATGTTGCTGAGGTTGGTGGATTACCTCAGGCAGGGTTGATCGCGCTGGCTTCTTCGCGGGCACGCCCGCTCCCACAGGTACAGCACCGCCAGGACAGCCGGTGATATACCTGTGGGAGCGGGCGTGCCCGCGAAGGGCTGCAGAGCAGCCCCAATCAAGGTTTCAAAAGGTAGCCTTGACCTGCAGGCCAACCACCAGCGCGTTGTCGATGTCCTTCCCGGAGAACGCGCCCGGCTCGATGATGTACTGCACATCCGGGCGCAGGTTCAGCCACGGCGTGGCCTGGTAGCCATAGCTCAGCTCGACCAGTTGCTCGGCGCTGTCGATATCGGGGAACTGCTGCCCGGCATCGAACGCGGCATCTTCCAGCACGTCGCGGCTACGCGGGTTGGGCACGGCACGGCCATAGCCCAGGGCCACGGTATCCTTCGGGCGGCCTGCGAACGGCTTGTACAGCACCACGCCGGCGCCATACCACTTGGTGAACGGCGAGGCGGCCTTGCTCGACGCCGAGTACTGGCCGAAGGCATGCAGGCTGCGGCCCGGCAAGCCCTGGTCGTTCCACACGGCCTGGTCGACCAGCAGATAGTGGCCGCCGCGGCCGGACACTTCCTCGTCGCTGCCGATGCGCTTCACATCGGAGCTGTCGTAGTAGTAGCCCAGTTTGTATTCGCCAGGCAGCTCTCCCTGCAGCTTGTAGACCAGCTCTACCGGTACCACGGTGCCGGTGGTGTGCTTGGGGCCCAGGTGCCAGGCGCGGCTGGAGTTGCCGTTGCTTTCCGGGTCGACGTTGAACGCCGCCACACGCAACTGCCAGGACGGCGACAGGTCGTACTTCACCCGCACGCCCAGGTGGGCATTGGGGTAATTGGTCCAGCCACTGCCGCCAGACATGTTAAGCGGGTGGCCGCAGAAGCCGGCGTTCATGAAGTTGCACAGGATGCCACTGTCCAGGCCGCCCAGGTCGTTGCCCATGGCCATGTAGCCGAGCTTGACGTTGAGTGCCGGGGTGAACAGGGTGCGCTCGTAGCTCAATTCGGTCAGGCGGGTGTACAGGCCGCCGAAGTTTTCCTGGATCGGCAGGCGGTTGCCCACCAGGTCTTCCGAGGCGCTGTTGCCGCGGCGGTCGTTGATGGTCAGCTGGACCTTGCCACCGTTGTCCAGGCCATACAGTTTCGACAGGTCGAACTGCACGCCCAGTTTCAGGTTTTGCGAGTAGCGCGCCGAGCGGTGCAGGCCACCGTGGGCGTTGTAGGCGGTTTCGCCGCTGTAGTCGCCGGTGAACTTGACGCCGTCTTCTTCCAGTTGGTGACGCAGGCCGCCCCAGTCACCGGTCAGGGTGCTGCGGGTCATCAGGTCGCCGTCAGCCAGGGCGGTGCTGCTGGCCAGGGCCAGCAGCAGGGTGGGGGTGATGCGAATTGCGGATGGCATTGCTGAATCTCGGGTTGTCTTCTAAGGCCTCTTCGCGGGTGAACCCGCTCCCACAGGATTTTCACTGCCCTTGCAAACTGTGCAGTTCCTGTGGGAGCGGGTTTACCCGCGAAGGGGGCGACGCGGTGTTACGGCAACGCGTAAGAAATCACGTAGTCGCCACGGTCAGTCGACTGGCGCGCGCCGCCAGCCGTGACCACCACGTACTGCTTGCCGGTCTTCGGCGAGACGTAGGTCATCGGGCCGCCCTGGCTGCCCACTGGCAGGCGAGCCTTCCAGATTTCGTTGCCGTTGCTGCTGTCGTAGGCGCGCAGGTAGAAGTCCTGGGTGCCGGCGATGAACACCAGGCCACCCTGGGTCGACAGGGTGCCGCCCAGGGTCGGCAGGCCGATCTTGATCGGCAGGTGCATGCGGATGCCGAGCGGGCCGGTGTCCTCGACCGTACCCACCGGTACCTGCCACGCCACCTGGCGGGTCTTCATGTCGATGGCGGTCAGGGTGCCGAATGGCGGCGCCTGGCACGGGATGCCGGCCACCGACAGGAAGCGGTTCTTGTTCACCGCATACGGGGTGCCCTTGAGCGGTACTGCGCCCATGCCGGTGTTCAGCGCTTCGCCACCGGAAGCGGCGCCGCCCTTGTTCTGCGACGGGATCATCTGGATCCACAGGCCCAGGCGCATGTCGTTGACGAAGATGAAACCATGTACCGGGTCGGTGGAAATGCTGCCCCAGTTCATGCCACCCAGCGAACCCGGGAAGCTCAGCGACAGGTCGGTGCCCGGCGCGGTGTACAGGCCGTCGTAGCGCATTTTCTTGAAGTCGATGCGGCACAGCAGCTGGTCGTACGGGGTTGCGCCCCACATGTCCGATTCGGTCAGGGTCTGCGCGCCGATCTGCGGCATGCCCACCGACTTCGGCTGGGTTGGCGAGTACGGCTCGTTGGGGATGTTGCTTGGCTTGACCGGTACTTCGTCGACCTGGGTCAGCGGCTTGCCGGTGGCGCGGTCGAGCACGTAGATCTGCCCGGCCTTGGTGCCGATTACCACTGCAGGCACCGACTGGCCGTCGTCCTTGGTGAAATCGATCAGGCTCGGCTGCATCGGCAGGTCGAAGTCCCACAGGTCGTTGTGCACGGTCTGGAACACCCACTTCTGGTTGCCGGTGGTGGCGTCCAGGGCCAGTACCGAAGCGCCATAGGTGTGGTCCAGCTTGCTGCGTTCGACACCGTAGATGTCGGTGGACGACGAGCCCATCGGCAGGAACACGGTATTCATCGCCGGGTCGTAGGACATCGGGGCCCAGCTGTTGGGGGTGCTGCGCACATAGGTGCTGTCGCCCTGCGGCGCCTGGCGATCTTCCGGGTTGCCGGGGTCGAAGGCCCAGCGCATTTCACCCGTGATCACGTCGAAACCACGGATCACGCCACCAGGCATGTCGGTCTGGACGTTGTCGGCGACGCGGCCGCCGACCACCACGGTGGTACCGGCCATCAGTGGGGCCGAGGACAGCTGGTAGTAGGAGTCCGGCACATCGCCCAGGCCGGCCTTGAGGTCGACCTGGCCGTTGTTGCCGAAGCCCTGGCAGAACTCGCCGGTGTCGGCGTCGACGGCAATCAGACGGCCATCGATGGTGTTGGTCAGCAGGCGACGCTGGCAGTTGGCACCGGCCGGTACGCTGGCCGCGGTGATTGGCGAGCTGTTCGGCTGGGTCGGCTGGGCGATGGCGGCAGTGGCGTCGAAGTAGGCCATGCCACGGCAACGCTGCCAGACCTTGGACTGGGCGTTGATCGCGTTCTTCCACAGCTCCTTGCCGGTGTCGGCATCGAGGGCGATCAGGTTGTTGTGCGGGGTGCAGATGAACACCTTGTTGCCGACCTGCAGCGGGGTCAGCTGGTCTTCCGCACCGTTGCCGTCGCTGAGCGCCACATCACCGGTGTGGTAGGTCCAGGCTACCTTCAGCTTGTTGACGTTGTCGCGGTTGATCTGGTCCAGCGCGGCGAAGCGGCTGCCACCTTCGGTGTTGCCGTAGTGGGCCCAGTCCTTCTGCGCCTTGTCGGCCTCGACCGGGGTCATGCCCGGGCCTTTGCCGGTGGGGGCGACGCTTGGGTGGGCGACGAACATGTTGCCGGCGGCGATCACCAGCAGCACGGCCATCACCCCGGCAACGCCATAGGCACCGCGGCCGGCGCTGGTGCCATTGGCGCGGGCCAGCAGCGGGTAGACCAGCGCCACCACCATGCCGATTGCGCCGAACATGAACAGGCGCGAGAACAGCGGCCAGAACACCAGGCCAGCGTCGATCAGCGCCCAGATGGCAGTGCCGACCAGGAACGCCGCGTACAGCCAGGCGCCAGCCGGTTTGCGGCGAGCGATGAGGACGCCGGCGATGGCCATGGCCAGGCCGCCGACCAGGAAGTACCAGGAACCGCCCAGGCCGGCCAGCTTGACGCCGCCCGCAGCCAGGAGGAGGCCGAGCAGGGCGATGATCACGCCCAGGCCGACCAGGATGATGTTTGTGGCGCCAGAGGCGCGCGGTGTTTCTTTCATGCCAGGGATCTCAGCAGGTGGAATGCGCGCAGTGTAATCTCTTAGCTTGCTAATTAACAAGTTGGTACATAATTTTGTGGGGCGGATTGTCGCAGGGCTGAACTCTGCAAGGTGTGGCTAAAAGTCTAGATCATGCGTTTAAAATTGCAGTAAACAGGGTGTTCATGTCGGTTGGGTAACCCACGTTCGAGTTTCGATTACCGGATTCACGCCGGCCAAGGAGTGCCGCTGCTGTAGAACACCGCGAGCCAGATGGTGGCGGTGCCGGGGGCGGTCCACTCCACGCGGTGGCGGTAATGCGGCGGGATATCCAGGCAATCGCCCGGCGCCAGCAGGCGGGTGTGGCTCTCGTGCTCGAAGCGCAGGCCGGCGGCGCCACTGAGCAGCACGATCCATTCGCCTTCGGCCTGGTCGTACCAGAAACCGGGCGGGCTGGCCTGGCCGCTGGAGACGATACGTTCCACGCGCACGCCCGGGCGGCTGAGCAGTTGGTCGACCCATTCGGCGCTGGTGGGGTCGCAAGGGGGCAGGGCAGTCAGCAGGTTGGTCGGGATCATGGAAAACCTCGTTTGGAAGGGGGTGGTTCCACTATGGACGCAATTGCCGTACGCCGCGCTTCTTGACCGGCCCGGCTGTTTGTAAGAACTTTCCGGGATTTGGAAGACGGGCAACAAATGGACAAACTCCTGGCGATGAAGATGTTCGTGGCCACCGTCGATGCCCAGGGCTTTTCTGCCGCCGCACGCCGGCTCGGGCTGGCGACATCGTCGGTGACGCGCCTGGTCGATGCCCTGGAAGCAGCGTTGGGCACTACCTTGCTCAACCGCTCCACCCGCCAGGTCAGCCTGACCGAGGCCGGCGCCCGTTATTACGAGCGCGCGCGGGGTATTTTCGAGGCCCTGGACGAGGCCGATGCCAGTGTCGCCGATCGGGGCGAGGAGCCTGTCGGTGTGCTGCGCCTGTGCTTGCCGGTGGAGTTCGGCAGGCGGGTCATCGCCCCGCACCTGGGGCCGTTTTTGGCGCAACATCCAGCTCTGGAGCTGGACATCGACCTCAGCGACCGCCTGGATGACCTGCTTGACGGGCGCTATGACCTGTCGATCCGCCTGGGCGACCCGTCGCCCAATGACGAGCTGGTATGCCGCCAGCTGGGTCGCTTTCAGCGTTGGCTGGTGGCCAGCCCGGGCTACCTGGCCGGGCATGACGCGCTGGAGCATCCGCGGCAGCTGCTCGAGCACGCCTGCCTGCGCTTTCGCTACGGGCAGAAAGGGCGCCCCTGGCGCCTGGCCCGTGGGCAGGACAGTCTGGAACTGGATGTGAGCGGGCCTTTGCGCAGTGCCAATGCCGACATGCTGCGCGAAACCGCACTGGCGGGCAGCGGTATCGCATTGTTGGCCGACTGGCTGGTACGTGAGGATGTGGCGGCCGGGCGCCTGCAACGCTTGTTCCCCGATTGGCAGGCCAGCCCCGGCGCGGCCAATGACAGCATCAACGCCCTGTACCTGCCCAACCATCGTGGTTCGCGGCGGGTGAATGCCTTTATCGACTTTTGCGAAAATTTGCTGCAGCGCAGCACCTAGTGTTGCGCAGTGCGCAAAGCCCTGTTGCGCCAGCGCTGGATTCTCGCCAGGAGCGCGTCTGGGTAAGGTGGCCGGCATATTCCAGCCATTGCCGAGGACACTCGCATGAATCCCTCCCTTGCCGCCGCGCAGCCTGCAGTAACCGGCCTCAGCCGGGCCCTGGTCGCCCTGCTGGCGTTCTGCTGCGGCGCGATCGTCGCCAATATCTACTATGCCCAACCCATCGTCGGCCTGATCGCCCCGGACCTGGGGCTGTCCACCGAGCATGCCAGCCTGATCGTTTCGCTCACGCAGCTGGGCTATGCGTTGGGCCTGCTGTTGCTGGTACCGCTGGCCGACCTGTTGGAAAACCGCCGCTTGATGGTGGCTACCGCCGTGCTGGCCTGCGTCAGCCTGCTGCTGGCGGGCACCAGCAGCAGCGGCCAGGGCCAGCTGTTCCTCGGCTATGCACTGCTGATCGGTTTCAGTTCCGTGGCGGTGCAGATGCTCATCCCGCTGGCGGCGCACCTGGCGCCGGAGCAGCAGCGTGGGCGGGTGGTCGGCAACATCATGGGCGGCCTGCTGCTGGGTATCCTGCTGGCGCGGCCGTTGTCCAGCCTGGTGGCCGACTACCTCGGCTGGCGTGCGGTGTTCATTGGCGCTGCCGGGGTGATGCTGGCGATCATCCTGCTGTTGGCTCTGACCTTGCCGCGGCGGGTGCCCGAGCACAAGGCCAGCTATGCCGGGCTGATGCTGTCGCTGCTCACGCTGCTGCGCCGTTATCCCTTGCTGCGCCAGCGCTCGCTGTACCAGGCGTTGATGTTCGCGGCGTTCAGCCTTTACTGGACGGCGGTGCCGATGGCCCTGGCAACCGAGCATGGCCTGTCGCAGAGCCAGATCGCGGTATTCGCCCTGGTGGGCGCGGTGGGCGCCGTTGCCGCACCCATGGCCGGCCGCCTGGCCGATGCCGGGCATGCCCGGGCCGGTTCGCTGTTGGCGTTGTTGCTGGCGCCGGCGGCACTGTTGCTGGGGCTGACGGTGCCGGGCTACAGCGTGATCGGCCTGGGCCTGACCGGCGTGCTGCTGGATTTTGCGGTGCAGATGAACATGGTCATCGGCCAGCGTGAAGTGTACGCGCTGGACCCGGCCAGCCGCGGGCGGCTGAACGCGGTGTACATGACCAGCATCTTCCTGGGTGGGGCGCTGGGTTCGGCGGTGGCCAGTGCGGTGTTCAGCCAGTTTGGCTGGCAGGGTGTGGCGCTGGTGGGGGCGGGGTTGCCGGGCGTGGCCTTGCTCATCTTCCTGGCCAAAGCGCGCCGCGGTTGAATGCGAGCCCACAGGTTGTCGCGATCCCTGTAGGAGCGGCCTTGTGTCGCGATGGGGCGCGCAGCGGCCCCGGCAATATCAGCAGCGAAGCCGATATCCCGGGGCCGCTGCGCGCCCCATCGCGACACAAGGCCGCTCCTACAAGGATCGCGACAGCCTTTGCGTAGTGCTACCGCCCAAGCGGCAACGCCACACCAATCAAGGCAAACAGGCTGCCGCAGCAGCGATTGAAGCCTTTACCGCCCTTGGCCAGCCATGGCCGGATGCGAAACGCCAGGCGTGCCAACAGGTATTCGACCAGGAACTCGACGCTGGCAAAGGTTGCCGCCATCACCACGAACTGCAGCAGCAACCCACGCTGCGGGTCGATGAACTGTGGCAGGAAAGCACCGTAGAACAGCAGCACCTTGGGGTTGGCCATGGCCGACAGCAGGCCTTGGCGGAACAGGCCGGCATTGCCCAGCCGCGCGCTTTGCGCGGTCAGTTCCAGGTGCAGGCCCGGGCTGCGCCACAGCTGGATACCCAGCCAGATCAGATAGGCGCCACCCATCCACTTGAGCACGCTCAGCACCGAGGCCGAGGCCTGCAGCAATGCGCTGAGGCCGAACATGGCCAAGGCGATCAGGGCGCTGAAGCCAAACACCCCGCCGACGATGGTGAACAACGTCCGGCGTGCGCCATACAGGGCGCCGTGGGTCAGGGCCAGCAGGCTGTTGGGGCCCGGGGTCAGCGACAGGCCGATGCTGGCCAGCAGGTAGATGAGCCAGGTGTCGAGTGCCATGGTGGGGAATGCCTTGTTGATGGGGAGGGCGTCAGTCTATGGCGCCGACCTTGGCCGGCAAGGGTATGATCCGGACATTGAATGGTCGTTTCTGGACGCGATGCCAATGCTGCCCGATATCCGCTTGCTGATCTTGCCATTACCGGATTTTGCCCTGCTGCCGTTCGGCGCCTTTCTCGACAAGTTGCGTTTCAGCGCCGACGACGAGGACTACAGCCAGCAGCGCTACTGCAGCTGGACCGTGGCAGGGCTGACCCTCGACCCGGTGCCGTCGAGCAGCGGCGCTGTGGTGCAGGTCGAGGCCGTGGCTGGCCAGCTCGAGCTGGCCAGTTTCGACTACCTGGTGGTGTTCGGCGGGCGCAACGCCATGGCCACTGCCGCGCTGGCGCCTCGCTACCGGGCCTTGCTCAGGCAGGCCGGCAAGGCTGGCGTCAAGCTGGTGGGGGTCGACAACGGTGCTTTCCTGTTGGCCGCCTGCGGGTTGCTGCAGGGGCACAAGGGAGTGGTGCATTGGCGCCACGAAGCCGAATTTCGTGCGGCCTTCCCGCATTTGCAGGTGCTGAGTGAGCAGCTGTATTGCATCGACGGTAGCCGCATCACCTGCGCTGGCGGCACCGCGGCCATCGACCTGGCCGTCGCCCTGTTGTCACGCGCCTGCGGGCGGGCCCGGGCGCTCAAGGGCCTGGCCGACATGCTGGTGGATGAAACCCGCGATAGCCGCCATGCCTTGCGTTCCCTGGAACTGGGGACGGGGCAGGGGCGGCAGGTGCAGCGCGCGCAGGCGTTGATGCGTCATCACCTGGGAACGCCGTTGGCGGTGGAGCAGTTGGCGGCGGAGTTGGGCATCAGCCGGCGCCAGCTGGACCGGCAGTTTCACGCCAGCCACGGCATGAGCGCCAAGGCCTGGTGGCTGGAGATGCGCCTGCAACAGGCGCGCTGGCGCTTGCTCAATTCCAGCCACAGCCTGGCGCAGATTGCCGATGAAGTGGGCCTGGGCGATGCCAGTTACCTGGGCAAGTGCGTGCGGCGACGGTTTGGTTGCACGGCCCAAGCGTTGCGTGACGGCAATATCTCGCCCTGAAGCCCGGCGCGCACTCTGTAGGAGCGGCCTTGTGTCGCGAAAGGGGTGCGAAGCGCCCCCGGTATCTTGGCATCAATGCAAAACTGCCGGGGCCGCTTTGCGGCCCTTTCGCGACACAAGGCCGCTCCTACATAAAGCGCGTCAGCCGGGTCTACTGCGGCGTCCCGAACAACCCTGTCCAGTAAATCCCCGCATCACTCTTCGGGTCCACTGCATAAGCTGCGCCCAGCTCGCGGAAGTCCGGGTTCATCAGCGTCGCGCAATGCCCCGGGCTATCCAGCCAGCCATCGACCACCTTGCGCGCGGTGTCACGCCCGGCGGCGATGTTTTCGCCGATCTGCTGGTACAGGTAGCCGGCCAGCTCTGCCCGGTCACCGGGGGTGCGGCCATCCTTGTCGATGTGGTCGAAGAAGTTCTGGTTGGCCATGGCCCGGGTGTGGTTGGCGGCAACCCCGGCCAGCACCGTGCTCCAGCTCAGCGCGGGGGCGGCGGCGAAGGGCTGGCCACCGCATTGGCGCGGCACCTTGCGCGCGGCGTTGATCTCCTGCAGCACCTTCTGCCCCTCGGCCTGCCAGTCGCCCAGGCGGCCACTGAGCAGCGGCCGGGCCAGCACGATGCGCCAGTCGCGGCCTTCCTGGCTGACGCCGATATCGACGAACTGCGGGTCGAGCACCACCTGGCAGAAGCTCTCTTCGATGGCGTGCATGGCAGCGCGCGCATCACGCGGCCCCGACAGGCTGATGGCCTGCACATTGACCATCGGGTAGGCGGCGCGGGTCATGGCCTGCTGCAGGTCGCGGGTACCCTCTGGCGACAGCGCCAGGCGGGTATCGCTGTTGAGCGGCGGCAGCTCCAACGACGCTTCGCCACCGCAGGGCTGGGCCTTGCTGCGGTAGACATTGATCGAATCGATCAGTTGCGCCTCTTCGCCGGTGGCAGCCAGTGCCCCGGCCGAAACGACCAGGCCCAGCGACAAGGCGGCAACGGATGACAGGACGCGCATGTGGATCTCCCTATGACTGGCAGCGTCGTGGTTTGCGCTGCTCATCCTACACAAGCCCGGGGCTTTTGGCCCGGGATCGTGCAAAGCAATGAAAACGCCGGCATTCGTTGCTGGCGGCAAAAGAGGGAGTAGACCACTGATCATCGGAAAAGTGCGAACAGTTGGTAATCATTCTTATCGAAGCACAGCGGTCAGCCCGTTTGCCGGCGCCCCGGCGGGTATCAGCGCGCCACCGCCTGGTTCGGTTTGTAGAACAGAAAATGCCGGGTCTGCGCCGTCCGGCGGTAGGCTTTGGCCCAGTCCGGGCGCACATTGCGGTCATGGAAGTACAAGGCACCTCCGGTGCGGTCTTTCAACTGCTGGTTGAGCGCCTTGCGCGCGATTTCCTTGGCAATGCCGTAGCGTTGCGCTTCTTCGACCTGGTCCGGGCGCCCGTCGCACCACCAGGAGAACTGGCAGGCCTTGCTTTCCACACCCTGCTTGACCACGCCGCAGATGGTATCCGGGAAGCCATCGTGGCCCAGGCGGTTGAGCACGACGTTGGCCACGGCGGCCATGTCTTCGGCGTCGGCACCCTTGGCCTCCCAGTAGATGGTGCGGGCCAGGCAGGTGATGCTGTCATCCAGCGGCGCCTGGCCGGCCGGGTCCACTGCCTGCGCTTCGCCCGGTGTGAGGGTCTCGGCCTTTTTCGGGGGTGGTGTGTCATTCACCACTTTTTCCTCGAGCACCTCGGCCTTGTCCTCGGCGACGGCAGCCTTGGCCGGGTCGGCCGCGTGCAAGGGGCCTGCGAGCAGGGCCGAAACCAGGCCGATCACCATCCACGAAAGGCGCATGATGCAAGCTCCCGAACTGTGGGCTGGTTCACAGTCTAGCCAAGCGCGAGCATCAGCACCAAAGGCAGGGTGGCGGCGGCCAACACGGTCTGCAGGGCGATGATGGTGGCCATCAGCGGTGCGTTACCGCCCATTTGCCGGGCCATCACATAGGAAGATGACGCGGTCGGCAGTGCCTGGAACAGCACCGCCACCACCGCTGCCTGGCCACCCAGGCCAAGCAGGCGGCACAAGCCCCAGGTGGTCAGCGGCATGACCAGGAACTTGAATGCCGACGCCGCCATCAGCGGGCGCACCTGCTGGCCCAGGCGGGCACCACCCAGGGCTGCGCCGACGCACAGCAGGCCCAGCGGCAGGGCGGCCTGGCCCAGGGCCTTGACCGTGGGTTCGATACCCGCTGGCAGGCCCAGCCCGCTGGCGCGCAGCAGCAACCCGCCGGCGCAACCGACGATCAAGGGGTTGGCGAAGATGGCCCGCAGCACTGTGGCCGGTGAGCTATGGCGGGCACTGAAGCGGGCGAACACCAGCACGCAAAGCAGGTTCACCAGTGGCACGATGGCGGCGTTGGCCACCGCCGCCAGGGCGATGCCGGCGCTGCCGTAGATACCCGCTGCAAGGGTGGCGCCGATGTAGTTGTTGAAGCGGATGCCGCCCTGGAACACCGAGGTGAAGTCGGCACCGTCGTGGTTGATTGCGCCCTGGTACAGCACCAGCAGCACGGCCCCGGCCAGGGTCGAGAGCATCAGCACGCCGACCATGCCCAGCACCGGCACGCCATCGAGGTTGGCGGTGGCAAGGCCATGGAGAAACAGCGACGGCAGCAGTACGTAATAGCTCAGGCGCTCGGCGCCGGGCCAGAAGTTATCGGCGAGGAAGCCGCGCAGGCGCAGGAAAGTGCCCAGGGCAATCAGCAGGATGATCGGCAGCAGGGTAGTCAGCAGCAGGTGGAGCATGATCGACGTTCCGTGGTCGGGTACGGGGCACAGACTACTGGTGCGGATCGATCTGTAAAAACGTTGTTTTCTGCACTGACCATTGAGAAAAAATGCATGGTTGAAGTCGACACTGGCTCTTGTAGGAGCGGCCTTGTGTCGCGAAAGGGGGGCGAAGCGCCTCCAGGATATCGGCATCGCCACAAAATTGCCGGGGCCGCTTTGCGGCCCTTTCGCGACACAAGGCCGCTCCTACAAGGCCCTGCGAACCTTCACGCCTCCAGCGCAGTCTTCAGCACCGCACTCAAATGCCGCCGCTGGCTCTTCTCATGCTCCAGCAACACCACCCGCCGGGTCAGCTGCGGGTCGCCAAACGGCAGGCAGGTGGCCGGTGGCAAGCGTTGCAGGTCGTCATCGGCCATGGGGATGATTGCCACGCCCAGGCCCATCACCGCCATGCGCGCCAGCGCTTCCTGGCTGTCCAGCTCCATCTGCTCGCTCACCTGCAGATGCTGGCGGCGCAGCTCCTGCTCGATCTGCCGCCCGGCCCAGGCACGCTTGTCGAAGCGCAGGAACGGCTGGCTGGCCAGCAACTGCGGCACGCTTAACCCGGCCAGGTCGGGGCTGGCGATGGCCCAGAAGCGGTCTTCGAACAACGGCGTGAAGTCCAGGCTTTGTGGGTAGGGGCTGACCGGCTCGGTGGTGATCGCCGCATCGAGTTCGCCGTCTTCCACCCGCCGTGCCAGTTCTGCCGACATGCCGGAGGCCACGCTGACATGCAGCTGCGGATGGTGCGCCTTGATCCACACCAGCGCCTTGGGCAGGCGCCGCGCCAGCACCGTGTGGATCGCCCCCAGGCGCAGGCGGCCGCGCAGGCTCGGGCCGCTGGCCAGGGCGTCGGCCAGTTCGTCATAGCTAGCCAGGATGGTCTCGGCGCGGGCCACCGCCAGCTGGCCGGCTTCGGTCAGCGACACCTGCCTGCGGCTGCGGTCGAACAAGGTCACCTGCAGTTCGTCTTCGAGGGTCTTGATGTGCAGGCTCACCGCCGAAGGGGTGAGGCTGAGCAGGTCGGCGGCACGGGCGAAGGTGCCGTGGCGGGCGATGGTCACCAGGGTGCGCAAGGCTTTGAGGGACATGCGGGTGAGGTCCGGTTTCAAGCTGACAGAGCTGCATTGTCAGGCCCGGCCCTATCGCCGGCAAGCCAGCTCCCACAGGTACGGCACCCTGTGGGAGCTGGCTTGCCGGCGATAGGGCCGGGGCAGGCAGCACTGCTCAACGCCCACCACGCCCATAAGCCTGGCTGATCCGGTCGATCACCATGGCAAGGGCGACGATCGCCAGCCCGGCCTCGACGCCTTGGCCGACATTCAGGGTCTGGATCCCCGACAGCACATCCTCGCCCAGCCCGCGGGCGCCAATCATCGAAGCCACCACCACCATCGACAGGGCCATCATCACCGACTGGTTGAGCCCGGCCATGATGCTCGGCAGCGCCAGCGGCAGGGCGATGCGCCGCAACCGCTGCCAGCGGCTGGCACCCAGGCCATGGGCGGCTTGCAGCAGCGAAGGGTCGATCTGGCTCAGGCCCAGTTCGGTCAGCCGCACCAGCGGTGGCAGGGCATAGATCAGCGTGGCGAACACGGCGGGCACCTTGCCCAGGCCGAACAGCATCAGCACCGGGATCAGGTAAACAAAGGCCGGCAAGGTCTGCATCACATCCAGTACCGGTAACAGCAACCGCTTCGCCAGCGGCCGGGCAGCCAGCAGGATGCCCAGCGGCACGCCCACCAGCACGCAGAGGCCGGTACTGACCAGCACCAACGCCATGGTCTGCAGCAGTTTGTCCCACAACCCGAGCATGCCGATCAGGGCCAGCAGCGCCACCAGTACCGCGCTGCGCAGTACGCTGCGGCTGGCATGCCAGGCCAGCAGGCCGATCAGCAACAGCAGCAGCCACCACGGCAGCAGGCGCAGCAGGGTTTCCAGGCCGACCAGCAGTTGCAGCAACTGGTCCGAGACGCTGCGCAGGTGATCGCCGTAATGCAGCACCAGCCAGTCGACCAGCCGGTTGACGCTGTCGGCAAAGGAGAATCGCAGGGCTTCGGGGAAGCCGCCGCTCACAGGCTGCCCTCGACCTTGCTGGCAATGTCCGCAGGCAACCAGGCTTTCCACACCTCGCGGTTATCGCGCAGGAAGGTGAGGGCAGCGTCGCGGGGCGGCGTGCGCTTTTCGCTCATGTCGGCCAGTGCCTTGTTCAGACGGTCGATGGGCAGGTCGACCCGCTCGAACACCCTCACCAGCTCCGGGTAGCCCTCGCGAAAGGCCTTGGATACGCCAATCGACAACTTGGCCGGCAGCGAGCTGCTGCCCTTGGGCTCGGGGTTGCCGGCATCAGTCAGGGTGGCCCAGGCCTGGGCATCGAACGGCGGCTCTTGCAGGCGTATGAGTTTGTAACGCCCCATCAAAGGGGTCGGGTTCCAGTAGTAGAACAGCACCGGCTGGCCACGGCGGATGGCCGAGCCGATTTCGGCATCCATTGCAGCCCCGGAGCCACTGCGGAAGTTGGTATAGAGATCATTCAGCCCGTAGGCCTTGAGTTTCTGGCTGTTGACGGTTTCGGATGTCCAGCCGCTGGGGCTATTCAGAAAACGCCCTTTGTCGGGTGACTCGGGGTCGCGGAACACCTGCGGGTAACGCTTCAGGTCCTCGACGCTGCGCAATTCCGGCGCCACGGGGTTCAGCTTGCGTGCCGCATCGCCTTCGATCACGTAGGCCGGCACCCACCAGCCTTCTTCGGCGTTCTTGACCGTGTCGCCCAAGGCGAACACCTGGCCGGCCTGTTCTGCCTTGACCCAGGCCGGACTGCGCCCGGCCCATTCCTCGGCGATTACCTGCAGGTCGTTGCGCGCCAGGGCCACTTCCATGCTGACGGTGCTGCCGGGCAGGGTGTCGGTGGTGTAGCCGTAGCCACGCTCCACGATCAGCCGCAGGATCTCGGTGGTGAGGGCACCGCTTTCCCAGCCGATGGCACCAAAGCGAATGGGCGTGGTGCGTTCTGCCGAGGCGGCGCTGTCGGTGCTGGCCAGGCCTACGGCGAGCAACAGGCCGGCCAGCAACGTCGGAATCTTTTTCATGGGGCCTCTTGGAGTGGCGCTACTGAGTTGCCGCAAGTGTAGACGACCGGCTCCAGGCCCGGCAGGAAGGCCGCTGCACGCGATTGGCAGCGGCCTGCAGGCGGCTCAGACGCGGAACTGGTCCATCAGCGCCTGTTGCTGGTTGGCCAGGCTGTTCAGCGACTGGCTTACGCGCGCCGACTCGTTGGCCTGCCCCGACAGCGATTCGGTGACATCACGGATGGTTGCCACGTTGCTGTTGATCTCCTCGGCCACTGCGCTCTGCTCCTCGGCGGCCGAGGCGATCTGCAGGTTCATGTCGGTGATCACCGTCACTGCCTGGCCGATGCGCTGCAGCGCGGTGACGGCCTGGCCAACCTGCTGCACGCCGCCCTGGGCCTGGCGGTGGCTGTTGTCCATGGCACCGACCACTTCGCGGGTGCCGTTCTGCAAAGCCTCGATCACCTGGCGGGTTTCTTCCACCGATTCCTGGGTACGCTGGGCCAGGTTGCGCACCTCGTCCGCGACCACGGCAAAGCCACGGCCGGCTTCACCGGCACGGGCCGCCTCGATGGCGGCATTGAGCGCCAGCAGGTTGGTCTGCTCGGCGATCGAGCGGATCACTTCCAGCACCGAACCGATCTTCTCGCTGTTCTGCGCCAGGCCCTCCACCTCGGCCATGGCGTTGCTCATGTCGGCGGCCAGGGCATCGATGCTGTGGGTGGTGCGGTCGATCACCGCCAGGCCTTCACGGGTCGCCTGGTCGGCGTCGCGGGCGGCCTGCGCGGCCTGGGCGGCGCTGCGGGCGACGTCCTGGGCGGTGGCACTCATCTCGTGCGAGGCAGTGGCCACCTGGTCGACCTGGCGGTACTGCTGCTCCATGCCGGCGCTGGTCTGGGTGGCAATTGCCGAAGACTGGTCGGCGGTGCCACGGGCGGCCTGCACCGAGCGTTTGACCTCGGCGATGGTCGGCTGCAGCTTGTCGAGGAAGCGGTTGAACCAGCCGGCCAGTTCGCCCAGTTCGTCCTGCTTCTGGTAGGTCAGGCGGCGGGTCAGGTCACCTTCGCCGCTGGCGATGTCCTTGAGCATGCTTGCCACGCCGAGGATCGGCCGGGTAACGCCGCGGGCCATCAGCCACACCATCAGCAGGCCGGCAATCGCCGCCGCCAGGCCCAGGCCAAGTTCCAGCAGGGTGCCGCTGGTGTTCAGCGCGTCCAGTTCCTGTTTCAGCGCTTCGGCCGGCCCGGTCAGGGCGTTTTCCGGCACATCCAGCAGCACGCCCCAGGGCTGGGCATCCGGAATCGGCCGGAACGCGGCCAGCACTTTCAGGCGCTGCTGGTCGTGCACGATGGTCATCTTGCCGTCGGCCAGCTTGCGCACCAGTTCGGCACCCTTGGCGGTGTCGACCTGGTCGAAGCGCTGGGCCAGCTTGCTGGCGTCGGCGCTGTAGCCGGCCAGCAGGCCGACCGGGCTGAGGATGCCGACCGTGGTGCGGCCTTCGTACAGGCTGCGGCTGGCCTCCTGGCTCAGGGCTTGCAGGCTGTTGAGGTTGATGTCGATGGACAGGGTGGCGATCACCTTGCCGTCGACTGCCAGCGGGAAGACGATGCTGGTCATCAGCACCTGCTGGCCATCGATGTCGTAGAAGTAGGGCTCCACCACGCACACCTTGCCGGATGTGCGCGGGCACACCCACCAGGTATTGGCTGGCTGGCCGCTGGGGCCGATCTCGGTGTTGGCCATGTCATGCTCGGGCAGGGCCATGGCCGTCAACTGGCCGACACGCGGCTGCGACCAGTACAGGGCGAAGCGCCCGGTTTCGTTGCTGCCCAGATCCGCCTTGCCGGCGAACAGGCTGTCCTTGTTGTCCAGGGCGTTGGGCTCGAACACCAGCGACAGGCCGAGCAGCTCAGGGTTGGCTTGCAGGGCGGCGCGCACCTGGCGGGTCATGTCCTCGCGCAGGTCGAAGGCATCGAGAAAGCGCTTTTCCGCCTGCTCGCGCAGGAACAGCACCTGGCGGGCGAAACCGGCGCCGTACTGGTAGGCGTCCATGAACTGGCGGCGGATGTTCAGCGCCTGCACCTCGCCCTGCGACTCGATGCGCGACTGCGCCGACTCGGTCAGCATCTGCATGCTGCTGGCCTTGACCAGGTCCGAGCTGTGGTCCATGCGGTACAGCGACAGGCCGACGAGCAGGGTGACGATGCCGGCCAGGCAGAGACCGGCGAGCAGGGTGATCTTCCACTGGATGGAAAGTTGTCGCAAAGGCATGGGGTGGGTCCCTTTTTTTGGGCAGTAAGGGTTATGGCTTTGGGGCTGGGCGGGGTTGAGAGGTGCCTGGCTGGGGATGTGTGTCGCCTGTGAGATCGAGCGCCGCCCGCGCGGCGCTTCGCAGCACAAGGCTGCTCCTACATCTGTTTCGGGCCAGTAAAGCCTGCGCCAGCGCGCGCGACCGCCTTGTTTGTCCGACACGGTATCGAGGTGGACGCCAAGGGCCCGCGCGCCCCTACCTCAGGAATAACTGGCCCGAAACAGATGTAGGAGCAGCCTTGTGCTGCGAAGCGCCGCGCGGGCGGCGCTCGATCTCACAGGCGACAGAAATCTCCAGCCAGGCATCTCCCAGCCTTCCCACCATATCGGCCCATCCCATTTTTTCTTTATTCAAACATTCAATTTAAATTTCAGCCCTCCGTGTAATCCGCCGCAACATGGCGCTTTTGACATCTGCTGCCCACTGCTTCAGAGTGCGCGCTTTTTTTCTGTCGCAATGAGGTAAGCCAACCATGAATGCAGTGATCGCCGCGGTCGGCATCATGCTGATACTCAGCCTGTCCCGCGTGCACGTGGTCATCGCCCTGATCATCGGGGCCCTGGCCGGTGGGCTGGTAGGCGGCCTGGGTATCGAGGGTACGCTCAAGGCCTTCAACGGCGGGCTCGGCGGCGGGGCCACGGTGGCCCTGTCCTATGCACTGCTGGGCGCCTTTGCCGTGGCCATCGCCAAGTCCGGCCTGGCCCATGCCCTGGCCGACCGCGCCCTGGCCATGATCGACCGCCAGGGCCATGCCAATGGCGGCAAGGTCAAATGGTTGCTGGTCGGCCTGATGCTGGTGGTGGCGGTGTCGTCGCAGAACATCCTGCCTATCCACATCGCCTTCATCCCCTTGCTGGTGCCGCCGCTGCTGTACGTGCTGACCCGCCTGCGCATCGACCGCCGGCTGATCGCCTGCGTGATCACCTTCGGCCTGATCACCCCGTACATGTTCCTGCCGGTGGGCTTTGGCAACATCTTCCTCAACGAAATCCTGCTGGCCAACGTTGCCCGCGCGGGTGTCGACGTGAGTGGCGTGAATGTCACCCACGCCATGGCCATCCCGGCAGCCGGCATGCTGGCTGGCCTGTTGCTGGCGGTATTCATCAGTTACCGCAAGAAGCGTGACTACGACCTGGCGCGCATCGAGCAGGTGGAGCAGGTGAGCGTGCAGTACAACCCGCTGACCCTGCTGGTGGCCGGGCTGGCGATTGCCTCGGCGTTCATCGTCCAGTTGTGGCTGGACTCGATGATCATCGGCGCCATGGTCGGCTTCCTGATCTTCTCGCTGTCGGGCATCGTGCGCTGGAAGGACACTGACGACCTGTTCACCGAAGGCATGAAGATGATGGCCATGATCGGCTTCATCATGATTGCCGCCTCGGGCTTTGCCGACGTGATGAAGGCCACCGGTGAGGTAAAGAGCCTGGTGGAAACCTCGGCGCAGTGGATCGACCACAGCAAGGGCGTCGGTGCCTTGCTGATGCTGCTGGTGGGCCTGCTGGTGACCATGGGCATCGGCTCGTCGTTCTCCACCGTGCCGATCCTGGCCGCGATCTTCGTGCCGCTGTGCGTGCAGCTGGGCTTCGACCCGCTGGCCACCGTGTGCATCGTTGGTACCGCCGGTGCCCTGGGCGACGCCGGCTCGCCTGCCTCGGACTCGACCCTGGGCCCGACCTCGGGGTTGAACGTGGATGGCCAGCACCACCATATCTGGGACACCGTGGTGCCCACTTTCATCCACTACAACCTGCCACTGCTGGCGTTCGGCTGGTTGGCGGCGATGACGCTGTAGGGGGAGGGCGTCAGCCCTTGTCGGGCGGCGGCGAGATGCGGTTGAGCACGGTGCTGCCGTCCTTGCTGCGGGTCAGGTAGACCGGCAGCACCTTGGGCAGGTTGTTGACCAGGCGCCCCACCTCACGGGTGTTGTAGATGCCGCTGATGCGGATGCGGCCGGTGCTGGCGTCGGCCAGCAACAGCGGTGCGTCGAGGTAGCGGTTGATAATCGGCAGGGCCTGTTCCAGGCTCAGGTTGTCGAGCACCAGCTTGCCGTCGCGCCAGGCCAGGCTGTTGCCGTAGTCGTCGCTCTGCTCCAGTTGCGGCTCGAAGTCGCCCTTGTGATAGCTGGCCTGCATCCCCGGGCCCAGGCGGTAGCCACCGGCGCTGCCGTCGCTGGATACCAGTACCGAACCTTCCACCAGGGTGACTTTGACCTGGTCCTGGTACTTCCACACGTTGAACTGGGTGCCGGTGACGCGGGTCTGGCCGCGACCGGCATGCACGATGAACGGGTGGCTGCTGTCGTGCTGCACCTTGAAGAACGCCTCGCCACGCTTGAGCGTGACCTGGCGCTGGTCCTTGTAGTTGAGGTAGGTGAGCTCGGTGTTGAGGTTGAGCTGCACCGTGCTGCCGTCGCTCAGCTGCACGGTCTGCATGTGCGCGCCGGCTTCGAAGTGCTGGTAGTGGTTGGGCAGCCAGCCTTGCTCCCAGCCCACCCAGCCGGCCAGCGGCAGCACCGCCAGGGCGATTGCGGCAGCGGATGCCAGCGGCCGCCAGTTGCGCGGGCGCGCGGCCTGTTGCACGGGCGGGTTGAAGTCGATGACGGTGGCATTGCGCGGCAGCAGGTCGGCGGTTTGCCAGATTTCCAGCATCGCCTGGTATTCCTCGGCATGCCGCGGGTCGGCCGCCAGCCAGCGGGCGAACGCCTCGCGCTCGCCCGCCGTGCAATCTTCGGCGTGCAGGCGCATGCACCAGTGCGCGGCGGCGTCGGTGATGGCATCGTCTGGGCTGGGATTGAGGCGGTCGTGGTTCATTGCGGCTCCGGGTTTTGCGCATTCTACCCTTGCTGGAGGGCTCCCGAGAACCGAGGTAATGGCGAATGACTATCAGTTGTGCCGGTTTTCGTCGGATTGGTGATGGTTTTCCAGCGTTTGAGAACCCTTCGCGCAGGTAAATTCAGGCTGAAATCGTTGGGGCTGCTGCGCAGCCCTTTCGCGACACAAGGCCGCTCCCACAGGTACAGCGCTGCCCGATGGGTTGGTGCGATACCTGTGGGAGCGGCCTTGTGTCGCGAAAGGGGCGCATAGCGCCCCCAGCGGCTCATCAGAACTGCGCCGCCTCCAAACCATAAAGGCTGCCACTACCCGCCCGGATACTGGCCTCAAGCCCCAACCCGCGCGGCAAGACCCGCTGGAAGAAGAATTCCGCACACGCAAGCTTGGCCCCATGAAACGCGGCATCCTCGTCACGCCTGGCCAACGCCACCGCCGCCATCCGCGCCCACATGTAGGCATACGCAGTCAGCCCGAACAGCTGCAAATATTCCACCGCCACCGCGCTGACCAGGTTGGCATCCTCGCCGGCCCGCCCCCGCAGCCAGGCGCTGGTGGCCTCCAGCCGCGCCAGGCTCGCTTGCAGGGCTTCACGGTGCAGCGGCGCATCCACGCTGAAGGCCCGCACCTCGGCGGCAAAGCTGGCCAGCGCCTGGCCACCGTCGGCCAGCACCTTGCGCCCGAGCAGGTCGAGGGCCTGGATGCCGTTGGTGCCTTCATAGATCTGCGCGATGCGCACGTCGCGCACCCGCTGCTCCTGGCCCCATTCGCGGATATAGCCATGGCCGCCATACACCTGCTGGCCGAGCACGCAGCTTTCCAGGCCGTTGTCGGTGAAGAACGCCTTGGCCACCGGTGTCAGCAGCGCCACCAGGCGCTGCGCATGCTCGCGCTCGCCGGCGTCTTCGGCGTAGCGCGCCAGGTCCAGCTGCTGGCCGACGTAGGCGGCAAACGCCCGCCCACCTTCGGTGAGGGTGCGCATGGTCAGCAGCATGCGCCGCACATCGCCGTGGTGGATGATCGGGTCGGCAGCCTTGTCCTGTGCCTGCGGGCCGCTGGCGGCGCGGCTTTGCAGGCGCTCGTTGGCGTAGCGGGCGGCGCTCTGGTAGGACGCCTCGGCACAGCCGATGCCCTGGATGCCGATGGACAGGCGCTCGTAGTTCATCATGGTGAACATCGCCGCCAGGCCCTTGTTCGGTTCGCCCACCAGGTAGCCGACGGCACCATCGAAGTTCATCACGCAGGTGGCCGAGGCCTTGATGCCCATCTTGTGTTCGATCGAGCCGCAATGGGCGGCGTTGCGCGCCCCCAGGCGGCCATCGGCCTCGACCAGGTACTTGGGCACCAGGAACAGCGAGATGCCCTTGGCGCCGGTGGGTGCATCCGGCAGCTTGGCCAGCACCAGGTGGACGATATTCTCCGTCAGGTCCTGTTCGCCGCCGGTAATGAAGATCTTGCTGCCGCTGATGCGATAGCTGCCGTCGGCCTGGGGCTCGGCGCGGCTGCGGATCAGCCCCAGGTCGGTGCCGGCATGGGGTTCGGTGAGGCACATGGTGCCGGCCCAGCGGCCTTCGTACAGGGGCGGCAGGTAGGTGGCCTTGAGCGTTTCGCTGGCATGGGCATCGATCGCCAGGCAGCTGCCGGCGCTCAACGCCGAATACAGGCTGAAGCTGCAATCGGCGGCGTAGAGCATTTCTTCGAACAGCACACCGAGCATTTTCGGCATGCCCATGCCGCCGTGCTCGGGGTTGCCGCCCAGGCCGACCCAACCGCCTTCGCGGTAGGTGTGCCAGGCCTCGCGGAAGCCGTCAGGGGTAGTGACTTCGCCTGCGGCAAAGCGCACGCCTTGCTCGTCACCGTTGCGGCTGAGCGGGGCAATCAGCTGGCCGGTGACCTTGGCTGCTTCCTCGAGGATGGCATCGGCGGTATCGGCGTCGATGCGCTCGGCCAGGGCAGGCAGGCGGGCCCACAGGGCCGGGGCGTTGAACACATCATGCAGGACGAAGCGCATGTCGCGCAGGGGGGCTGAGTAGGTGGTCATCGGTAGCTCTTGAAAAGTGGGAAATCTGGGCTGGCCTCTTCGCGGGTAAACCCGCTCCCACAGGGATCGCGCCAAACCTGAGCACATTGCTGTACCTGTGGGAGCGGGTTTACCCGCGAAGAGGCCGCTACGGGTTCAGAGGGCTTTGGCCCGGTCGCGCAGCACGTACTTCTGGATCTTGCCGGTGGAGGTCTTGGGCAGTTCGCCGAACACCACGGTCTTCGGCACCTTGAACCCGGCCAGGTGCTCGCGGCACCAGCTGGTGATGTCGGCTTCGCGGGTGTCTTCGCGGCCCGGCTTGAGGGCAACGAAGGCGCACGGGGTCTCCCCCCATTTTTCATCCGGGCGCGCTACCACCGCGGCTTCCAGTACCGCCGGGTGCTTGTACAGGGCGTCCTCGACCTCGATGGTGGAGATGTTCTCGCCACCGGAAATGATGATGTCCTTGAGCCGGTCCTTGATCTCGACATAGCCGTCGGCGTGCCACACGGCCAGGTCACCGGTGTGGAACCAGCCGCCACGGAAGGCTTCGACGGTGGCCTCGGGGTTCTTCAGGTAGCCCTTCATCACCGTGTTGCCACGCATGAAGATCTCGCCCAGGGTGTTGCCGTCGCGCGGTACCGGCTCGAGGGTTTGCGGGTCGGCGACCATCAGGCCGTCGAGGGTCGGGTAGCGCACGCCCTGGCGAGACTTGATCCGTGCGCGCTCTTCCAGCGACAGTTCATCCCATTCGTCATGCCAGGCACACACGGTCACCGGGCCGTAGACTTCGGTCAGGCCGTAGGTGTGGGTGACCTGGATGCCCATCTCTTCCACGGCGCCGATGACCTTGGCGGGTGGCGCGGCGCCGGCGACCATGGCCTGCACCGGGTGCTCGATGGCCGCCTTGGCCGCCTCGGGCATGTTGACCAGGGCGTTGAGCACAATCGGCGCGCCGCACAGGTGGCTGACCCGGTGCTCGCGGATCAGGGTCAGGATCTTCTGCGGGTCGACCCGGCGCAGGAACACATGGGTGCCGGCCAGTGCGGTGATGGTCCACGGGTAGCACCAGCCGTTGCAGTGGAACATCGGCAGGGTCCACAGGTACACCGGGCGATGGCCCATGCCCCAGACCATCTGGTTGCCCAGGGCGTTCAGGTAAGCGCCACGGTGGTGGTAGACCACGCCCTTGGGGTTGCCGGTGGTGCCGGAGGTGTAGTTGAGCGAGATCGCCTGCCACTCGTCATCGGGCCATTCCCAGGCAAAGTCCGGGTCGCCTTCGGCGAGGAACGCCTCATAATCCAGTTCGCTGACCGCACGGCCTTCGCCGTACTCCGGGTCATCCACATCCACCACCAATGGCGGGTGCTCGAGCAAGGCCAGGGCCGCCTCGATGACGCTGTGGAACTCGCGGTCGGTGATCAGCACCTTGGCCTCGCCATGCTGCAGCATGAAGGCGATGGCCTCGGCGTCCAGGCGTACGTTCAGGGTATTGAGCACGGCGCCGGTCATGGGCACGCCAAAATGGGCTTCGAGCATGGCCGGAATGTTGGGCAACATCACCGCCACGGTGTCGCCACGGCCGATACCCCGGCCCACCAGGGCGCTGGCCAGGCGTCGGCAGCGTTGGTAGGTCTGCTGCCAGTTGCGGCGGATGGCACCGTGGATCACCGCCGGGTAGTTGCCGTATACGGCAGCGGTGCGTTCGATGAAACTCAGCGGGGTGAGGGCGACATGGTTGACGGCAGCGGGCATCAGGCCCTGGGCATAGATCGACATGCGGTAATCCTGTAGGGGAGGCAGGCACAACCTGTGCGCTTGACCCCCGGTGGCTGATTGTTAGCTCTGTTCAGGGTGCAGGGAGGCGGACGGTGGGCCGCTCCCCCTTGTCGCAGTTTTACGCGAGTCGCTATGGTATTAGGAATATCGACTATAGCAATATAGTAAAACTACTATAACAACGAGCCGCCTACCGTGGACAACACTGCCTATCCCTTGCTCGCCAAGGACCCGCAACCCAGCCTGATGCTGGCCGGCGACGCCAGGCCGCTGGCACTCAACCCGGCGCTGCAGGCCTGGGTCGATGAGGGCCCGGCACTGGCCAGCTGGCTGCCGGGCAACTGCGCCGCCCTGGTGCGCGCCTGCCTGCGCCAGCGCCGGGCAATCGCCGATGTCGAGGTGCAGGTCGGTGAACGCATCGTGCTGTGGAGCTTCATCCCTGACGACCAGGGCCAGCAGGTGCTGGCGCGTTGCCGCGATGCCAGCGACGAGCGCCATGGCGCACGCGAGGCCAGCCGCGCCCGGCGCCTGTACCGGCTGATCATCGAGAACACCACCGACCTGATCTCCCGGCACAGCCCCGACGGCCGTTTCCTCGATGCCTCGCCGGCGGCATTCCGCCTGCTTGGCCTGTGGCCCGAGCAACTGCGCGGCATGGCCGTGCATACCTTGCTGCACCCGCGCGAGCGCCGCCAGGTGCTGCGCCAGGCCGCCGCCGCCCTGGACCAGGACGGCTACCACACCATGACCTGCCGGGTGCGCCAGGCCGCAGGCGGCTACCGCTGGTTCGAAATCGCCAGCCGGGCCATTCGCGAAACCTACACCGGCGCGGTGGTGGAGGTGGTCAGCGTGTCCCGCGACATCACCCTGCGCATCGAAGCCCAGGAAAGCCTGGCGCACAGCGCCCGGTTGGCCACCTTGGGCGAGCTGGCTTCGGGCATTGCCCACGAGATCAACCAGCCGTTGGCCGCAGTGGTCAACTATGCCAATGCCAGCCAGCGCTACTTGCAGGGCCTGGAGCGCGACCCGCAGGCCCGCGAGCGGGTGGCGCAGGGCCTGCAACGCATCAGCGAACAGGCCACCCATGCCGCTGAAGTGATCCGCCGCCTGCGCGCCTTCCTGCGCAAAGGGCCGCGCCGCCTGCAGGCGCTGGACGTGGCCGAGGTGGCCGGCGAAGCCATGCGCCTGTGTGCCTGGGAAGCCGCGCGTGACCAGGTGGTGGTCGAGTTGCGCATGAGCGCGCAGTTGCCCTTGGTGTATGCCGACCGGGTACTGCTGGAGCAGGTGCTGTTGAACCTGCTGCGCAACGCCATCGATGCCAACCGCGAGCAGCATGGCGAGCGGCCGTCACGTATCCTGCTGGGCGCCGCGCGCGATGGCGATGGCGTGCTGGTCGAGGTGGCCGACCAGGGCCCGGGTGTGGCGCCCGAGCGCCTGGATGAAATCTTCACGCCGTTCACCACCAGCAAGGCCGACGGCCTGGGCCTTGGCCTGAGCATGAGCCGCAGCCTGATCGAGGGCTTTGGCGGCAGCCTGTGGGCGCGTGCCGGTGACAATGGCGGTCTGGTACTGTGCTGCCGCCTGGCGGTCAGCAGGGGATAAGGGGAGATGGCGGTGCAAGCGAAAGTGTATGTGGTCGATGATGACCAGGGTATGCGCGACTCGACGGTGTGGCTGCTGCAGTCGGTGGGCTTGCAGGCCTTGCCGTTCGCCGGCGGGCAGGCGTTTCTCGACGCCTGCGTCGACGATGGGCCGGCCTGTGTGCTGCTGGATGTGCGCATGCCTGGGCTGGGCGGGTTGGCGGTGCAGCAGGCGATGCGGGAGCGTGGCCTGGGGTTACCGGTGATCTTTGTCAGCGGCCATGCCGATGTGCCGATCGTGGTGCGGGCATTCAAGGCCGGCGCCTGCGACTTCATCGAGAAGCCCTACAACGACCAGTTGCTGCTCGACAGCGTACAGGCCGCGCTGGAGAACGCCGGGCGGGCACGCCAGGACGACCAGGCGCTGGCCCGGGTGCAAGCGCGTATCGACGGCCTGACCCCGCGCGAGCGTGACGTGTTCGTGCCGTTGGCCCAAGGGTTGAGCAACCGCGAGATTGCCGAGCGGCTGGGCGTCAGCGTGAAGACGGTGGACCTGTACCGGGGGCGGGTGATGAAGCGGTTGCAGGCCGATAGCCTGGCGGAGTTGGTGGGCATGGCCATTGCCTGCGGGGCGGTGGAGGCACTGGGCCTGCGAACACCGTAGCAGGCCTTGACGCATGGCCTGTAGGAGCGGCCTTGCGTCGCGATGGGTCGCGAAGCGGCCCCAGGTTTTGTGCCCCAGCAGAAATTGCCGGGGCCGCTTTGCGGCCCATCGCGACACAAGGCCGCTCCTACAGGGGCAGCGCAAGGGGCAGAAATCATGAAATTTTCCATAGCAACCTAATCAAAGCTTTGACATTCACTGCCTAGGCAGTAATATTTTTACACAATTGCCCGAGCAGCCTCCGATGGCCCATTTCTCCCCCGAAAACTTCCAGACCTGCGCCATCGGCATGCTGCTTGGCCGCGCGGCGATCCTCAAGGACCGCATTCTCGACTGGCACCTCGAATCCGAAGGCGTCACCGCCGCGCAGTTCAAGGTGCTGATCATCGTCACCCAGTACCAGGTGGACACCCCGGCCGAGCTGTGCCGCTACCTGGGCCTGGACAGCGGGTCGATGACCCGCATGCTCGACCGCCTCGAGCAGAAGGAGCTGATCGTACGCAACCGCTGCGCCGACGACCGCCGCCAGGTGCGCCTGGCCCTTACCGCCGATGGCCAGCGCCTGGCTGACCGCCTGCCGGAAATCGGCGCGGCGGCCATGAACGAGTTGTGCGGGGCGCTGGCAGCCGAAGAGCTCGAGACCCTGGAAGGCCTGCTGGCCAAGGTCCTGCTCGCTGCCGGCGACCCGTTGACGATCCGCCGCTTCGGCGATCGTTGAACCCTGTCACGAATTATCCAAGGTATTGTCATGGCCACTCCCGCAGACACCCCGACTCCCTCCGCCGCGCCCGAACCGTCGCGCAAGCGCAAGGCCTGGCTGCTTGGCCTGGTGTTGCTGCTGATCCTTGCCGGCGTCGGTGCCTGGGCCTGGTACAGCCTGGTCGGGCGCTGGCACGAAAGCACCGACGATGCCTACGTCAACGGCAACGTGGTAGAGATCACCCCGCTGGTCACCGGCACCGTCACCAGCATCGGTGCCGATGACGGCGACCTGGTTCACGCCGGCCAGGTATTGCTGCAATTCGACCCGGCCGACAGCCAGGTGGCCTTGCAGTCCGCCGAAGCCAGGCTGGCGCGCAGCGTGCGCCAGGTGCGCGGGTTGTACAGCAACGTCGACGCGCTCAAGGCGCAGCTGGAAACCCGCCAGGCCGAGCTGCGCAAGGCCCGGCAGGACTTCAACCGGCGCAAGGTGCTGGCCGACAGCGGTGCGATTGCCGCGGAAGAATTGTCCCATGCCCGCGATGACCTGAGCGTGGCCGAGGCCGCCGTCAACAGTGCGCGCCAACAGCTCAGCACCAGCAGCGCGCTGGTCGACGACACCGTGGTGTCCTCGCACCCCGAGGTGATGGCCGCCGCCGCCGACCTGCGCCAGGCCTACCTCGACCATGCCCGCACCACCCTGGTGGCACCGGTCACCGGCTACGTCGCCAAGCGTACCGTGCAGCTGGGCCAGCGCCTGCAACCGGGCACCGCGACCATGGCGGTGATCCCGCTGGACCAGGTGTGGATCGACGCCAACTTCAAGGAAACCCAGCTGCGCGACATGCGTATCGGCCAGCCGGTGCAGATCAGCGCCGACCTGTACGGCAGCGAGGTCAGGTACAGCGGCACGGTCGACAGCCTTGGCGCCGGCACCGGCAGCGCCTTCGCCCTGTTGCCGGCGCAGAATGCCACCGGTAACTGGATCAAGATCGTCCAGCGCGTGCCGGTACGCATCCACCTCAGCCCCGACCAGCTCAAGGACCACCCGCTGCGCATCGGCCTGTCCACCGTGGTCGAGGTAGACCTGCACGACCAGAGCGGCCCGGCCTTGGCCCAGCAGCCACCGCAGCAGGCCAGCTACACCACCCAGGTGTATGACCGCCAGTTGGTCGAAGCCGACAACCTGATCGCCCGGCTGATCCACGAAAACAGCGCAACCGGCAAGACGGCCCAGCGATGAGCAACAACGCTGCTGCCCAGTTCACGCCACCGAGCCTGCTGCTGACCACCATCGGCCTGTCGCTGGCGACGTTCATGCAGGTGCTCGACACCACCATCGCCAACGTGGCCTTGCCGACCATTTCCGGCAACCTGGGGGTGAGCTACGAGCAGGGCACCTGGGTCATCACTTCGTTCGCGGTGAGCAACGCCATCGCCTTGCCGCTGACCGGCTGGCTCAGCCGGCGGTTTGGCGAGGTGAAGCTGTTCATCTGGGCCACGCTGCTGTTCGTGCTGGCCTCGTTCCTGTGCGGTATCGCCCAGTCGATGCCGGAACTGGTCGGTTTTCGCGTGTTGCAGGGCGTGGTGGCCGGGCCGTTGTACCCGATGACCCAGACCTTGCTGATCGCCGTCTATCCGCCGGCCAAGCGCGGCATGGCCCTGGCGCTGCTGGCGATGGTCACGGTGGTGGCGCCGATTGCCGGGCCGATTCTCGGGGGCTGGATCACCGACAGCTACAGCTGGCCGTGGATCTTTTTCATCAACGTGCCCATCGGCCTGTTCGCCGCCGCCGTGGTGCGCCAGCAGATGCGCACCCGGCCGGTGGTCACCAGCCGCCAGCCGATGGACTACATCGGCCTGCTGACGCTGGTCATCGGCGTTGGCGCGTTGCAGGTGGTGCTGGACAAAGGCAATGACCTGGACTGGTTCGAGTCGTCGTTCATCATTGTCGGCAGCCTGATCTCGCTGGTGTTCCTGGCGGTGTTCGTGATCTGGGAACTGACCGACCGTCACCCGGTGGTCAACCTGCGCCTGTTCGCGCACCGCAACTTCCGCGTCGGCACCATCGTGCTGGTAGGGGGCTATGCCGGGTTCTTCGGCATCAACCTGATCCTGCCGCAGTGGCTGCAGACGCAGATGGGCTATACCGCTACCTGGGCCGGCCTGGCGGTGGCGCCGATCGGCCTGTTGCCGGTGCTCATGTCGCCGTTCGTGGGCAAGTACGCGCACCGCTTCGACCTGCGTGTGCTGGCCGGGCTGGCGTTCCTGGCGATCGGCAGCAGCTGCTACATGCGTGCCGGGTTCACCAGCGAGGTGGACTTCCAGCATGTGGCGCTGGTGCAGCTGTTCATGGGCATTGGCGTGGCGCTGTTCTTCATGCCGACCTTGAGCATCCTGCTGTCCGACCTGCCACCGCAGCAGATTGCCGATGGCTCGGGCCTGGCGACTTTCCTGCGTACCTTGGGCGGCAGTTTCGCGGCGTCGCTGACCACCTGGATCTGGATTCGCCGGGCGGACCAGCACCATGCCTACCTGAGCGAGCACATCAGCCAGTTCGACCCGGCCACGCGGCATACCCTGGAGCAGTTGGGCGGGGCCAGCCCGCAAAGCTATGCGCAGCTGGAGCAGATACTCAACGGGCAGGCGTACATGATGTCGACGGTGGACTACTTCACCCTGATGACCTGGGTGTTTGCCGGGTTGATCCTGCTGGTGTGGTTCGCCAAACCGCCCTTTACCGCCAAGGCGGGGCCGGCGTCGGCAGGGCATTGAGCCGGGCCAGAACAGGGCCCAGGCTCTTGCCCTTGCCAAATGCCATGTCAGGCACTCGCTGCTGCGTACCAGGGCCGCTGCATGCGCAGCACCAACCGGTCGATTTGCGGCACCAGCAGGTTGCCGGCCAGCACGGCGAAGCAGAGGCCATCGGCATACAGCCCGAATTCGCGAATCAGTTCGGTCAACGTGCCGATGGTCACGCCGAAGAGGATGCGACCGGCGCGGGTATTGGGGCTGGTGACCGGATCGGTGGCGATGAAGAAGGCGGTGAAGAGGTAGCCGCCGAGGCTGAGGTTGTACACGGCTTCCTGCAGGCTGTGGCCGGCGGCCATGCACAGCAATACCGTGCTCGCGAGCATCGCCAGCGGAATCTCGATGCGGATCACCCGCAGCGAAGCCAGCAGCAAACCGCCGGCAATGTAGCCGAACCCCGACAGATTGTGGGTGACATGGGTGAAGTCGTTCTGCGCCAGTTGCGTGGCGCCGGCGAACGCATCGAGATCCAGGCGCGGCACCAACTGTAGCTGTTGCAGCAGAACCGCCTTGGCGTCCAGGGCTGCGGTCCAGGGGGCATGGTTCGATGGCGCGGGGTACAACTGCTGGTAGAAGCAGATGGCAACCACCCCCAGGCCAACCATGGCAGGGTTGAGGCGGTTGCGACCAAGGCCTCCACTGGCGTGCTTGCACAGTGCCAGAGCGGCAAAGCTGGCCAGGGCGATCATCCACAACGGCACCATCAGCGGCAATGCCCGAGCCAGTATCAGGCCCAGCACCAGCCAGCTGAGGTCGCTCAAACCCTTGCGTACGTCATGCCCACGCAGGCGCAGCAGGGCGGCTTCGAAGCCCAGGGCGAACAGCACGCACCAGAAGGCCTGCAACCAGACCACGACGCCGAATTGCCAGGCATACAGGACGGTGCCCGGCAGCAGGCACAGGACGACCAGCAGCATCACCGTGCGCAGTCGTTGCGGGATGGGGTGGCGTATCAGGCTCATGCGCGGACCTCCGTCTTGCTCTGGCGGAAGCGTTCGCGCAGCGGGATATTGCTTGGGCAGATGCTGCTGCAGCTGCCGCATTCGATGCAGGCGTCCAGGCGCAGCTCCTGCAGGCTGGCCTTGTCCAGGCGTTCGGCGGCAGCGTAGAGGTCCAGCGGCCGTAGCGACATCGGGCAGACATCCACGCAGCGCGTGCAGCGAATGCAACTGCTGGCGGGGCGAGCAGCCGGCAGGTAGCGCTCGGCGCCGAATATCAGGCAACTGCTGGTCTTGCTGACGAAGGCGTTGGCGTTCGGTAGCGGCTGCCCCATCATCGGGCCGCCGACCTGGGTCAGCTGCCCAGTGGGGGACGCGCCAGCAATCGCGCGCAGTTCGCTGACCGGGTAACCCACCGGCACCCGCACATTGCCCGGGCGCTCGCAGTCACCGGTGAGTGTCAGCACGCGGCTGGTCAGTGGTTCGCCCTGGAAGACGGCCCGGCCCAGTGCGTAGAGGGTTGCGACATTCAGCGCCAGCACGCCGATATCGGCGGGGCGGCTCCCCGGGGCCAGGTTGCGGCCACTGAGGCTCTTGATCATCAACGGCTGCCCACCTGCCGGGTAACGCTCCGGAAGTGGACAAATCTCGACCCGGGTGCGCGCCTGGCGAGCGGCGGCACGTAACGTGGCCATCGCCTCCGGCTTGTTGGTTTCGATGCCGAAACGGGTGGTCGTTATTCCCAGCAGCGCGGCGACATAGTCGGCGGCCTCGATCAACGCTTCGGCATTCTCACGCATGAGGCGGTCATCGCAGGTAAGGAAGGGCTCGCATTCGGCACCGTTGATCAGCAGCAGATCGGGCTGCTGTGCGCCGGCCAGCTTGAGGGCAGTCGGGAAACCCGCACCACCAAGGCCGACTATGCCCATTTGCAATGCGCGCTCGACCAGCGCCTCTGGCGTTTGCGGCAGGCTCGGCGCCGGGCGCTCGAGCCACTCATCCAGGCCATCTGCGTTCAGGATGACGGCCATGACCGGCTCGGCCGAGTCGGCCGCGAAGACGTGATCGATCCGGTCCACGATGCCGGAGGTACTGGCATGCACCCAGGCGGTGGTGTTGTCGCCAATACCGATCACTTCGCCCTTGCGCACATGCTGCCCCGGCTGCACGCAAGGCTGGACAAACCGCCGACCCCGCCCGAGCGGGATCGCCAGCTGGATTTTTCCGATTGCGACGGGGGCAACAGGGTTGGCGTTGGACAGTTCCTTGTATCCCCTGAGCTCGATCCCTCCATGCCAACTACGCTGAGAGGATGAGGCGATGGCCAGCAGACGGCGCCAGAAAGTTTTCTGTTGCGGCTGACGCTGGGCGCGGATGCGGCTCTGCAGGCGTTCGACGCTCTGCAACGAATGGCTAGACATTTACTGTCCTCCAATTTTTGGGCAAAGAACGCCCCTGTGCGCTTATGCACATGGTTGTTTTATTGCTTCCGGGACGTTAAGCGGAAAGGGAGGGGGGATGATTGATCACCCGCGCAGATCAGAGTGCTCAATGAGGATTTTGTTCGGTTTTTGACCAGGTTTGCTGATGAACGGTAGGCCAATTGCCATCTCGCAATTCTGGTGAAATAGCCTGCGCCGCGAACGGGCGGCCAGAGTCGGCGAGGTGTCGAATGATGCGCGCAAGCCTGCTGGTGATGCTGGTGACGTTGCTGTATGGCTGCGGCGAAAGGATCGAACGCTTTGGCGGGCCGACCATGGGCAGCACGTATTCGATCCAGTACGTACCCACCGCGCAGGCGCCCGGCGCGCAGCAGGTAAAGGCCGAAGTCGAGAGGATTCTCGAGGCGCTCGACAAGCAGTTTTCCAACTGGCGCGGCGATTCCGTGGTTGCCCGTTTCAACGCTCTGCCGGCCGGCGCCTGTCAGGCGGTGCCGGAAGAGATGCAGCACTTGCTGGTGTACGGTGTGTCCCTGTTCCGCGAGAGTGGCGGGGCTTTCGACCTGACGGTCCTGCCATTGATGAACCTCTGGGGCTTCGGCCCGCAGTCACGCGGCAGGCAGGTGCCGGACGCCAGCGCACTGGCGCGAGAGCAGGCACGGGTAGGCCTGCAGCACTTGCACCTGGATGGAGAAAAGCTGTGCAAGGATGTGGCAGCGCAGCTGGATTTCGACAGCATGCTCGCCGGTTATGCAGTGGACCGGGTGGGTGACAGGCTTGCGGCCCTGGGTATCCAGGCCTATCTGGTCGAGATCACCGGTGAACTCAAGGGCGTCGGCCGCAAGCCGGATGGCTCGCCCTGGCGCATCGCCCTCGAGGTACCGAGTGGCGGGAGCGAGCAGCAAGTGGAGCGCGCCATCGCCCTGGATGGCTACGGCGTTGCCACCGCCGGCGATTATCGCAACTATTTCGAGGAAGGTGGCCAGCGCTACTCGCACACCTTCGACCCCCGTGTCGGCAGGCCGGTCAAGCACGCGCTGGCGGCAGTGTCGGTGGTCGACCCTTCGGTGCTGCGTGCCGATGCCCTCGATACATTGTTGATGGTGCTCGGCCCGGAGGAAGGCTATGCCTTCGCCGAGCGGCATGAAATAGCTGCCTACTTCATCATGCACCAGGGGCTGGGTTTCGTTGCGCGGGCGACGCCGCGATTCGAGACGTTGTTTCCCCAGCAGGGCACGCCCAGGCAGTAGCAGCAGGAAAGGTCATTCCCACGCGCAGCCTTTTCCCCTATTGTCGATGCTCCCTTTCCAAACGATTGGCAGACCCATGGAGAAAGTCATCGTCATCACCGGTGCCAGCCGCGGCATCGGCGCCGCCACGGCGCTGCTGGCCGCCCGCCAGGGCTACCGCATCTGCATCAACTACCACGCCGACGACCAGGCCGCCGAGGACATCCTCGGCCAGGTCCGCGCCCTGGGCGCCAAGGCCATCACCGTGCGCGCCGACGCCAGTGTCGAGGATGAGGTCATCCAGCTGTTCCAGCGCGTGGACGAAGAACTCGGCCCGGTCACCGCGCTGGTCAACAACGCAGGCACCATCGGCCAGCAAAGCCGGGTCGAGGACATGTCCGAGTTCCGCCTGCTCAAGGTCATGAAGACCAACGTCGTCGGCCCCATGCTCTGCGCCAAGCACGCACTGAAGCGCATGGCACGCCGGTACGGCGGGCCGGGCGGGGCCATCGTCAACGTGTCGTCGGTGGCCGCACGCCTGGGCTCGCCCAACGAATACGTGGACTATGCCGCTTCCAAGGGCGCCCTCGACACCTTCACCATTGGCCTGGCAAAGGAAGTGGCAGGCGAGGGCGTGCGGGTCAATGGTGTGCGGCCAGGCTACATCCATACCGGGTTCCACGCGCTGTCGGGCGACCCCGACCGGGTCAGCAAGCTCGAGCCCGGCTTGCCCATGGGCCGCGGCGGGCGCCCCGAGGAAGTGGCCGAGGCCATCCTCTGGCTGCTCTCGGACAAAGCCTCGTACTCCACCGGCAGCTTCATCGACCTGGGCGGCGGGCGCTGAGCGCGCCGGTCAATCCTCCAGCAGCGTGCGTACCCGTTCGGCCAGTACTTCCAGCTCGAACGGCTTGGTCAGCACCTGAGTGCCTTGCAGCAACTGGCCGTCACTGAGCGCCGCGCTTTCGTCGTAGCCAGTGATGAACAGCACCCTGAGGTCGGGGTGGCGCTCGCGGCAACGTTCAGCCAACTGGCGGCCATTCAGGCCGCCGGGCAGGCCGATATCGCTCAACAGCAGGTCTGGCCGCTCGCCAGCTTGCAGGTGGGCGAGGGCGGCCGGGCCGTTCTCGAATGCATCGACCCGATAACCCAGTTCTTCCAGCACCTCGCAGACGACCACGCGCAAGGCGGCCTGGTCTTCGACCAGCAGGATACGCTGCGTGGCGCTGCTGCTTTTTTCCAGCAATGTGCGCGGTGGCCTGGGTGCCAGGGCTTCGGGGTGCTGGTGGTGGCGGGGAAGCAGCAGCTCGATGCGGGTGCCTTCGCCAAGTGTCGACAACACCCGTAGCTGCCCGCCCGACTGGCGCACGAAACCATAGGTCATCGACAAGCCCAGCCCAGTGCCGTGGCCCATCGGCTTGGTGGTGAAAAACGGGTCGACGGCACGCTCGGCCACCTCCGCCGACATGCCATTGCCGTTGTCGCTGATGCTCAGCCGTACGTATTCGCCAGCTGGCAGTTCCAGTGCACGGGCTTGCTGGTCGTCGAGCAGCAGGTTGTCACCGAGGATATCGATCACGCCGCCGGCGGGCATGGCATCGCGGGCATTGATGCACACGTTGAGCAGGGCGCTTTCCAGTTGCGGCGGGTCGATGAAGGTCGGCCACAGCTGGCAGGGGAATTGGCTGGTCAGGGTGATGGAGGGACCGATGGTGCGGCGCAGCAGCTCTTCCATGCCGCCCACCAGCGTGGCCACCTGCGTGGAGCAGGGCTGCAGGGTCTGCTGACGGGAGAATGCCAGCAGCCGGTGTACCAGCGAAGAGGCCCGCTGCGCCGAGTCGCTGGACAGCTTCAGCAACGGCTCCAGGGCGTCGAAACGGGATTGTTCCAGGCGTTGGCGCATCAGCTCCTGGGCACTGAGGATGCCGCCCAGCAGGTTGTTGAAGTCGTGGGCGATGCCGCCACTGAGCTGGCCGACCGCTTCCATCTTCTGTGCCTGGCGCAGGGCTTCCTCGGCCTTGGCCTGTTCTGCCAGTGCCGCATCCACCCGTTGTTCCAGCTCCTCGTTCAGGCGCTGCAGGGCCTGCTCTGCCCGTCGGCGTGCGGTGACGTCCTTGAACAGTACCGCCACCTGGCGCTTTTCGGCCGGCTCTACACGGAAGGTGGTCACCGACAACACATGGCCGGTGGCGACCAGCTCCTGCTCGAAATGCAGCGGCTCGCCCGTGCGCAGCACCGCGCCATAACGAGCGACCCAGTCGTCTGCCTCATCGGGCACCATCTCGCGCAGTTTCTGCCCGACCACGTTGGGGATGCCGGCGTGCTTGGCATAGGCCGCATTGGCCAGCACATGCACATAGTCGCTCAGCGGGCCGTGCGGGCCGTCGAAGAACTCGATGATGCAGAAGCCCTCGTCCATGGTGTCGAAGAGCGAGCGGTAGAAGTCCTGGTCGTGTTGCTGATGGCTTGCCAGGCGGGCTTCCAGCAGCGCGTTCTGTTGCTGCAGGGCTTCGACTTGTTGGCGCAGTGAAAGCAGGTCGCGGGAGGGCATGCCGACGTCCGACAGTGGATGAAGCCCAGACTTTAGCGTGTTCGGCAACAGGCGAATAGCCAGTCAACGCGGGTGTGGCGCAATGCCCAGCAGCCGCTCGATCCGTTCGCCAAGGGTGCTCAGGTCGAAGGGTTTGTGCAGCAGTTCGGTGCGCCTGTCGGGCCGGGCAAAGTGCACCGTATCGGCAGCGTCGTAGCCGGTAATCAGCAATACCGGGGCATGCTCCACCAGGTTTTGGTAGGCCTCTGCAAGCTGATAACCGTCAACCCGCCCAGGCAGGCCGACATCGGTGATCAGCAAGTCCGGTGGTGGCCCTTGCTGCAACGACTCAAGCGCCGAGTGGCCGCCCTCGAAAGCTTGCACCTGGTAGCCCAGCTCCGTCAGCACTTCGAGCAGCACCAGGCGCAAGGCCGGTTGGTCCTCCACCAGCATGATCCGGCACCCGCGCGCATGCAGGGGCGCGGTGGCGGATGTGGCTGGCTCGTCGTTGCAGGTTGCGGGAGCGCTCCGGTCTCGGGGCAGGTACACGTGAACGCAAGTGCCTTGCCCGGCGACGCTGTCGATCAGCAACTGCCCCCCGGACTGGCGAACAAAGCCATAGACCATGGACAATCCCAGGCCGGTGCCCTGGCCCAGTGGCTTGGTGGTGAAGAAGGGTTCGAGGGCGCGTTGCAGCACCTCACTGGACATGCCCACGCCGGTGTCCTCGACTCGAATGTGCAGGTAGTGGCCCGTCGGCAGGTCCAGGCGCTTGGCCTCGGCCGCTGCGAGATCGGCGTTCTCGCAACCGATGCGCAACGTGCCGCCCAGCGGCATGGCGTCACGGGCGTTGATGCACAGGTTGAGCAGGGCGTTCTCCAGCTGTTGCGGGTCGATGCGGATCGACCATTGCGCGGTCAGCGTGCGGTCCTGGAAGTCAATGTGCGGGCCGGTCGAGCTGCGGATCAGGTCATGCATATCGGCGACCAGGCGCTGCACATCCACCGCTTGTGGCAGCAGCGTCTGCTGGCGCGAAAAGGCCAGCAACCGCTGCACCAAGGCTGCGGCGCGCAGTGCGTTGCTGCGGCCGAGGTCGAGCATGCGGGCGGTGTCGGCAAGGCGTTGCTGGCCCAGGCGTTGCTCTGCCAGCTCCAGTGCGCCAAGCAGGCTGCCCAGCAAGTTGTTGAAGTCGTGGGCGATGCCACCGGTCAACTGGCCGACCGCCTCCATTTTCTGCGACTGGCGCAGGGCTTCTTCGGCCTGGCGCAGGCGTTCCTGCTCGGCCACGCGCTCGGTGATGTCATAGGCGAACAGGTACCCGCCCTGGACTTGCTGCTGCGCATCGTGCAACGGGTGGTAGCGAATCTCGTAATGGCGCGGGGCGTCAGGTGGGCCGAGGGTGATGGTATCGATGAAGGCTTCGCCGGCCAGCACGCGTGGCCACACCGGTGCCAGGCGGCCCATGATGTCAGGCTGGTTGAGCAGGAACTGTGGCACGTAATCGCCGATCTGCGGCACGAAGCCACGGTAATGCGCGAAGGTTTCCCGGGCCATGCGGTTGATCGCTATCAGGCGCATGCTGCGGTCGGCAGCAAACACGTTGGCCAGGCTGTTGTCGAGCAATTCGCCCAGTAGCCGGTTGTGGGCCTGTGCAGTGTCGTCGCGCTCGGCCAGGCGAGCTTCCAGTTCTGCGACACGCGCTTGCAGCTGTGCCAATGACGGGAGCGAATCTGCTTGCATGGCGAGGGCCCGGTGAGCGGATCGGGCAACTATAGCCGCCCACCGGGGCACCAGCCATCAGAACGAGCGGATGATCCGCCCCAGGGTTTCCATGGCCCGTTCGGCATCCTCGTGCCAGGGGCTGCCGTAGTTCAGGCGGATGCAGTTGCCGAAGCGCCGGGTGGGCGAAAAGATCGGCCCGGGGGCGATGCTGATGCCCTGGGCCAAGGCCATGTGGAACAGCTTGAGGGCGTCCATCTGTTCGGGCAGCTCCAGCCACAGGAAGTAGCCGCCGGACGGTTGGCTGACCCGCGTCTGCGCCGGAAAGTGCCGGGCAATGGCCGCCAGCATGTTGGCCTGCTGGCCTTCCAGGGCATAGCGCAGTTTGCGCAGGTGGCGGTCGTAGCCACCGTGCTGCAGGTAGTCGGCGATGGCCGCCTGGGCCGGCATCGAGGCACACAGCGAGGTCATCAGCTTGAGCCGTTCGATCTTCTGTGCAAAGCGCCCGGCTGCCACCCAGCCGATGCGGTAGCCGGGTGCCAGGCTCTTGGCGAACGAGCCGCAGTGCATCACCAGGCCCTGGGTGTCGAAGGCCTTGGCCGGTTTGGGTGCCTGTTGCGAGTAGTACAGTTCGGCGTACACGTCGTCTTCGATCAATGGCACCTGATGACGCGCCAGCAGCTCTACCAGTGCCTGCTTTTTCGCCTCCGGCATGCTGGCGCCCACCGGGTTCTGGAAGTTGGTCATGCACCACACGGCCTTGACCGGGTGCTTCTCCAGCGTTTGCGCCAGCACGCCCAGGTCCATGCCTTCGCGCGGGTGCACAGGGATTTCCACGGCCTTGAGCTTGAGCCGCTCCAGTACCTGTAGGCAGGCATAGAAGGCGGGGGCTTCGATGGCCACCAGGTCACCGGGCTGGGTGACGGCCTGCAGGCACAGGTTCAAGGCTTCCAGCGCGCCGTTGGTGATCAGCAGCTCCTCCATCGGCAGCATCAGCCCGCCAACCATGTAGCGCAGGGCAATCTGCCGGCGCAGCTGCGGGTTGCCGGGTGACAGGTCGGTCACCACCATGCGCGGGTCCATGCTGCGGCTGGCGCTGGCCAGCGAACGCGACAGGCGTTGCAGCGGAAACAGCTCGGGGCTGGGGAAGGCCGAGCCGAACGGCACGGTGTTGGGGTCCTTGATCGAGTCGAGGATCGAGAACACCAGCGCGCTGACGTCGACGTCGGTGGACTCGCTGACCGGCTGCAATGCCTGCGGCTCGCTGAACTGGCGCGGGGCGTGGGCGTTGACGAAATAGCCCGAGCGCGGCCGGGCGCGGATGAGCCCACGCCGCTCCAGCAGGTAGTAGGCCTGGAACACGGTGGACGGGCTGACCCCGTGGGTCTGGCTGGCATAGCGAACCGAGGGCACGCGCTGGCCGGGGCCCAGCACCCCGGAGCGGATCAGTTCGGCGATGTCGTCGGCAAAGCGTTCGTAGCGTTTCATTCTGGCCTTCTGTCGAAGCCTGGCAGGCAAGGTGGAATCAGTGTAAGGGATCAACGGTTCAGCGGTGCGACGAAGCGGCTGTGGGCCACGCTGCGGATGGCGGGGTCGTCGCGCTCGCTGATCTCGAAGCTCAGCGTCTGCGAGCTGCTGGCCGGGCGCTCGGCCAGCATCGCCACCGACACCGGCAGTTCACTCATTTCACCGGCCGGGATCATGAATGAGGTCTTGCCCTGCAGGCTGAAGCCGTCGGCGTCCAGCAGGCGCAGCTGATAGTGCCGGGTGCTTTCGGTCTTGTTGATGACCTTGAGCAGGTAGATGTTCTCGATCTGGCCCTGGGCATTCTCGCGGAACAGGCCGCGGTCCTTGATCACGTCCAGCGACACCATCGGGCGCAGCTGCAAGGCCACCACCAGCGCCGCGATCATCACCCCCAGCGCGGCGGCGTAGCCCAGCAGGCGCGGGCGCAGCCAATGGGTGGTGCCACCTTGCAGGCTGCGTTCGGACTTGTAGCCGATCAGGCCACGGGCGTAGCCCATCTTGTCCATTACCCCGTCACAGGCATCGATGCACGCCGCGCAGCCGATGCACGCCATTTGCAGGCCATCGCGGATATCGATGCCGGTGGGGCACACCTGCACGCACAAGGTGCAGTCGATGCAGTCGCCCAGGCCCTGGGCGCGGAGGTCGCTGCCTTTCTTGCGCGGGCCACGGGCTTCGCCGCGCCGCGGGTCATAGGCGACCGCCAGGGTGTCCTTGTCGAACATCACGCTCTGGAAGCGTGCATAGGGGCACATGTGCAGGCACACCGCTTCGCGCAGCAGGCCGGCATTGATGTAGGTGGCGGCGGTGAAGAACAGCACCCAGAACAGCGCCACGCCGCCCAGTTGCAAGGTGAACAGCTCCGCGGCCAGTGGGCGGATCGGGGTGAAGTAGCCGACGAAGGTCAGCCCGGTGAGCACGCCAATGGCCAGCCACAGGCTGTGCTTCAGCGTGCGCCGGGCCAGTTTGTTCAGGCTCCAGGGCGCGGCGGCCAGCTTGATGCGCTGGTTGCGGTCGCCCTCGGTGACCTTTTCGCACCACATGAACAGCCAGGTCCAGGTGCTTTGCGGGCAGCTGTAGCCGCACCACACGCGGCCGGCATACACGGTGATGGCGAACAGGCCAAAGGCGCAAATGATCAGCAGCGCCGACAGCAGGATGAAGTCCTGCGGCCAGAAGGTGGCGCCGAAGATGTGGAATTTGCTGTTGCCCAGGTCCCACAGCACGGCCTGACGGCCATTCCAGTTCAGCCAGGCGGTGCCGAAGAACAGCACGAACAGGGCGCCGGCGAAGCCGATGCGCAGGTTGCGGTACAGCCCGGTGAAGCTGCGGGTATGGATGCCATTGTCGGCGCGGCGCGGCAGGGGGCTGGCTGGGGCGGTGGCGATCTCTGTGAAAGGGATTCTATCGTTCATGGCTCGGTGCTCATCAGGCCTCGATCAGGCATGAGCACTATGGCCCTGAGGCTGTTATCAGCACAGGCTCAGATTTTGCGATAAAAACCGTATCAGATTTCCGGGCAGGCCCCGCCAGGCCTCAGATTACCGAGCCTGGCGTGCTGGCCTTCAGATGCCTGCGGCTATCCACCGCACCCGCCACGGTCAGTGCATCGGCCTCGGCTTCGGTGATGGGCACACGCTGGCCGGCGAGGAGGGCCACGGACATGCGCAGCTGTTCGTCGGTGACGATTTCGATGGATGGGCCATCACCCTCGATGCGCAGGTCTTCGGCGATCAGGGTGCAGCGGCGGGTGGTTTCGTCGATTTCAATGGGCATGGGGTGGTCCTCCTGGGGGTTACAGGGGTGGACCACAGGGCAGGGCGGGTTGCTGCATCCGGAAGCTGAGCGGCACTTTGTCATTTGCCCGGAGGTCAACCCTTGCAGATGGCAGGCCCGGCCTCTTCGCGGGTGAACCCGCTCCCACAGGTACTGCATTGCATTGAAACCTGTGCAAACCCTGTGGGAGCGGGTTTACCCGCGAAGAGGCCGGGCCTGGCAATGCAATACTCAGGCAGGGGAAAAGCAATGGACCTCATCTGGCAAGCAATCCAGGCCGAATTCGCCGATATCACCGACGAGCGCGAGGTCACGCAAATCCTCGTACGCCTGCTGATGGCAGCCCTGCTCGGCGCCGTGCTGGGCTTCGAGCGCGAGCACAAGGGCAAGGCCGCCGGGGTGCGCACGCATATGCTGGTTTCGCTGGGCGCCGCGCTGTTCGTGCTGGCACCGAGCATGGCCGGGGCCGATGAGCAGGCGCTGAGCCGGGTGATCCAGGGCATTGTCGCCGGTATCGGTTTTCTGGGTGCGGGCACCATTCTCAAGGGTAACGGCCAGGACGCCAGCCATGTGAAGGGCCTGACCACTGCCGCCGGATTGTGGATGACCGCCGCCATCGGTACGGCAGCCGGCATGGGCCGTGAAGCCACGGCGTTGATCAGCACGATACTGGCCCTGCTGGTGCTGGGCACGATGCCGTTGTTGGTGGACAAGCTCGAAGGGCAGGATGAGGGAAAGCAGGAGGAGGAAGAGGGCAGGAAGCACTGAGGGGAGCCGAAGCTCCCCTCAAAGCGTTGTTGCCTGCTCTTTTTTTATTATTGGGACCGGCCTGTTGTTGTTTTTGTCAGCCTGTCCTGGTGTTGCGGGCGACCCCCATGCGGGGTCAAGAGCAAACGTATTTTTTTGAGCGCTGACCTGCCTTCATCATTGCTGATCCGAACCTGGCTGCCGCTACCTGGAGGTAGTTTTATTGTTCTGTGCCAGACCGCGGGGCGTACCCCTGAAAAGCGTGTCGACTCCAAAAAAATCTGCTTGCTACGCCTCTGCCGTGTTGTTCTTGTTATGTCAGAGCCGTTACCTGTTGTTTTTATTGGGTGTCACATTCTTTTTGTTGTTGTACCAGAGATATAGCAGGGTGCGTGCCAACTTTTGCAAACCCTTTAAAATCAAGCACTTGGCGATTTTGGTCGAAATCGACCGGCCTGAAATTCTGCCGATTTGTTTCCCTGTTACCCGATTTTTTGCTGCAAAACGTGGGGGCGGTAACACTTCACCCACGCCAATGTGACACCCGTATGACTTATTGCGCGCTGCGCGCCCGCGCTACCCGCGACCCGTTGTCGCGGCCCAGCACGCTGCTGATGCGGCGGCCGGCGGCGATCAGCAGGTCCAGGTCGATGCCGGTTTCAATGCCCAGCCCCTGCAGCAGGTACACAACGTCTTCACTGGCGATATTGCCGGTAGCGCCTTTGGCATAGGGGCAGCCGCCCAGCCCGGCCACCGAGCTGTCGAACACGCTGATGCCTTCGAGCAGGCTGGCATACACGTTGGCCAGGGCCTGGCCATAGGTATCGTGGAAGTGCCCGGCCAGTTGCTCGCGCGGTACCTGCGCCGCGACCACCTCGAACAGGCGCCGGGTTTCGCCGGCGGTGCCGGTGCCGATGGTGTCGCCCAGCGATACCTCGTAGCAGCCCATGTCGTGCAGGGCTCGGGCCACCGGGGCGACCTGCTCGGCGCTGACCTTGCCTTCATAGGGGCAGCCGAGCACGCACGACACATAGCCGCGCACGCGCACGCCGTGGTTGCGCGCGGCTTCCATGATCGGCTCGAAGCGCTTGAGGCTGTCGCTGATCGAGCAGTTGATGTTGCGTTGCGAGAAGGCTTCGGAGGCGGCCGCGAACACCGCCACTTCCTTCACACCGGCGGCCAGGGCGTCCTCGAAACCGCGCAGGTTGGGGGCCAGCGCCGCATAGGTGACACCCGGGCGCTGCTGGATGCCGGCGAACACTTCGGCGGAGCCGGCCATCTGTGGTACCCACTTGGGCGAGACGAAACTGCCCACTTCGATATAGGCCAGGCCCGCTTTGGTGAGGTCGTCCACCAGGCGCACCTTGTCGGCGACGCTGATGGGCTGGGCTTCGTTCTGCAGGCCGTCGCGGGGGCCTACTTCGACCAGGCGGACGTGTTTGGGCAAGGACATGGCGGGTTTCCTGTGGCGTTCAGCGGTTGTCTTTGTTGTTCAGGGTGGCGGCCAGGGCTTGTTCGCAGCGCTCCTGGGCGGTGTCCAGCTCCAGCTGCATCTGGTGGATGTCGAGCATCTGCTGTTCCAGCTGGGCGCGGCGCTCGGCGATTTTCGCCAGCATGCTGTTGAGCTGCTTGAGGTTGCCGCTGGAGGGATCGTACAGCTCGATCAGCTCGCGGCATTCGGCCAGCGAAAAGCCGATGCGCTTGCCGCGCAGGATGAGCTTCAGGCTGACCTTGTCACGCGCCGAATAGATACGCTCCAGGCCACGGCGCTCGGGGCTCAGCAGGCCCTGTTCCTCATAGAAGCGGATGGCGCGGGTGGTGATGTCCAGCTCGCGGGACAGGTCGGAGATGCTGTAGGTCTGGGTGCTCATGCTGGGGCTCGGCGTGGGGTATGCGGGTATCCTGAGGGCAGGTTGACGTATACGTCAAGCAGGGGCGCGGGATGTGTGTTGCCTGTGCTGGCCTCTTCGCGGGTAAACCCGCTCCCACAGGAAGTGCACAGGCCTTGAGGGCACCGCCGTCCCTGTGGGAGCGGGTTCACCCGCGAAGAGGCCAGCACAGGCGAAAAAATTACTCAGACAACCCCGACCTGCGATACCCATTCGGTGTCTGCCCACTCAACCGCTTGAACCACCGGGCAAAATAGGTGGGGTCGGTAAAGCCCAGGCTATCTGACAACTGCCCGATGCTCATCCGCGTATAGATCAGGTTGCGCCGCGCCTCCAGCAGCAACCGCTGGTGCACCACCTGCAGCGCGGTCTGCCCACTCAGCGCCCGGCACAGCTGGTTCAGCTGCAAACTCGGAATATTCAGCCGCGCGGCAAAGTCCTCCACCGACAGGTGCTCACGGTAATGCGCCTCGACCAGGCGCAGGTACTGCCCCAGCAACTGGCGGTCGCGTTCATCGCGGTTGCGAGGCGGCTGCCCCAACTGCTGGCGGCGGCTGATCCACACCATCAGCGCCGTCACCAGCGCCTCGAGCAGTGCCGCCCGCGCCGGGGCGTTGCCCTGGTACTCCTGCTGCAGGGTCTCGATCAGGCTGCGCAGGTGCACCCGGTCCCGGCCCAGCGGGTAACACGCCGCCTTCGCCAGCACCGCCAGCGGCGCGCCCAGGCGCTGCTCGAGGTTGGCCACCAGTGCCGTGCCAAAGGTCAGCACATGCCCCTGGATATCGGCGCTGAAGCGAAAGCCATGCACGGTCATCGGCGGCACCACCTGGATCGCCGCTTCGCTGATGGCGCTGCGCACCCCCTCTACCTCCACCTCGGCCCGGCCGCGTTGCACATACAGCAACTGGAACAGCTCGGCATGCTGGTGCGGCTTGATTTCCCAGTGGTGCAAACGGCTACGCGCCGGGATCGACTCGCAGTGCAGCAGGTCGGTGCCGGGCCAGGCCTGGTTTTCGCCATACAGCTTGAACAAGGGGACGCCGGGGAGGGTGGATTTCATGCGTGCAGGCCTGTCCGTTAATCGAACGTCTTTTGTAAAAGTGCAGGTTATGCATGGAATAGCACACTTCAATGGCTGTTTTTGCCAGTAAAAATGCAAGGGCAAACCCTAACAGCAGATGCCGCCCCACTGCCAGTCCAGGGCCGGCATCGTCCGCACAGAGACAACAACAATGAAAACTCAGGTCGCAATTATTGGTGCAGGTCCGTCTGGCCTGCTGCTGGGCCAACTGCTGCACAAGGCCGGTATCGATACGGTCATCGTCGAACGCCAGACGCCCGAATACGTGCTTGGCCGCATCCGTGCCGGGGTGCTGGAGCAAGGCACGGTCGACCTGCTGCGTGAAGCCGGTGTGGCCGAGCGCATGGACCGTGAAGGCCTGGTTCACGAGGGTGTCGAACTGCTGGTCGGCGGGCGCCGCCAACGCCTGGACCTCAAGGCCCTGACCGGTGGCAAGACGGTGATGGTATACGGCCAGACCGAAGTCACCCGTGACCTGATGCAGGCACGTGAAGCCAGCGGCGCGCCGATCATCTATTCGGCAAGCAATGTCCAGCCGCACGAACTCAAGGGCGAACGGCCCTACCTGACCTATGAAAAAGATGGCCAGGTGCACCGGGTGGACTGCGACTACATTGCCGGTTGTGACGGCTTCCACGGTGTCTCGCGGCAGAGTATCCCCGAGGGCATCCTCAAGCAGTACGAGCGGGTCTACCCGTTTGGCTGGCTGGGCATGCTGTCAGACACGCCACCGGTCAACCACGAACTGATCTACGCCCACCACGAACGCGGTTTCGTGCTGTGCAGCCAGCGTTCGCACACCCGTAGCCGCTACTACCTGCAGGTCCCGCTGGAAGAGCAGGTGGAGGCGTGGTCCGACGAGCGCTTCTGGGAGGAGCTGAAGGCACGCTTGCCCGAAGACGTGGCTGCGCGCCTGGTCACCGGCCCGGCGCTGGAGAAGAGCATCGCGCCGCTGCGCAGCCTGGTGGTCGAGCCGATGCAGTATGGCCAGCTGTTCCTTGTCGGGGATGCTGCGCATATCGTCCCGCCGACCGGCGCCAAGGGCCTGAACCTGGCGGCATCGGACGTCAACTACCTGTACCGCATCCTGGTCAAGGTGTACCGCGAAGGGCGCACTGACCTGCTGCAGCAGTATTCGCCGCTGGCCTTGCGCCGGGTGTGGAAAGGCGAGCGTTTCAGCTGGTTCATGACCCAGTTGCTGCACGACTTCGGCAGCCACAAGGACGCCTGGGACCAGAAGATGCAGGAGGCCGACCGCGAGTACTTCCTGACCTCGCCGGCGGGGTTGGTGAACATTGCCGAGAACTATGTAGGGCTGCCGTTCGAAGAAGTGGCCTGACCTGTAGAGCGGCCTTGTGTCGCGAAAGGGGTGCGAAGCGCCCCCAGGTTCTTCGCATTCCTGCAAAATTGCCGGGGCCGCTTTGCGGCCCAATCGCGACACAAGGCCGCTCCCACAGGTACAGCAGCGCCTGTGACGCAAACGATTACATGTGGGAGCGGCCTTGCGTCGCGATTGGGCTGCAAAGCAGCCCCGGCATTCGAAAGCCAGCATTGCCTAGCGGGCCAGTAACGCCTCCATCTCCCGATACCCCCGCTGCCGCGCATGCTCCAGCGCGGTCACCCCATCCTTGTCGGCAATCTGCCGATCCGCCCCGGCCGCCAGTAGCCGGCGCACGATCTCCACATGCCGCGGCCCGCCGTCACCGAGGATCACCGCCTCCAGCAGCGCAGTCCAGTGCAGGCGGTTGAGATGGTTCACGTCCACCCCGGCATCGATCAGCAACTGCACGGTCTCGACATGCCCGCGTTCGGCGGCGGGTATCAGCGCAGTGCCTCCGTACCGGTTGGTGCTCTTGAGGTCGGCACCGTGGTTCAAGGTCAGCCGCAGGATGTCGTTCAGGCCACGTGCCCCGGCATACAGGTACGGGCTGTCGTCGATGTTGTCCTTGGCATTCACATCGGCACCGGCCTCGATCAGCGTTTTCGCGGCCGCAACCTGGTTGCCATGGGTAGCCACCAGCAGGGCTGTGCGCCCTTGCTCGTCACGGCTCTCCAGCTGCGCACCTTGTGCCAGCAGTTGTTGCAGGGTGCGCACATCATCGTGACGGGCAGCGTTGTGCAGGCGGTTGTCCATGGCAGTGCTCTCGGCGTGGGCGGCAAGGCTGGTGCACAGGGCGAACAGTATCGCAGCAAGTAGTGAACGCATGGGGCAGGCTCCTCGATGACCTGCCCGCATCCTAGAAAAAACACGCCAGGGCTTGAAGTTAAGTTTGCGCATGACAGACAGTGCCTTGCTGAATAGGTAATGGCAGGAAGCACTACGATGACATTCTCCACCCCCCTGATGGGCGCCTTGTGCCTGGTAGCTGCCAGTGGCTGGGCCTGTGCCGACCAGGTGCTGCCCGCACCACCGGAACTGGCCTCCGGCTACCGCACCGGCCTGCAGCCGGTGCATGCCAGCCGGCACATGGCCGCCGCCGCCAACCCGCTGGCCAGCGAGGCGGGGCGGGCGATGCTGCGTGCCGGTGGTAGCGCCATCGACGCGGCCATCGCCATGCAGATGGTGCTGACCCTGGTCGAACCGCAATCCAGCGGCATTGGCGGCGGGGCGTTCATCCTCTACTGGGATGGGCAGCGCGTACAGGCGTACGATGGCCGCGAGGCAGCCCCGGCGGCGGTGACGGAAAACCTGTTCCTGCAAGCCGATGGTTCACCGATGCCATTCAGGGCGGCGCAGATCGGCGGGCGTTCGGTGGGCGTACCGGGAGTTCTGCGTGCCCTGAAGCTGGCCCATGAGCAGCACGGCAAGCTGCCCTGGCGCGACCTGTTCGCCCCGGCCATTGCGCTGGCACGTAACGGTTTCGCGGTTTCCGAACGCCTTCACACGCTGGTGGCGGGCGACCCGTTCATTGCCCGTTCACCGGCCATGGCCCGCTACTTCCTGGATGAACAGGGCAAGCCACTGGCGGTGGGGGCTACCTTGCGCAACCCCGAGCTTGCGCAAACCTTCGAGCAGATTGCCGAGCAGGGCCCCGAAGTGTTCTACAGCGGCGAGATCGCCGACGCCATCGTCGCCAAGGTGCGCAGCCATGCCAATGCCGGCTACCTGTCGTTGCAGGATATGCAGCATTACCGGGCCAAGATGCGCGAACCGCTGTGCGGCCCCTACAAGGCCTGGCGCATCTGTGGCATGCCGCCGCCGTCGTCGGGCGGGGTGACGGTGCTGCAGACCCTGGGCATCTTGGAGGCACTGCAACGGGCTTCGCCACAGCGCGACCTTGCCGCCATGCGGCCGCTGCGTACTTCGTCGGTTGCCGGGCTGGAAGCCCCGCCGCTGGCCGTGCACCTGGTTGCCGAGGCCGAGCGCCTGGCCTATGCCGACCGCGCCCAGTACCTGGCCGACAGCGATTACGTGCCGGTGCCGCTCAAGGCCCTGACCGACTCCGCATACCTGGCCAGCCGCGCTGCGCAGGTCGGCGAGTACAGCATGAAACGCGCCCGCCCGGGCCGGCCGCAGGGGGCCGATCTGGCCCTGGCGCCAGACCGCTCGCCGCTGCGCATATCCACCTCGCACCTCAGCGCGGTGGACGACCGCGGCCAGGCCCTGGCCATGACCACTTCGGTGGAAGCGGCGTTCGGCTCGCACCTGATGGTCAAGGGCTTTTTGCTCAACAACCACCTGACCGACTTCTCGTTCATCCCCCGGGAACAAGGCAAGCCCGTGGCCAACCGGGTACAACCGGGCAAACGGCCGCTGTCGGCCATGGCGCCGACCCTGGTGTTCTCGCAAGCTTCCGGCGAGCTGGTGGCCAGCCTGGGCTCGCCCGGCGGCTCGCAGATCATCGGCTACGTGAACAAGGCGCTGATCGGCCTGCTGGATTGGCAGCTCGACCCGCAGCAGGCCGCCGGCCTGCCCAACTTCGGCAGCCGCAATGCCGGCACCGAAGTAGAGGCGGGGTTGGCCAGCCCGGCACTGATCCGCCAGTTGGCAGCCTGGGGGCATGAGGTGACGCCGATGACCATGACCAGTGGCATGCAGATCATCCAGCGCAGTGGCGAGGGTTGGTCGGGCGGTGCCGACCCTCGGCGCGAAGGCGTGGCAGTCGGCGACTAGCGGTGCGCGTTGCGGTGCAGCAGGTGGCGTGGTAGAAGTCAGTCTTGCCATTCAGAAGTTGAATATCAAGATGTCCATCAGCGTGAAATCGAATAGGGCCCTGTTCGACCTCGACCTGTTGCGTGCCATTGTCGTGGTGGCCGATTGCGGAAGCTTCACCACGGCTGCTGCGCGGCTGCACTCCACCCAATCGACCATCAGCCAGAAGGTGCGCCGGCTGGAGGATATGGTTGGCCACCGTCTGCTGGTGCGTGGCAATCGCGACGTGCTGCCGACCGACGCCGGGCAGACCTTGCTCGGCTATGCCCGGCACATGCTGGCCCTCAACGACCAGATGCTCGAAGCCTTGGCCGGGGCGATGGTTGGCATGACCGTGCGCCTTGGCGTGCCCGAGGACTTCGTGGGCGGGCGTACCACCAATGCATTGTCGGCGTTCAGCCGGCTGCACCCGCAGGTGAAGCTGGAAGTGACCAGCGGCCTGTGCCGCGACCTCAGCCAGGCCTACGACAACGGTGAGCTCGACCTGGTGTTGCTCAAGCAGCGGCGCAACAGCCGCGAAGGCGTGGCCTGCTGGCCCGAACGCCTGCAGTGGATCGACAGCGCGCGCACGCCCGCCTTCGAACTGGACCCGATCCCGCTGGTGACCTTCCCGCCCCGCGGCCTGTACCGCGACGACATGATCACCGCCATCGAAGGCATGGGCCGGCGTTGGCGCATCAGCTTCACCAGCTCCAGCCTCAGCGGCATCCAGGCAGCGGTCGCCGATGGCATGGGTATCAGCCTGCTGCCGCCACGGGCGGCCACTGGTGAGCACCGGGTGCTGGGGGCAGGGCAAGGGTTGCCGGAGGTCGACAGCTATGAAATCGTCATCGTCCACCGGCCGACGGCGGATGTGATGGTCAAGGCGTTGGCCGAGGTGATGACGCAATTGCTGGCGGGTGGCGGGATCTGACGATCTGTGCGGGGATACAGGATTTGGCAATCTCACGCGATCCCTTGTAGGAGCGGCCTTGCGTCGCGAAAGGGCTGCGCAGCAGCCCCAGGTTTCAGCGTCGCTGCAGAGATTGCCGGGGCCGCTGTGCGGCCCTTTCGCGACACAAGGCCGCTCCTACAAGAACCTCGTCCACCGGCCGACGGTGGATGCTGGCAGGTAGCGGGATCTGACGAACTGTGCGGCGATACAGGATTTGGCAATCTGACGCGATCCCTTGTAGGAGCGGCCTTGCGTCGCGAAAGGGCTGCGCAGCAGCCCCAGGTTTCAGCGTCGCTGCAGAGATTGCCGGGGCCGCTGTG
>NZ_JBEPNE010000009.1:0-180611 GCF_040546125.1 Pseudomonas sp. UYEF17
AACGCCTCGGTTCAGGTGACCGACACCACCGACGAAGTGGTGGCCAAGCTGACTGCGACTCCTTCGGTTACCGAAGGTGGCGAGATCACCTACACCGTCACGCTGACCAACAAAGACGGCCTACCGATCAACAACCACTCGGCGCTGACCTTCACGCTGAGCGACGGCAAGACCGTCATCACCGTGCCGGCCAACGGCACGACTGGTTCGGTCACCGTGACTGCTCCGGACAACGTGTATGTGGGGGCTAACGATCCGGTCGTGAAGTCCATCGCCACCGTTGCTGGCGCGGACGTCGGCAAGTTTGAGCAGCTGACCCTGGACAAGACCCCGGTCAGCACCACCGTGACCGATGAACCAGGCAGCGGCCAGGGCGATGTCACCACGGTCGGCATCAGCGGTAGCACGTCGCTGACCGAAGGTGAAACCGGCCACTACACGCTGACCCTGAGCAACCCGTCGAAGTCTGAGGTCACCATTACCCTCAGCTACAGCGGCACTGCCAAGAATGGCGAGGACTTCACTGGTGTCACCACCGTGAAGATCCCGGCCAACAGCACCGGCACCACGTTCGACATCGCGACCATCGACGACAAGCTTGTCGAGGGCACCGAGAACTTTACCGTGAAGATCGAAACCGCCACCGGTGGCGGTTTCGAGAATCTGAAGGTCGACAGCGGCAATGCCAGCGTGACCACTTCCATCCTCGACAATGACCACCTGCCGGTTTCGCCTGGCGGTGCAGTGTTTGGCGTGGAAGACACCGCCTACGTGTTTGCCTGGAGTGATTTCAAGGTCACCGATGCCGATGCCAACACAGGCTTGTCCGTGACTATTACCTCGCTGCCGGCTGCCGGTACCCTGCAGTTCTTCAACGGCACAACATGGGTGAACGTGGCCGTTGGCCAGGTAGTCAGCCAGGCTGACATTACTGCCAACAACCTCAAGTTCGTGCCGGCCCTCAACCAGTCGGGTACGGACAACTACGGTGGCAATGGCGTAGGCAACCAGCAGGCCGACTACGCGCAGTTCAAGTTCAAGCCGAACGACGGCACCAACTTGGGTAGTGAAGTGACCATGAAGGTCGACATCAGCCCGGTTGCCGACAAACCGACCCTGAGCTTCGGCAGCGCCGAGATCGAGTCCAAAGGCCTGACCAAGGAAGTGTGGACCAGCCTCAAAGGCCTGGGTACCGACGGTAACGGCATTACCGGCGACTCGCTGAAGACAGTCTTTGCCAACTCGGGCAATGCCAACGCCAGCAGCACCACCACCAACGTGCAGTCCGATGGCAGCATCAGCGCTGGCACCGGCTCGAAAACGTCGGGCCTGATCTATCTGGAAGCCGGCAAGACCTACAACTTCAGCGGGACCGCCGACGACAGCTTCGTGGTCACCATCGGTGGCAAGACAGTGGTCACGGCCACCTGGGGTGCGGGTGGCCAGGTTTCGGGGAGCTTTACCCCGAACACCAGTGGCTACTACCCGATCGAGGTCTATCATGCCAACCAGAGCGGGCCAGGCAGTTATGACCTGAATATCCAAGTCGGCTCGGGTGCTGTTACCGACCTGAGCAGCTCGAACATCAAGATGTACCAGAACGTGACCGAGATGGCCAACGCGGGCCTGGGCGTGTCCGACCTGCATACCGTCAATGGCCAGAGCTACTACGACGGCTACAAGCTCAATGAGGGACCGGAAGGCGGCTCGGTGAAACTGGTCGGTATCTCGACCGCACTGACCGATACCGACGGTTCCGAGAGCCTGAACGTGTCCCTCAGCGGCATTCCGAAAGGCACCGTGCTGAGCGACGGCGCAGGCCACACTGTCACGGTCGGTACGGGCCCGGTAGACGTGACCGGCTGGAAACTCAGCAGCCTGACGCTGACTCCGCCGGCCTACTTCAAAGGTTCCTTCGACATCACGGTCACTTCGGTCGCGACCGAAAGCGTGGGCGGTTCGGCTGTCACCACCGGCAATATTCCGGTGACCGTATACGCTGCGACCTACAAAGCCAACGTGGGTACTTCGGGCAACGATGCGATGACCGGCAGCGAAGGCAACGACATCATGGTCGCCGACGTATCCGGCCTGAACGTGGTTCAAGGCAAGAACTACAACATTGCCTTCATCGTCGACAGCTCGGGCAGCATGAGCGACAAGTCGCTTTCCGATGCGAAGACCCAGCTGGCCTCGGTGTTCAATACGCTCAAAGCCAGCCTGGGTTCGGATACGTCGGGCACGGTCAACATCTTCCTGGTCGACTTCGACACCCAGGTCAAGCAGAACGTGGCGGTGAACCTTGCCGACCCGAATGCCCTGAGCAAGCTGCAGTCCGTACTGAACTCCATGGCGAGCGGTGGTGGTACCAACTACGAGGACGTGTTCAAGGCCACGGCCAACTTCTTCAAGAGCACCATGGCCAGCGGTAATACCAATGCCGAGAACCTGACCTACTTCATCACCGACGGCAAGCCGACCTACTATCAGAGCGGGGAGAGCACCAACCCGCGGCTGTGGACCAACGGCAAGTACCTGGATGACGTGGTCAACGTCAACAACTACAAGCTTGGCGACACTTTCAGCGTTTGGGCAGACGCCACTCACAAAGTCGAGATCAGCAGCAGTGGCTCGGTCAAGGTGCTGACCTACAGCGAGAACAAACGGGGTGAATTGGTGCTGCAGTCCACCAGCACCGTCGGCACCTTGCATGCTCAGGGCGACGGCACCTACGAGTTCTCCAGCCTGGATGGTTCGGGCTACGGTGAGTACTGGAACTATCAGGAGTCGGCAACAGGCACTACCACGAGCTTCAACTTGCTGGGTGGCACCAACGGCGTGAGCAAAGTGCAGGCGATTGGCTTGAACAACGATGTCACGCTGAACGATCTGAAACCGTACGACTCTGCTGGCAAGCCTCAGGCAGGCATCGATCCGTCCGACCTGGCCAAGGCGATTCTCGGCCATTCCGAGGCGACCTTGCCGGGCGCTGACAGCCTTGATGGCGGCAACGGCAACGATATCATCTTCGGTGACCTGATTTCCCTCAACGGTGTCGTCAGCGAAGGCTACCAGGCGCTGCAGACGTACGTGGCGCAGAAGAGCGGTGTCGAAGCCAGTGCCGTCACCACCAGCAACGTTCACCAGTACATTACCGAGCACTACAACGAGTTCGATATTTCCGGTGCCAACGACGGCCACGATCTCCTGTCCGGCGGCAATGGCAACGACATCCTCTTTGGACAGGGGGGTAACGACACGCTGGATGGTGGCAAAGGTAACGACATCCTGCTGGGCGGTACCGGCAACGACACCCTCATCGGTGGCCAGGGTAACGATATCCTGATCGGCGGAAGCGGTGCCGACACCTTCGTGTGGAAGGCTGGTGACATCGGCAACGATGTCATCAAGGACTTCAAGGTAGCCGAAGGCGACCGCATCGACCTGAAGGACCTGCTCCAAGGTGAGAAGGGCAGCACCATCGACAACTACCTGAAGCTCACCACGGTGGAAGGCACGACGACGCTGCAGGTCAGCAGCGAAGGCAAGCTGAACGCCGACGGTGGTATCGCCAATGCCGACGTGACCATCAAGCTGGAAGGGGTGAACTGGTCCAACACCACGATCAACTCGTTGATCAGCGGTGCTGACCCGACCATCATCATCCACAACAAGGACAGCTGATGCGCCAATGGGCTGCCCTGCAGCCCATCGCCTTCACCGGCTTCAGGCTGGCGCTGTCCCTGTAGGAGCGGCCTTGTGTCGCGATGGGCTGCAGAGCAGCCCCCAGGTTTCCGGCATTGTTGCCGAAACCGTGGGGCCGCTTTGCGGCCCTGTCGCGACACAAGGCCGCTCCTACAGGGTGCGTGCCTGGGCCTTTCCCGCAACTCCATGACAGCGCATACTCTGGCGCCGGGCCTGCGTGCCCGGTGATCTTTGCCTATGCTGCTGTCTACCACCCAGGAACCAATGTGACGAGGGACACCGCCATGTTCTACGTGCAACGCGATGCCGCTGGCGAGTTGCAGCGGGTCGAAGCAGCCGCTTTTGACGAGTTCACCGAAATGCTCCCCGCCGACCATGCCGATATCCAGGAATGGTTTGCCGATGACATGGTGGAAAACAGCCTCAACCAGCTCAAGCAAAGCGACCTCGACATGATCCGCGTGCTCGAGGACCTGATCGATGTGCTGACCGCCAAGGGTGTGTTCAAGATCACCGACCTGCCCCCTGGTGCGCAGGCCAAACTGCTCAACCGTTCTAAAGCGCGCAAGGCGCTCAGTAGCCTGAACAACCTCATCGATGAAGAAGAGCAGGGCGGCTTGATCTGATTGCGTAGCGCCCCTGACAGCAGTGCTATGGTTATTCTTTAACGGTATTTAAAATAGCGCTCTTATGACTATATAGTCACTTTCACTGCGTACCCGTCGACCAATCGATGCGCCGCACGACTTGAACCCACACGGGAAATCCCCGTGCGTTTCTGATCGTTGCGCGCCATTGAAGTCGCGCACTGCGTGGGAGTGAAAAATGTCAGCCGCCTCGAACGCCTTGTCGATCATCGACAGCGCCCAGCCGCAACGCTTCGAAATCCGTCCGTTCTCCGGTGCCGTAGGCGCCGAGATCATCGGCCTGGACCTGGCCAAACCGGTCAACGCCGAGGATTTCGCCCGTATCCATCGCGCCCACCTCGATCACCATGTGCTGGTGTTCCGCGACCAGCGCATCAGCCCCGACCAGCAGATCGCCTTCAGCCGCCGTTTTGGTCCGTTGCAGATCCATGTGCTCAAGCAGTTCCTGCTCGCCGGCCACCCCGAGATCCTGATCGTTTCCAACATCGTCGAAAACGGCCAGAACATCGGCCTGGGTGATGCCGGCAAGTTCTGGCACTCGGACCTGTCGTACAAGGAGCTGCCCAGCCTCGGCTCCATGCTGCATGCCCAGGAACTGCCCGACGAGGGCGGCGATACCCTGTTCGCCGACATGCACAAGGCCTGGGAAGGCGTACCCGCGGCCCTGCGCAAGGTCATCGAGGGCCGTGATGCTGCGCACTCCTACACCGCCCGTTACGCCGAGACCAAATTCGAAGGCAACTGGCGCCCGACCCTGACCGCCGAGCAACTGGCGCAGGTACAGGAAGTCATCCACCCGGTGGTCCGTACCCACCCGGAAAACGGCCGCAAGGCGCTATTCGTCAGCGAAGGTTTCACCACCCGTATCGTCGGCCTGCCAAGTGACGAAAGCCGCGACGTGCTGCAACAGCTGTATGCCCTGAGCGTGCTGGAGCAGAACATCTACCGCCACCAGTGGCAGCCCCACGACCTGGTGTTCTGGGACAACCGCTCGCTGATCCACCTGGCCACCGGCTGCCCCGCACACCTGCGGCGCAAGCTTTACCGCACCACCATCCAGGGCGATGCCCCGTTCTGACGACTGAGGAAACCCATCATGCGTAAATCCATCAGCCGCCTGGCGGCAAGCATCGGCCTGGGCGCAAGCCTGGTCGTAGGCAGCCTGGCGGCCCCCGCCGCGGCGCAAGCAGAAGGCAAGATTCGCATCGCCGAACAGTTCGGCATTGTCTACCTGCTGCTGAACGTAGTGCGTGACCAGCATCTGATCGAAAAACATGGCAAGGAGCAGGGCATCGACATCGAAGTCGATTGGGCCCAGCTGTCGGGTGGTTCGGCCATCAACGACGCACTGCTGTCCGGTTCGGTGGACATCGCCGGTGCCGGCGTCGGCCCACTGTTGACCGTGTGGGACCGCACCAAGGGCCGACAGAACGTCAAGGCCGTGGCCTCGCTGGGCAACTTCCCGTACTACCTGGTCAGCAGCAACCCCAACGTGAAGACCATTGCCGACCTCTCCGACAAAGACCGCATCGCCGTGCCGGCGGTAGGCGTTTCGGTGCAGTCGCGCTTCCTGCAATACGCCGCCGCCCAGCAATGGGGCGACAAGGAATACAACCGCCTCGACAAGTACACCCTGGCCGTGCCGCACCCGGATGCCACTGCCGCGCTATTGGCCGGTGGCACCGAACTCAACGGGCACTTCTCCAACCCGCCGTTCCAGGACCAAGTGCTGGCCAACAAGAACGTGCACGTGGTGCTCAACAGCTACGACCTGCTCGGCCCCAACTCGCCGACCTTGCTGTTCGCCACCGAAAAATTCCGCAAGGACAACCCCAAGACCTACAAGGCCTTCGTCGATGCGCTGGCCGAAGCCGCGGACTTCGCCCAGAAGGACAAGGCGGCCGCCGCCGACACCTACATCCGCGTGACCAAGGCCAAGATCGACCGCGACACGTTGATCAAGCTGATCGACAACCCGCAGTACGAATTCACCGTCACGCCAAAAAACACCTACAAGCTGGCCGACTTCCTCTATCGGGTAGGCGCCATCAAGCACAAGCCGGAATCGTGGAAGGACTACTTCTTCCAGGATGAACGCCCGCTGCAGGGGAGCTGACCGATCATGACCGCCCCATTGCCAGGCCACACGGCCAGCAACCTGAGCCGTGTCGCAACGCCACCTTTGCTCAAGGTGGATAACCTCAGCCTCGAATACCGCACCGCGCAACGCGTGGTGCGGGCCACCCACCAGGTCAGCTTCGAAGTCGACCGTGCCGACCGCTTCGTGCTGCTCGGCCCCTCCGGCTGCGGCAAGTCCACCTTGCTCAAGGCCGTGGCCGGGTTCATCTCGCCCCAGGAGGGGCAGATTCTGCTGCAAGGTCAGCCAGTCAGCGGCCCAGGCCCCGACCGCATCGTGGTGTTCCAGGAGTTCGACCAGCTGCCGCCATGGAAGACGGTGAAACAGAACGTCATGTTCCCTCTGCTGGTGTCGGGCCAGCTGAAACGCGCCGAGGCCGAGGAGCGGGCGCTGCACTATCTGGAAAAAGTCGGCCTGGCCGCCTTCGCCGATGCCTACCCACACACCCTGTCGGGCGGTATGAAAGCGCGCGTGGCGATTGCCCGGGCCTTGGCCACGCAGCCGAAGATCCTGCTGATGGACGAACCGTTCGCGGCACTTGATGCGCTGACCCGGCGCAAGATGCAGGAAGAACTGCTGCTGCTGTGGGAGGAGGTGCGTTTTACCCTGCTGTTCGTTACCCACTCCATCGAAGAGGCTCTGGTGGTCGGCAACCGCATCCTGCTGTTGTCGCCCCACCCAGGGCGGGTGCGCGCCGAAGTGCACAGCCACCAGTACGACTTGGGCAGCCTGGGTGGTAGCGACTTCCAGGCCAGTGCCCGGCGCATCCATCGTTTGCTGTTCGATGAGGCGGATGCCCCCGAACAGCCCGACGATCTTGGCTTCAACGATATCCGTATCGCCTACTGACAGGAGCTTCAGCCATGACCACTACACCTGTACGCCAGGAATACGAGGTGCAGCTGGAGCCTTTGCTCAGTGTGCCTGTGGAGCGCAACCTGCCGTTGGCTCAGCGCCTGTGGCAGCACGGCTGGTTGCGCAAGGCGGTCATCCTGCTGGTGATCGCCGTGCTGTGGGAGGCCATTGCCCGCTACCAGGGCAACGATCTGCTGCTACCGACCTTCCTGCAGACGGCCACGGCGCTGTGGGACGGCATGGTCAGCGGTGAGTTGCCGGCCAAGGTTGGCGTGTCGCTGGTGATTCTGCTCAAGGGTTACCTGCTGGGGATCATCCTGGCGTTCGGCCTAACCAGCCTGGCGGTGTCGACCCAGCTTGGGCGCGATCTGCTGGGCACCCTGACCTCGATGTTCAACCCGTTGCCGGCGATTGCCTTGTTGCCCCTGGCCTTGCTGTGGTTCGGGCTGGGCGACAACAGCCTGATCTTCGTGCTGGTGCACTCGGTGCTATGGGCGCTGGCGCTGAACACCTATGCGGGCTTTCTCGGCGTGTCGGAAACCCTGCGCATGGCCGGGCGCAATTACGGCCTGAAAGGGCTGCGGCTGGTGCTGCATATCCTGGTGCCGGCGGCGCTGCCATCAATCCTCTCGGGGCTGAAGATCGGCTGGGCATTCGCCTGGCGCACACTGATCGCTGCCGAGCTGGTGTTCGGGGCCAGCAGTGGCAAAGGCGGGTTGGGCTGGTACATCTTCCAGAACCGCAACGAGCTGTACACCGACAAGGTGTTTGCCGGGTTGGCGGTGGTGATCCTGATCGGCTTGCTGGTGGAAGGGCTGGTGTTCAATACCCTCGAGCGGCTGACGGTGCGGCGTTGGGGGATGCAGCGCTAACTGGTATGCCTGTGCCGGCCTCTTCGCAGGCTTGCCCGCTCCCACAGGAAAACCACACACTTCAGAATCTGTAGAGTACCTGTGGGAGCGGGCAAGCCCGCGAAGAGGCCAGCACAGGCTAAAAATTCTGGTACTGCGCTGCCGCATTGCTCAGGATCTTGCCAATCTCCTCCCGCAAGCCGCCCGGCTGCTCAACCACCACCCCATCGCCATGGCTCAACAACCACCAGCGCAGTGGCCAGCCGTCACTCACCGTGGCCTGCAACCGATGTCCGTGCTCCAAGGCCGTCAGCTGCATGTCGCTACTCAACGGCGCAACCCGCAACTGCCGCGCCAGCGTATCGCTGATCCGCGCCACCAACTCCACCCCCTCGCCCCGAGCCGGTTGCAGCGCATCACCGCGCAAGTGCGTCAACAAGTCGAAATTGCCGCGCAAGTCGCCCACTGCGCTCGCCGACCAATGCCAGCCAAACGGGATGCTCTTGTCATTGCGCTCCAGCGGAAATATCAGCGACAGCTCATTGAGATCACGCTCGACAGTGCGTTTGCTGACAGTGAAGCCCACGTCACGCAGGCGCCAGACCAATTCGGCGCTGGTAATGCCTGGGGAACGGCTGGGCAACTGGCGCAGCAGCGCCCACTGTCGGCTGAGGGTGGCGCGAGTTGTGGCGAACGGCAAAAGATAACGTCCTTGTCTAGGCTTGCCGCAATAGGATGGCGGCAGGCGTGGGTCATGGCAATTGGCCACAGCCTGCTCAGATCAAGGAAGTCGCATTTGGTTGCCTGGCGCCGAATCGTTCGCGACAGGTTTTGACGTTACGTCACGCAGAATCACGCCTCATCACAGCCGAAGGTTGGGGTTGTGTGTCGTTCAATGAGGATGAACATGTCTGCTGCCAGCAATATCCATTCGCTGCTTGCCCGCCTTTTGCCCGAGCGGGTCATTGCCCCACCGGCCGCTGTCGGGAGGCGACAGCGACTGTTTGCCGGGATAGGGTTGCCCAGCCAGCGCTCGCTGCTGGTCAGCCGCCTGGACGAAGCCAGCGACTTGCAGGCGGTGTACGTCGACCTGCGCCGCCAGGCCTTGCAAGGCAGCGTGGCGGCGCTCAACGACCTTGGCTGGATCTGGCTCAACGGCAAATACTGGCGTGCTGACACCGTGTTGGCCGGCCACCTGTTGCGCATGGCGGCCCTGCAAGGCAATGCCGCGGCATGGTTCAACCTTGGGCAGCAACATTACTTCGGCAAAGGCATCGAGCCCTCTTACATGCAGGCGGCGGAGTGCTACCGGCAGGCTTTCGAGCGGGGCATGCTGCATGCCGCTGCCGCGCTGGGTGACCTGTACGAGGAAGAGGTGTGTGATGGCGGCCTGCAGTGGCAGGTCGACCTGGTGCAGGCCTACCAGTGGTTCTTGCGCGGGGCCGAGCAGGGCGAGGCACGCTGCCGTTTCGAGGTGGGCTACCGGCTGATGCATGGGCTGTACGTGGAGGCTGATCTCAAGGCCGCGCTGTACTGGCTGGAGCTGGCGGCAGCTGCGGGGGTGGTACAGGCGGCCGAAGAGCTGGCGGTGCACTTCAGCAGCCGCGACGAGGGCCGCTACCAGGAGTGGCGTGACCGCGCGGTGCAGATGGGCAGCACACTGGCCTTGACCATGAAGCTGGAAGACCAGATTCAGCCCTGAATGCTCTGTTGCCTGTCCGGGCCTCTTCGCGGGTAAACCCGCTCCCACAGGTACCGCGCATGGCTGAATCCTATGCAGCACCTGTGGGAGCGGGTTTACCCGCGAAGAGGCCGGCACAGGCAGGCCAGAAGCCCCAGCATGAACAACAATTCATCCATCCCCCCGGTTGACGACAGGGGGAGGCACAGGCGTATATTGATAGTTAGCAAACTATGAATATCCTTGGTTCCTGTCATGTCCCTTGATCTCCTGCGCCTGCAAGTCAGCAGTGGCATGGTGGTTGCCGCCCGCCATTGGCGGCGCATCTGCCATACCGCCCTGACCGGTTACGGCATATCCGAGGCCTGCGCCGCGCCGTTGCTGATGATCGTGCGCCTGGGTGACGGCGTGCATCAGGTGGCCGTGGCCCAGGCTGCCGGCCTGGAAAGCCCGTCGCTGGTGCGCCTGCTCGACCAGCTGTGCAAGGCTGGCCTGGTATGTCGCAGCGAAGACCCGCTGGACCGCCGCGCCAAGGCCCTGAGCCTGACCGCCGAAGGCCGCACCCTGGCCGAGTCCATCGAAGCCGAGCTGGTGCGCCTGCGCCGCGAGGTGCTGTATGGCATCGACCAGGCCGACCTGGAAGCCGCCTTGCGCGTGCTGCGTGCCTTCGAAGCCGCCGGCCTGGGCAACACAGGCGGGGCAGCATGAACGGTTTCTTCAGCTCGGTGCCCCCGGCCCGCGACTGGTTCTATGGCGTGCGTACCTTTGCCGCCTCCATGATCGCCCTGTACATCGCCCTGCTCATGCAGTTGCCGCGCCCCTATTGGGCCATGGCCACGGTGTACATCGTCTCCAGCCCGTTCCTTGGCCCCACCAGCTCCAAGGCCCTGTACCGTGCCGTGGGCACGCTGCTCGGTGCCGGCGGGGCGATTTTCCTGGTACCACCGCTGGTGCAGTCGCCGTTGCTGCTGAGCATCGCCATCGCCCTGTGGACCGGCACCTTGCTGTTCCTTTCGCTGAACCTGCGCACCGCCAACAACTACGTGCTGATGCTGGCCGGCTACACCTTGCCGATGATTGCCCTGGCGGTGGTCGACAACCCGCTTGCTGTGTTCGACGTGGCGTCTTCCCGCGCCCAGGAAATCTGCCTGGGGATCGTCTGCGCGGCCGTGGTCGGAGCGATCTTCTGGCCGCGCCGGCTGGCGCCAGTTGTAGTCGGTGCCACTGGTAGCTGGTTCACCGAAGCGATCCGCTACAGCGACACCTACCTGGCCCGCCAGGCCAGTGCAGACCAGGTTGGCGGCATGCGCGGGGCGATGGTTGCCACCTTCAACTCGCTGGAGCTGATGATCGGCCAGCTCGGCCATGAAGGCGCCGGTCCGCACACCCTGAAGAATGCCCGCGAGTTGCGCGGGCGCATGATCCACCTGCTGCCCGTGATCGATGCCCTCGACGACGCCCTGGTCGCCCTCGAAGGCCGCGCCCCGGCACAGTTCGCCCAGTTGCAACCGTTGCTCGATGCCGCCCGCGAATGGCTCAAGGGCACCGTCGACAGCGCTTCCGTCGCCCGCTGGACCGCTCTGCACGAACAGATCGAGCGCCTGCAGCCCGGCGCCGCTGCCCTCGACCAGCGCGCCGAACTGCTGCTGTCCAACGCCCTGTATCGCCTGACCGAATGGGCCGACCTGTGGCAGGACTGCTGCAGCCTGCAACATGCCCTGCGCAGCGACGATTCCAAACCCTGGCGCGCGGTGTACCGCCACTGGCGCCTGGGCCGCCTGACGGCGTTCTTCGACCGTGGCCTGATGCTGTATTCGGTGGCCTCAACCGTGCTGGCGATCGTTGTCGCCTGCGGCCTGTGGATTGGCCTGGGCTGGAACGACGGCGCCAGCGCAGTGATCCTCGCCGCCGTGTCGTGCAGCTTCTTCGCCGCCATGGACGACCCGGCGCCGCAGATCTACAGGTTCTTCTTCTGGACGCTGATGTCGGTCATCTTCTCCAGCCTGTACCTGTTCCTGGTGCTGCCCAACCTGCACGACTTCCCGATGCTGGTGCTGGCCTTCGCCGTGCCATTCATCTGCGTTGGCACCCTGACCGTGCAGCCGCGCTTCTACCTGGGTACCTTGCTGACCATCGTCAACACCTCGACCTTCATCAGCATCCAGGGCGCCTACGATGCTGACTTCTTCACCTTCCTCAATTCCAACCTGGCCGGCCCCGTGGGGCTGCTGTTCGCCTTCATCTGGACCTTGGTGATGCGCCCGTTCGGCGTGGAGCTGGCAGCCAAGCGCATGACCCGCTTCGCCTGGCGCGACATCGTCGAAATGACCGAGCCGGCCACCCTGGCCGAGCACCGCCAGGTCGGTGTGCAGATGCTCGACCGCCTGATGCAGCACCTGCCGCGCTTGTCGCAAACCGGGCAGGACAGCGGCGTGGCACTGCGCGACCTGCGCGTGGGGTTGAACCTGCTCGACCTGCTGGCCTATATGCCGCGTGCCGGGCAGCAGGCTCGTGAGCGCCTGAACACGGTAGTCGAGGAAGTCGGCGCGCACTATGCCGCCTGCCTGCGCGCCGGCGAGCGCCTGCACGCCCCGGCCGCGCTGCTGCGCAACATGGAGCGCGCGCGCCTGGCGCTGAACCTGGATGAGCTGTACGAGCGCGGCGATGCCCGTACCCACCTGCTGCACGCGCTGAGCGGCCTGCGCCTGGCGCTGCTGCCGGGCGTGGAGGTGATGCTCGAGCCAGCCGAACAACCGCAACTACCCCCTGGCCTCGACGGAGCGCCCCTGTGATTGGTGAACTGGATATCAGCGGGGTATTCCTGCCCACGCTGCTGGTGATGATGTTTGGCACCTACCTGCTGTTCCTCGGGGTGCACGCGGTGCTGGTGCGCCTGCATTTCTACCGTCTGGTCTGGCACCGGGCGTTGTTCAACGTTGCTCTGTATGCCGTGCTGCTTGGTGCGGTGGACCACTTTTGCCGAAACCTGATGCTGCCATGAAAAAACCTTTGCTGACCCTGGGCCGTGTGGTCCTGACCTTGCTGGTAGTGACCTTCGCCGCCGTGCTCGTGTGGCAGATGGTGGTGTACTACATGTTCGCCCCCTGGACCCGCGACGGCCACATCCGCGCCGACGTGATCCAGATCGCCCCGGACGTGTCCGGGCTGATCCAGAAGGTCGAGGTGCGTGACAACCAGACCGTCAAGCGCGGCGATGTGCTGTTTACCATCGACCAGGACCGCTTCACCCTGGCCCTGCGCCAGGCCAAGGCGACCCTGGGTGAGCGCCAGGAAACCCTGGCCCAGGCCTCCCGCGAAGCGCAGCGCAACCGCAAGCTGGGCAACCTGGTGGCCGCCGAACAGCTGGAAGAAAGCCAGTCCCGCGAGGCCCGTGCCCGTTCCGCCGTCAGCGAAGCGCAGGTGGCCGTCGATACCGCCCAGCTCAACCTCGACCGCTCGGTGGTGCGCAGCCCGGTGGACGGTTACCTGAACGACCGAGCACCGCGTAATCACGAATTCGTCACCGCCGGCCGCCCGGTGCTGTCGGTGGTCGACAGCGCCTCGTACCACGTCGATGGCTACTTCGAGGAAACCAAGCTTGGCGGTATCCACATCGGCGATGCCGTGGACATTCGCGTCATGGGCGACAACACCCGCCTGCGTGGCCATGTGCAAAGCTTCGCCGCCGGCATCGAAGACCGTGACCGCAGCAGTGGCGCCAACCTGTTGCCCAACGTCAACCCGGCATTCAGCTGGGTGCGCCTGGCCCAGCGTATTCCGGTGCGCATCGCCTTTGATGAAGTGCCGCCAGACTTCCGCATGATTGCCGGGCGAACCGCCACGGTGTCGATCATCGAGGGCCAGCGCCCATGAAACAGCTGATCCTGGCGGGGCTGTGCCTGTCGTTGGGGGCCTGCATGATGGTCGGCCCCGACTATGAGGTGCCGAAGGACGCGGCGGTGCAACGCAGCGACCTCAACGGCCCGCTGCGCCAGGATGCCGACAGCGTGGTATCGGCACCGGTGCCTGAGGACTGGTGGCAGCTGTACCAGGATCAACGGCTGAACGAGCTGGTGCGCCAGGCCCTGAGTGCCAACACCGACCTGCGCGTGGCTGCCGCCAACATTGCCAAGGCGCGCGCCCAGGTCGAAGTGGCCGAGTCGCAAGGTGGCTTCAACGGCGGCGTCAAACTTGGCGCCCAGCGCCTGCAGGAATCGGGCGAGGCCTTCCTGCTGCCAGAGAAAGTGCCGGTGGCCAACATCGGCGAAGCCATCATCAGTGCTTCGTACCAGTTCGACCTGTGGGGTACTTTCAAGCGTGGCACCGAGGCGGCCAAGGCCAATGCCGACGCAGTGCAGGCCGCCGCCGATACCGCCCGCATCACCCTGGTGGCGGATGTGGTCAAGGCCTACACCCAGGTGTGCTCGGCCAACGAGGAATACCACATTGCCCGCGAGTCGCTCGACCTGCAGGAGCAGAACGTGAAGCTTAACCAGCGCCTGCGTGATGCCGGGCGTGGCGACGAAACCCAGGTCACCCGCTCGCAAACCCAGTTCAAATCCTTGCGCGCCGAGCTGCCACGCTTCAAGGCGGAGCGCGAGACCGGCATGTACACACTGGCTGCCTTGTTGGCAAAACCGGTTGATCAGCTGCCTGCCGGCACTGCCGATTGTGCCGAGCTGCCGCACCTGAGCCAGCTGGTCCCGGTGGGCGATGGCGCGGCGTTGCTCAAGCGCCGTCCAGACGTGCGCCAGGCCGAACGGCAGCTGGCCGCTGCCACTGCCTACATCGGCGTGGCCACCGGCGCCTTGTACCCGGACATCAGCATTGGCGCCCAGGTTGGCACCATTGGTATCCTCGAGAACCTTGGCGAGCCGGCGACCAACCGCTGGGGCTTCGGCCCGCAGATCAGCTGGACCATCCCCACCAATGGCACCCGCGCCCGCATTCGCATGGCCGAAGCCTCGACCCAGGCAGCCCTGGCGAATTTTGATGGGGTAGTGCTGAACGCCATTCGCGAGACCCAGACCCGCCTGGCGCAGTACAGCGCCCTGTTGGACCGGCGTGACGCGCTGGCCGAGGCGGAGAAGTCGGCCAAGGAAGCGGCGGACCAGACGCACCGGTATTACCAGGCTGGGCGTGAGTCGTTCCTGGCGGATTTGCAGGCGACGCGGACCTATACCGACATGCGCGCGCAGTTGGCGGCAGCCAATAGCGAGGTGGCGTTGGGGCAGATTGGGGTATTCCTGGCGTTAGGTGGTGGCTGGAAGACCACGGCTAGGCCCGGATTCCGAGACTCTGGAGAAACTTTCGCTATTGCGCGACCAAAACGATGACTTTGCATACGGAGCGCTCAGCAATAGTGCCGGTAGTCGATGATCCTATCAAAAGTGACAGTAGTTCAGTCAGGCATTATTCTATACGCTGAGGTAGACAGCTCGTTGGGTAAGGATAGTGGTCTTGTAATTATATTAAAGTAATTAATGGCATTTCCCATGAATGTTGAGGAGTATGGCAACTATGTCCGCTCGTCCAAACACATTTGCTTACCTTGCGTATGGTTACAGCTCGCCAAGGCTAGACCCACCTATTCTGTTTGGTTTTACTGGAGAACATCCGGATGTTCTTTCTGGGCTCTATCTGCTTGGAAACGGTTACCGGCCATACAGCTCGGTGTTGATGCGGTTCACCTGTCCGGATAGTTGGAGCCCATTTGGATTGGGTGGTTTGCATGCTTATGCCTATTGTGGTTGTGACCCCGTCAATCGGAAGGATCCCAGCGGACATACGTGGGCCGGTGTCAGCTTTCTTTTCAGGTCGTTGAAAGTGGGTAGGTCAAGCGGAACGCGGACGCCAAGAGGATCGGTTCAACTGGATCAAGCCGATAGCATGTCTCCGGTCGGCTCTCTCGGCGGCGCGTTGAACTATATAGGGCGTCACGGCTCAACTAATATCAACGCTACGGGCTTGCTGCAAGGGTTAAATGCTAAATATCAAAACTCCGCCGGAGGTCTTAGTTCCGGCAAGGGTTTCTATGTTGCGCTCACTGATTCTACAGCGAAAGATTTTGCTGACATGGCTGCGGACTATGCACGCCAAGCCGGACCTAGAGAAAACGTGCAGCCAGAGGTTTACTCGGTGTTCGCTTACAATTTCAACGCGAAGGTACCCGGTAAAGACTACCGTTTCGGCACGATGGGCGAGGGTGGGTTAGTGCCCAGGAAACTCGAAGAAATGGAATTGTTATTGTATGGACCAATGTATGAACAAGTGGTGATACGACGAGGGCAGCCAAATCAGCGGCAAATGCTACCAAGAGCATCGGAAGCGCCGTTCTGAGTGCGCCATGGGTGGGAAGTGCTTAACCTTGTGGTTCCAGAGCTAGAAGCCGCTGGCCTTAGTCCCTGTCTGAAAGCAAGGTTTTGCAAATAGCCTCTGAGAACCTGAGGCCGCTGTGCGGCCCATCGTCGGCAAGTCAACTCTCACAGGTGCTGCGCCATGCTCAGGCCCGGTTGTCATCCCGCTTCCTCTAAATTTGTACCAAGATTTTTCATGAAATCCGCCTGGCGCCCTTGAAGGAAGAAAAGTGGAAGTGAACAATGTTCTCTTTCGCATTTACTTTGAGACTGGCCATGAATACCCGTTCCCGTCTGCTTGCCTGGCTACCGGCTATATTGCTCGGCCCGGTGCTGGTGCTGTGCAGCACCCTGGTGCTGGCCGAAGCCCCCGCCGAGGCTACCAAGGCCCTGCACCTGCTGGACTACATTGGCGCCGACTACCCGCCGACCGTGCAAGACGGCAAGGTGATCGACGATGGTGAATACCGCGAGCAGCAAGAGTTCAGCGCGGTATTGGCCGAGCTGGTCAAGAGCTTGCCTGCAAACGCCGAGCAAGCTGCTCTGGAGCAGGGCATCCAGGCGTTGCGCCAAGCCATCGACCACCGCCAGGACGGCCCGGCAGTCGCCAAACAGGCCCGCCAACTGGGCGCGCGTCTGGCGGTGGCCTACGAGGTCAGCCAGGCTCCGGTAATTACTCCGGACCCGGCCCGCGGCGCTTCGCTGTATGCGCAAAACTGCTCGATCTGCCACGGCGACACTGGCGCCGGCGACGGCCCGGCCGGCGTGGGCCTGGAGCCTGCACCCGCCAACCTGCGCGATGTTTCGCGCCTCGACCAGTTGAGCCTGTTCGACCTCTACAACACCCTGGCCCTGGGCATCGATGGCACCGAGATGCCGTCCTTTGCCGACCAGCTGGATGACCGCCAGCGTTGGGATGTGGCTGCCTATATCGCCAGCTTCACCGCAAAGCCAGAAGCCGGCAAAGGCGACAAGGCCTGGAACATCGCCGACCTGGCCCGCCAGACCCCGGCCGAAGTCGCCACCAGCGAAGGTGCCACGGCCGTGGAGGCGTTCCGCGCCCAGCGCGCCCAGCCGCCGCAGGTCAAGCGTGGCCCTGCGCAATTGCTCGAATACACCGCGAGCACCTTGGACAAGAGCCTGGCGGCCTACCGCGCAGGTGATCACGACCAGGCCTATGACCTGTCAGTGGCGGCCTACCTGGAAGGCTTCGAGCTGGTGGAAAGCTCGCTGGACAACATCGACACCCAGGCGCGCAAGGACACCGAAAAATCGCTGATGGCCTACCGTCAGTCGCTGCAGGACGGCTTGCCCGTGGCCCAGGCCGAGCAACGCCTGAGCGAAGCCAGGGCCAAGCTGGAGCAGGCTTCCAAGCTGCTGGGCAGCGATGGCCTGAGCTGGTCGCTGAGCTTTGTATCCGGCTTGCTGATCCTGCTGCGCGAAGGCCTGGAGGCGATTCTGGTGCTGGCGGCGATCCTGGCCTTCCTGCGCAATACCGGCCAGCAGTCGGCGGTGCGCAGCGTCAACATCGGCTGGGGCCTGGCGTTGGTGGCTGGTTTCGCAACCTGGGCGCTTGCAGCCTACGTGATCGACGTCGGTGGCGCCCAGCGCGAACTGCTGGAAGGCTGCACGGCGCTTTTCGCCGCGGTGATGGTGCTGTGGCTTGGCGTGTGGATGCACGACCGCCGCCATGCCGCCGCCTGGCAGGACTACATCAAGAGCAGCCTGGTCAGTGGTGGTGGACGTTTCGGTTTTGCCGTGCTGGCGTTCTTCTCGGTTTACCGCGAACTATTCGAAGTGATCCTGTTCTACGAAACCCTGTGGCTGCAGGCCGGCCCAGCCGGGCACCAGGCGGTGCTGGCGGGTGGTGCCACGGCGCTGGTGCTGCTGGTGGGGTTGGCCTGGGTGATCCTGCGTGGCTCGGCCAAGCTGCCGCTGTCACTGTTCTTCAGCATCAACGCCGCACTGCTATGTGCCTTGTCGGTGGTGTTCGCCGGGCATGGCGTGAAGGCGTTGCAAGAGGCCGGGGTACTGGGCACGCGCCCAGTGGCGTTCTTCGAATTCGACTGGCTGGGGATTCACGCTGACGCCTACTCGCTTTCGGCGCAGGCGCTGGCCTTGCTGGCGATCGTGTTCCTGTACGGGCGCTCGCGCCTGGCGGAAAGGCGCAGGGCAGCGGCCAACTGATCGCCTGACAGGCTGGCGCGGCCCCCTGTGGGAGCGGGTTTACCCGCGAAGCAAGCGGCGCGGTGTATGGCACCGGCTTCGCCGGTGTTCGCGGCTAAAGCCGCTCCCACAGGGACCGCGCGAGTTTCAAAGTTTGAGCAAGACCGCCATTCAGGCCGGCTGTGGCGCCTTGAGAATGTTCTGTAGCAACTGGACACTTTCGACAGCGTCATGACCCAGGCTGGTCAGGTAGCCGCCATCAGGTTGATCGGTCAGCCCCTTTTCATGCAGGCGTTGCGCGGCGGCTACCAGGTCGGGGGAAGCGTTCTTGTGAATCTTGATGCCTTCCTGGCTGCTGTCGTGCTTGAACAGCGAAAGGACTTCCAGTTCAGCGATCAGATCGGGGGTAAAAGGCATGGCGACTCCTGACTTCCAGACAAGGATGACGGCACCGTTCTACGGTGCCTGATCTTCGAGTGTAGCCGGGTTATTCGTCCTCGCCTTGATCCATCTCAGGTGGCAGCTCGGGCAGCGCACGCAGGGCATTCTCGTACCACTGGCGGTCGAACTCGCGGTCTTCCACCAGCATGTTGTCAATTTCGAAGGCCAGTACATGGGCCATCAGGTTGAGAATGTCTTCGCGCTCGTAACCGACCAGGGTCAGTTTGTTGAACGTGGCTTTCGCCGCCGCCGGGTCGCCGCTTTCGATCTGGTTCTCGATGGCCTGGGTCAGCGTTGCCTCGGCGAAGGCTTCGTCGTCGTCATTGTCGATGTCGGTGGGCTCGCTCATGGCGGTACTCCTGTGATGGGATGCACAGTGTGCCACGCCTGTGGCGGCAATGCCCGGGCATTGACGGGGCGCATGACGCTGGTCAGGAGCGGGCGTAAGGTCTATAAAAGCCGGGCCAACCCCTTACGGCCTGGAGGCTGTTACCTCATGCTCAAGCTTCATGGATTCTCGGTCAGCAACTACTACAACATGGTCAAGCTGGCCCTGCTGGAAAAAGGCCTGCCCTTCGAGGAAGTCACCTTCTATGGCGGCCAGGCGCCACAGGCGCTGGAAGTGAGCCCGCGAGGCAAGGTGCCGGTGCTGCAGACCGAACACGGCTTCCTCAGCGAAACCAGTGTGATCCTCGACTATATCGAGCAGACCCAGGGCGGCAAGGCGCTGCTGCCGGCCGACCCGTTCGGGCAAGCCAAGGTGCGTGAGCTGCTCAAGGAAATCGAGCTGTACATCGAACTGCCGGCGCGTACCTGCTATGCCGAATCTTTCTTTGGTATGCAGGTCGAGCCGCTGATAAAGGAAAAAGCCCGTGCCGACCTGCTGGCCGGTTTTGCCACGCTCAAGCGCAACGGCCGCTTCGCACCCTATGTGGCGGGTGAGCAACTGACTCTGGCAGACCTGATGTTCTGCTTCTCGGTCGACCTGGCCTGCGCGGTGGGCAAGAAGGTGCTGAACATCGACTTCCTGGCGGACTTCCCGCAGGCCAAGGCGTTGCTGCAGCTGATGGGCGACAACCCGCACATGGCGCGGATTGTGGCGGAAAAGGAGGCGGCGATGCCGGCCTTCATGGAGATGATTCGCAGCGGCAAGCGCTGAGTCTGGTGTTGGACCCTTCGCGGACATGCCCGCTCCCACAGGGAAACGATGTACCTGTGGGAGCTGGCGTGCCCGCGAACGAGGGCGAAGCCCTCGCAATGGGCCTTAACGCGAAGCCAGCAGCGCCTTGCCGCGGGCGACGGCCGCACGCACCTGCGCCGGTGCGGTACCACCAATGTGGTTACGGGCATTCACCGAGCCTTCCAGGGTCAGCACGGCAAACACGTCCTGCTCGATCTGGTCGCTGAACTGGCGCAGTTCGTCCAGGCTCATTTCGGCCAGGTCCTTGCCGGTGTCCACGCCATACTTCACCGCGTGACCCACGATCTCGTGGCAGTCACGGAACGGCAGGCCACGGCGTACCAGGTAGTCGGCCAGGTCGGTAGCGGTGGAGAAACCGCGCAGGGCCGCTTCACGCATGATGGCGTGCTTGGGCTTGATTGCCGGGATCATGTCGGCAAAGGCACGCAGCGAGTCGCGCAGGGTGTCGGCGGCGTCGAACAGCGGTTCCTTGTCTTCCTGGTTGTCCTTGTTGTAGGCCAGCGGCTGGCCTTTCATCAGGGTCAGCAGGCCGGTCAGGGCGCCGAACACACGGCCGCTCTTGCCACGTACCAGTTCCGGCACGTCCGGGTTCTTTTTCTGCGGCATGATGGAGCTGCCGGTGCAGAAGCGGTCTGGCAGGTCGATGAACTGGAACTGCGCGCTGGTCCACAGCACCAGCTCTTCGGAGAAGCGCGACAGGTGCATCATCGCCACGCTGGCGGCGGCGCAGAATTCGATGGCGAAGTCGCGGTCCGACACGCCGTCCAGCGAGTTGCCGGCCACGGCTTCGAAGCCCAGCAGCTTGCAGGTGAGTTCACGGTCGATCGGGTAGGTGGTGCCTGCCAGCGCGGCGCTGCCCAGGGGCATGCGGTTGGCACGCTTGCGGCAGTCGACCAGGCGCTCGTAGTCGCGGCTGAGCATTTCGAACCAGGCCAGCAGGTGGTGGCCGAAGGTGACCGGTTGGGCCGTCTGCAGGTGAGTGAAGCCGGGCATGATGGTCTCGGCTTCACGCTCGGCCTGCTCCAGCAGACCCTGCTGCAGGCGGGTGATTTCGGCCAGGATCAGGTCGATTTCGTCGCGCAGCCAAAGGCGAATGTCGGTGGCCACCTGGTCGTTGCGGCTACGGCCGGTGTGCAGCTTCTTGCCAGTGATGCCGATACGGTCGGTCAGGCGTGCCTCGATGTTCATGTGCACGTCTTCGAGGTCGACACGCCAGTCGAAGGTGCCAGCCTCGATCTCGCCCTGGATGGTCTTCAGGCCATCGATGATGGTGTCGCGCTCGGCATCGCTGAGCACGCCGACCTGCGCCAGCATGGTGGCATGGGCGATCGAACCCATGATGTCGTGGCGGTACAGGCGCTTGTCGAAATCGACCGAGGCGGTGAAACGGGCGACGAAGGCGTCGACGGGCTCACTGAAGCGGCCGCCCCAGGACTGATTGGTCTTGTCGGTGCTCATGGATTCACTCATTGCAGGCGTGAACGAAAAAGTGGCGCCGATGATAGCAGGGTTGGGCTGGCCGCCGCAGGGCGCTGGTCGAGAGAAATGCGCGGAAAACGATAGAGAAGGATTTGCAGGAATGAACGGCAGTGTTCCACGGACCGTCTACAGTTGGACAGAGGACTGGCAGTGAATCTGCCGGCCGAGTGAATCTTTGGCCTTCGCACCGGTCTAGAGCGTGACCTTAGTGTCGCTCGAACCATACCTGTCTACGCTATACCTGTGCGAGACTCATTCAGGAATCCAGCGCAATTATGAATGTCCTGATCGTTGATGACGAACCCCAAGGCCGTGAGCGCCTTAGCCGGCTGCTCGGCGAACTGGAGGGTTACACCGTGCTGGAGCCTAGCGCCACCAACGGCGAGGAAGCCTTGGCGCTGATCGAAAGCCTCAAGCCCGATGTGGTCCTGCTGGACATCGGCATGCCGGGCCTGGACGGCCTGCAGGTTGCTGCTCGCCTGTGCGAGCGCGAGGCGCCGCCGGCGGTGGTGTTTTGCACCGGGGACGATGAATACGGTGCCGAGGCTTTCAAGGACAGTACCCTCAGCCATGTGACCAAACCTTTCCAGGCCCAGGCCTTGCGCGATGCCTTGCGCAAGGCTGAAAAGCCCAACCGCGCCCAATTGGCGGCGCTCACCAGGCCGGCCAATGAAGGCGGTGGCCCGCGTAGCCACATCAGTGCCCGCACGCGCAAAGGCATCGAGCTGATCCCTTTGCCCCAGGTGATCTATTTCATTGCCGATCACAAGTACGTGACCTTGCGCCACGAGGCCGGGGAAGTACTGCTCGACGAGCCGCTCAAGGCCCTGGAAGACGAGTTTGGCGAACGCTTCGTGCGTATCCACCGCAATGCGCTGGTCGCCCGTGAGCGTATCGAACGCCTGCAGCGCACGCCGCTGGGGCATTTCCAGCTATACCTGAAAGGCCTGGACGGTGACGCCCTGACCGTCAGCCGGCGCCATGTGGCCGGTGTGCGCAAGATGATGCAAACCCTCTGAGCCCTTTGCGCAAGTCTGTGGATCTGCTCGGGCTTTGTGGGAGCGGCCTTGTGTCGCGAAAGGGCCGCAAAGCGGCCCCAGCAAATTATGCATCACTGCCGAAATCCTGGGGCCGCTGTGCGGCCCTTTCGCGACACAAGGCCGCTCCCACAGCAGACCACGCACGGCCTGTTGATCCGTATCTGCTAGCGATACCGGCGATGCTGTTATCATCGACAGCATTTCTCTGGATCGGGGCGTTCCATGTCCACTCGCGAAATCCGCATTGCCACCCGTAAAAGTGCCTTGGCCCTGTGGCAGGCCGAATACGTCAAAGCCCGCCTCGAGCAGGCCCACCCCGGTCTGCTGGTGACCCTGGTGCCCATGGTCAGCCGTGGCGACAAGCTGCTCGACGCGCCGCTGGCAAAGATCGGTGGCAAGGGCCTGTTCGTCAAGGAACTGGAAACCGCCCTGCTGGACAACGAAGCCGACATCGCCGTGCATTCGATGAAGGACGTGCCCATGGACTTCCCCGAAGGCCTGGGCCTGTATTGCATCTGCGAGCGGGAAGACCCGCGCGATGCCTTCGTTTCCAATACCTTTGACAGCCTCGATGAGCTGCCTGCCGGCAGCATCGTCGGTACCTCCAGCCTGCGTCGCCAGGCCCAGTTGCTGGCGCGTCGCCCGGACCTGCAAATCCGCTTCCTGCGCGGCAACGTCAACACCCGCCTGGCCAAGCTGGATGCCGGTGAGTACGACGCCATCATCCTCGCCGCCGCCGGCTTGATCCGCCTGGGCTTCGAAAACCGCATCACCTCCACCATCAGCGTCGATGACAGCCTGCCGGCTGGCGGCCAGGGCGCGGTGGGCATCGAATGCCGCAGCGCCGACCAGCAAATCCACGCGCTGCTGGCGCCGCTGCACCATGCCGATACCGCCGACCGAGTGGTGGCCGAACGCGCCCTGAACAAACGCCTGAATGGTGGCTGCCAGGTACCGATTGCCTGCTATGCGGTGCTGGAAGGTGACCAGCTGTGGCTGCGTGGCCTGGTCGGCCAGCCCAGCGGCGGTACCCTGCTGGTGGCCGATGCCCGCGCCCCACGTACTGCCGCCGAAACCCTGGGCGTGCAGGTGGCCGAGGACCTGCTGGGGCAGGGCGCCGAGGCCATCCTCAAGGAAGTCTACGGCGAGGCCGGCCACCCGTGAGTTCGTGGCGCCTGTTGCTGACCCGGCCTGCCGAGGACTGTGCGGCGCTGGCGCAAAGCCTGGCAGCGGCGGGGGTAGCCAGCAGCTGCCTGCCGCTGCTGGCAATCGAGCCCGTCGTTGTGGATAACCAGCAACGCCTGTTGCTGGAAGGCCTGCAGGGCTTCCAGGCGATCATCGTGGTCAGCAAGCCGGCAGCCCGGTTGTTGCTTGAGCAACTGGCCGATGCCGGCCTGCAGCCACCCGTGCAAGGCTGGTTCACTGTGGGCGAGGCAACCGCCGCCGTGCTGCAGGGTGCGGGCCTGGCGGTGAGCTTCCCCCCACGTGGCGATGACAGCGAAGCGTTGCTGGCGCTGCCAGCCCTGCGCCAGGCAGTTGCCGTGCCGGCACCGCGGATCTTGATCGTTCGTGGCGTCGGAGGTCGCGAACTGCTGGCAGAGCGTCTTGCAGAGCAAGGTGCTAGTGTCGATTATCTGGAACTGTATCGTCGCTGCCTGCCGGCTTACCCGGCGGGCACCCTGATGCGCCGCATCGAAGCGGAACGCCTCAATGGCCTGGTGGTCAGCAGTGGGCAGGGTTTTGAACACTTGCAGCAGATGGCCGGCGCCGATTGGCCGCAGCTGGCGCGTCTGCCGCTGTTCGTGCCCAGCCCTCGGGTTGCCGAGCAGGCCAGGGCCGCCGGGGCCCAACAGGTTGTGGATTGCCGTGGCGCCAGTGCCACGGCCTTGCTGGCAGCCGTGCAGCGCAGCGCTGCACCTGCCTCTTAAGGCGCTAAGCTGAACGCGATGCGCCCCCATGCAAAGGATGGATACGTGAGCGAGACTGTCTTGTCCAATAACGATCAGCCGTCGGCACAGGCGCCGGCGGAACCCGTCACCGCCCCACCTGCCAAGCGCTCCGGCAGTGGCCTGGCAACGTTGGCCCTGCTGTTGGGCGCGGCCGGGGTGGCGGTAGGTGGCTGGGGTGTCTGGCAGGTGCGTCAACTGCAAGGCAGCGAATTCAACCAGGGCCAGCACATCGAGGCGCTGAACCAGCGCGCCGAAGCCCTGCAGCAGCGTGAACAGCAGATCAGCGCGCAGCTGGCCAGCCTGCCGGCGGCCAGCGAGCTGGAAGACCGCCGCCGCCTGGTGGCGCAGTTGCAAGGCGACCAGCAACGCCTCAGCCAGCGCCTGGAAACCGTACTGGGCGAAAGCCGCAAGGAATGGCGCCTGGCCGAGGCCGAGCACCTGCTGCGCCTGGCCACCCTGCGCCTGTCTGCGCTGCAGGACATCACCAGCGCCAAGGCTTTGGTCGAGGGGGCGGACGAGATCCTGCGCGAGCAGAGCGATCCGGGTGCCTTCGCCGCCCGTGAGCAACTGGCGCGCAGCCTGGCCACGCTCAACAGCACCCAGCAACCGGACCGTACCGGCCTGTTCCTGAAACTGGCCGCTCAGCGTGAGCTGGTGCAGCAACTCAGCGCCCAGTCGCCGGAGTTCGACACCAATGCCGATGCCTTGGGCGCGCTCACCGCCGATGGTGACGGCGCCAGTCGCCTGTCCCAGTGGTGGGCCGAGATCTCCAAGTACTTCCAGATCGACTTCAACGCCGATGACAACGTGCGTCCGCTGCTGGCCGGGCAGCAACTGAACCAGCTGCGCCTGGCCCTGAGCCTGACCATCGAGCAGGCCCAGTGGGCAGCGCTCAATGGCGATAGCAAGGTGTACACCCAGGCGCTGGACGACGCCCGCAGCGTGCTGCTGGCCAACTTCAACGCCGACAACCCGCAAAGCAAGGCCATGCTTGACAGCCTCAACGCCCTGGCCGAGCAGCCGGTGTCGGTGGTTACCCCCGACCTCAGCGAAAGCCTGGCCGCAGTGCAGGCCTATATACAGCGCCGCCACCTGCCGGCCGAGGCTGAAGGGGGCAAGCCATGAAGCGTGTCTACCTGCTGGCCGTGCTGGCGATCGTGGTCGCCGCGGCGCTGGGTATTGCGGTCGCCAAGCACAGCGGCTACGTGCTGATCTCCTATGGCAGCTTCCGCTACCAGTCGGGGCTGTGGGCGGCCCTGGCCGGCTTGCTGGCTGTAGTGCTGCTGCTGTGGCTGGTGCGCTACCTGGTCGGCCTGGTGCTGACTTCCAGCGGCGTGGTCAACCCGTGGTCGCGGCGTAATCGCAGCCGGCGCGTTCGTCTGGCCATCGAGCAGGGCCAGCTGGACCTCGCCGAGGGCCGTTGGGCCAGTGCCCAGCGCCATCTGCACCGTGCCGCCGAGGCCGAGCGCCAGCCGTTGCTGTACTACCTCGGTGCCGCGCGTGCCGCCAACGAGCAAGGCCGAACCGAAGACAGCGACAACCTGCTGGAACGTGCCCTGGAGCGCCAGCCGCAAGCGGAACTGGCTATCGCCCTGACCCATGCACAGTTGCAGATGGACCGTGGCGAAAGCGACGGCGCCCTCGAAACCCTGCTGGCCATGCAGGAGCGCCACCCGCACAACGGCCAGGTGCTGCGCCTGCTGCAGCGCCTGTACCTGGAGCGCGGCGACTGGTCGGCACTGATCCGCCTGCTGCCCGACCTGCGCAAGGGCAAGGTGCTGCCGGCCGCCGAGCTGGCAGCCCTGGAACAACGTGCCTGGGGCCAGAACCTGAGCCTGGCCACCACCCGTGGCGAGGACGCGCAAAGTGCCCGTCAGGCCTTGGAGCGCGCCTGGCAGCAACTGACCGCAGCCCAGCGCCAGGAGCCACAGCTGGTGCTGGCCTATGCCGAGCAATTGCGCCAGGTGGGTGCCCAGAGCGAAGCCGAACAAGTGCTGCGTACCGCCCTCAAGCGTGAATACGAAAGCCACCTGGCCCGCCTGTACGGCCTGGTGCGCGGCGATGACCCGGCGCGCCAGCTGCAAACAGCCGAAGGTTGGCTCAAGGCCCACCCGCAAGATGCCAGCCTGCTGCTTACCCTGGGCCGTCTGAGCCTGCAGAACCGCCTGTGGGGCAAGGCGCGCGACTACCTGGAAAGCAGCCTGCGCATGGAGCGCAACCCCGAGGCCTGTGCCGAGCTGGCGCGCCTGCTCGCCGGCCTTGGCGAGACCGAGCGCAGCAACCAGCTGTTCCAGGAGGGCCTCGGCCTGCTGGACGAGCGCCTGCTAGCTCTGCCTTTGCCCGAAGGCGTACGCGCCTGACCTACCCCAGGGCCCGCGCAAAGGCGCGGGCCTTGGGGGCGGGTAACCTTTCTCTCGATGTAAGTTAGATCTGCAATCCATTTCTTCAGACGTTTCCTACTGCATAGTTGGAAATTTCCTTCGCGATTCAGCGACTTGTCGTTGCTGTCGCGCCTTGAAACAAAGCGCGTCTTTCCTCTACCGTTTCAGGCCACTTCATTATCCCGGGACCTTCACCGCCCATGTTGCCGGCCCGTTTGCGCACCTTTTTCCTACCTGCCTGCCTTGCTGCACTGGCGGTACTGGCCGCGTCCTTCCACCTGGAAAGCGTCCTCGGGCTGGTGCCCTGCCCATTGTGTTTCAGCCAGCGGCTGCTGCTTGGCCTGTACGCGCTGCTGTGCCTGGCGGCGGTGCTGCAGGCACCAAGTACGGCGGGCATTCGCTGTTACGCGCGGGCGACGCTGGGCTGTTCGCTGGCCGGGGCGTTGCTGGCAGCGCGACATGTCTGGTTGCAAGGGGATGACGGGGCCATCCCGGTCTGCCCGGTGCCGCTCGGGCGGCTGTTCGAGCAATCCTGGGGCGAGGCGGCCCGGCAATTGTTGTTCGGCGGCCCGGATTGCAACTCGCTGGCCTGGAGCTTTCTCGACCTGACCCTGCCCGAGTGGAGCCTGCTGGCCTTCCTGCTGCTGGCGGTGCTGCCCTTGAGTTGCCTGCTGGCGTATCGTTTCCGCACCCTGGCGAGAACATGACCTGGCGCAAGGTTGCGCCATTGGCACGACCAATGGCCATGTAACAGGGTATTAAACACTTGTATGAACTTTGTCCGCTGCGTACCTTGAAGGGCAGCACGCGCGGGAATAATCTCCCAGCACGCATACCGAAAACACAACTGCTCGATGCCGCCTGCTGATGTCACCTTTGTGCTGCACGGTCGTGGTGCGAGGTGCAGCGGCATCTACCCAGAAGGGAAGAGATCGCCATGCTCGATAGTTGTCAGAACGCTCAGGAACGCTGGGGTGGGGTTCACAAACTGATCGACCGCTGGCTGGAGGAGCGCCAGGAACTGGTGCAGGCTTTCCGCGCGCTGCGCGATGCCAAGCCGGCCTTCGCCGACAAGGACACGAACGGGGACTTTTGCGCGCTCCTTGTCGACTACGTTTCGGCGTGGCATTTCGAGGTCTGCGAGCAGCTGGTCAGTGAGGCCAAGGCCTTCGGCGACGAGAAGGCGCTGATGCTGGCCGAAGAGATCAACCCACGGATCAACGACATTACTCAGATCGCACTGGCCTTCAATGACCATTGCGCCAAGGGTGAATGCAAGGACACCGAACGCTTTGCCGAAAAGCTGGGCAAGCTGGGTGGCCTGCTGCACGAGCGCTTCGAACTGGAAGACTGCCTGATCGAAGTGTTGCACAACGCGCACAAGGAAGAAGGCGCGGTCCAGGCCTGAGAGTTGGCGTCAGTCGCCAACCGCCAGCAGTTCGATCTCGAACACCAGGGGTGTATAGGGTTCGATCAGGTCGCCCGCGCCCTCGGCGCCATAAGCTTGCGCTGAGGGAATCACCAGGCGCCATTTGGCGCCGGTGTGCATCTTTGGCAAGGCCACCTGCCACCCTTCGATTACCGAGTCCAGGCTGAACCACTGGGGCGTCTGGTTCTGGTCGAACACCGAGCCGTCTGGCAGCCTGCCCACGTAGCGCACTTGCACTTTGCCACCGGCTTTGGGCTGCGCACCCGTACCTGCTTGCAGTTCGCTGTAGAGCACGCCCTCCGGTAGTTCGTGCACGCCATAACGACCACGCTCGTTGGCCATGAAACGTGTTTCGGCAGCTTGAAGTTTCTGCATGGCGGCATCGCCTTCCTGGGCTTCCTGCTGCTGGAGCAAGGCCTGCATGCGTGCCTTGTCGAGTTTCAGCGGTTGCCCCTGGTAGGACTGGCGCAGGCCTTCTACCAGCGCATCCAGTTGCAGGCCCGGCATATCCTGGCGCAGCCGCTCACCCAGGCTGGCGCCGATGCTGTAGGCGAGGTCATGTTCTTCGCTGTCAGCCAAGGCGATGGGTGCCAGCAGGCATAAACCTAAAACAAGATATCGAGGCATGGTGAGTTCCTGCGCCAATGAGCGGGGAAGTATGCCAGTGTTCGTTATTTGTATTTGCCTTTTTACGCCCGCTGTAGGAGCGGCCTTGTGTCGCGAAAGGGCTGCGGAGCAGCCCCGGCGATATTTGCCCTGGCGCTGACACCGGGGGCCGCTCTGCGCCCCATCGCGACACAAGGCCGCTCCTACAGGGGGCTGTGCAGTACAGATAACTGCCAAATATCAGCAATGATTTATTCAGCAACTACACTTGCTCGGAGCTGCAAGATAACAACTTTGCCCAGGCATGCAACGCGGCGTAAATAATACTGTCAACATGCCCTAGCGGCGGTAGCAGCAGAAGCATAGTATGAGCCGCAATCTCGTCAGCCAGGAGGTAAACCATGTCGGCTAAAAAGAAGCCAGTAAGCACGCCGTTACACCTGCTCCAGCAACTTTCGGGCAGCTTGCTCGAACACTTGGAAGATGCCTGCTCGCAAGCGCTGGCTGATGCGGAAAAACTGCTGGCCAAGTTGGAAAAGCAGCGTGGCAAGGCCCAGGAAAAACTGCACAACGGTCGCCTGAAACTGCAAGACGCCGCCAAGGCAGGTAAAGCCAAGGCGCAGACCAAGGCACAAAAAGCCATTGGCGAACTTGAAGAACTGCTCGACTCCCTCAAGGAGCGTCAAACCCAGACCCGTTCTTATATCCAGCAACTCAAGCGCGATGCCCAGGACAGCCTCAAGCTGGCCCAAGGTGTAGGCAAGGTTCGCGAAGCTGCAGCCAAGGCGCTTGACCAGCGTGCTGCCAAGACCTCCAAACCGGCAGCCGCCAAACCCGTCACCAAGGCTGCTGCGGCCAAACCTGCAGCCAAGCCTGCCGCCAAGGCCACTGCTGCTGCCAGGCCTGCAGCCAAGCCTGCTGCCAAGGCCACTGCTGCTGCCAAACCTGCAGCCAAGCCAGCCGCCAAGGCCACTGCTGCTGCCAAACCTGCGGCCAAGCCAGCCGCCAAGGCCACTGCTGCTGCCAAACCTGCGGCCAAGCCAGCCGCCAAGGCCACTGCTGCTGCCAAACCTGCGGCCAAGCCAGCCGCCAAGGCCACTGCTGCTGCCAAACCTGCAGCCAAGCCAGCAGCCAAAGCCACCGCAGCCGCTAAACCTGCAGCCAAGCCAGCGGCGGCCAAAACGCCAGCCAAAGCCGCTGCTGCCAAGCCGGCCACGAAACCAGCTGCCGCCAAGGCCCCAGCACGTACGGCCGCCAAACCCGCCGCCAAGCCAGCAGCTGCCAAGCCTGTTGCCAGCAAGCCAGCCGAAGCCAAACCGGTTACGCCAGCCGTCAGCACTCCGGCCGCCGCGACCAACTCGGCCACCCCGGCAGCTTCGGTAGCGCCATCGGCACCTGCCAGCACCCCGGCTCAGGCACCGTCTTCGGCGTCCTGAAGCGCTGCCGCCGCGACGCGCAACCGAATCAGCGCGTCGTGGTGGCGGGCCTGGGCCGGCGCCAGCCGGTCCAGCCAGTTTTCCATGGGCTCATGGGCGCCCACCGGCCACTGTCGCGAACGCTCCTGCAAGCGTTCCAGCAAGGCTTTCTCGGCCTGTAACTCCAACCCCTTCACCTGCTCACGCAACGCCGCCAGCTGCGCATCACTTTGCGCCGCTGCTCGCCACTGTTGGCGCAAGCTACGTAACGGGTTGACCACTTCGCGCTGCCAAGGCTCGGTAACCTCGCGCAATGCCTGCACGCGTTCGTCCCGCACGGCCACGCCACGCGCCTGCAGCCAGGTTGCGCACAGCAGCAGACAGACATCGCCACCCAGCGCCTGCAAGTCTAGGCAGGCGGCTTCTACGCCGGGCCTGGCGTACAGGGCCAGGGCGTGATTCCACAGGTCGGTGTGCATGGTTCCACTCGCGCTATGGGCCGAGGAAGCTGGTAGACTCCGCGACCATCATGATCAGACTATCCAACCTCACTTTACAGCGTGGTCCGCAGCGCTTGCTAGAAGGCGCCGAGATGACCCTGCACACCGGTCACAAGGCCGGCCTGATCGGCGCCAACGGCGCCGGAAAATCCAGCCTGTTCGCCTTGCTGCGCGGTGAGCTGTCGCCTGATGCCGGCGATTGCCAGCTGCCCGGTGACTGGCGCATCGCCCACATGCGCCAGGAAGTCGATACCCTCGACCGCCTGGCCGTGGACTATGTGCTCGACGGCGACGTGCGCCTGCGCAAGGTCCAGGCCGAACTGGCCGCGGCCGAGCAGGCCCACGACGGTACTGCCCTGGCGCGCCTGCACATTGAGCTGGATAGCGCCGACGGCTATACCGCCGACGCCCGCGCACGCAAGTTGCTGGCCGGCCTTGGTTTCACCAACGAACAGATGGACCGCCGCGTCGGCGACTTCTCCGGTGGCTGGCGGATGCGCCTGAACCTGGCCCAGGCCCTGATGTGCCCGTCCGACCTGCTGCTGCTCGACGAGCCCACCAACCACCTGGACCTGGACGCTATTCTGTGGCTGGAGGACTGGCTCAAGGGCTACCCCGGCACGTTGTTGCTGATCTCCCACGACCGCGACTTCCTCGATGCCGTGGTCGACCATGTGCTGCACGTCGAGCAGCGCAAGCTGAACCTGTACAAAGGCGGCTACACCGCCTTCGAGCGCACCCGGGCCGAGCGCCTGGCGCAACAGCAGCAGGCCTACGAGAAACAGCAGGCCCAGCGTGCGCACATGGAAAAGTACATTGCCCGCTTCAAGGCCCAGGCCACCAAGGCCCGCCAGGCACAGAGCCGGATCAAGGCCCTGGAGCGCATGGAGGAGCTGTCGGCGGCGCATGTCGATTCGCCGTTCGACTTCGTTTTCCGCGAGTCGCAGAAAATCTCCAGCCCGCTGCTCAGCCTGTCCGAAGGCCGCCTGGGCTACGGTGACAAGGCGATCCTCGACAAGGTCAAGCTGCAGCTCACCCCCGGTGCGCGCATTGGCCTGCTCGGCCCCAACGGCGCTGGCAAGTCGACCCTGATCAAGAACCTCGCAGGCGAACTCGAGCCACTGTCGGGCCGCCTGGTGCGGGGTGAGAACCTCGCCGTGGGCTACTTCGCCCAGCACCAGCTGGATTCGCTGGACGACAAGGCCAGCCCGCTGCTGCACCTGCAACGCATTGCCCCCGCCGAGCGTGAGCAGACCCTGCGCGACTTCCTGGGTGGCTTCGACTTCCATGGCGATCGCGTCGACGAGCCGGTGGTGAACTTCTCCGGTGGTGAGAAGGCCCGCCTGGCGCTGGCCCTGATCGCCTGGGAGCGACCGAACCTGTTGCTGCTCGACGAACCGACCAACCACCTCGACCTGGAAATGCGCCTGGCGCTGACCATGGCCCTGCAGGAGTTTGCCGGTGCCGTGGTGGTGGTGTCGCACGACCGTCATCTGCTAAAGAGCACTACCGACGACTTCCTGTTGGTGGCTGACGGCAAGGTCGACATCTTCGATGGTGACCTGGACGACTACAGCCGCTGGCTGGTCGAGTACCGCCAGCGCAGCGCGCCGGCCAGTACCGCCCCGGTCAACCCGGACAAGACCGACAAGAAGGCCCAACGCCAGGCTGCCGCAGCCTTGCGCCAGCAACTGGCCCCGCACAAGAAGGCTGCTGACAAGCTGGAAGCCGAGCTCAACCAGGTGCACGCGCAACTGGCCGAGATCGAGACCGTGCTGGGCGATGGTGGCCTCTACGACGCGTCGCGCAAGGACGAGTTGCGTGACCTGCTGGCGCGCCAGAGCAAGCTGAAGCAGCGCGAAGGCGAACTGGAAGAGGCCTGGATGGAAGCGCTGGAAACCCTCGAAAGCATGCAGGCCGAGCTCGAGGCGCTGTCCTGATGGAGGAACTGCGTTCGCTGCTGCCAGGGCAATGGATGGACACCTTCTGGCTGGGCTTGCAGATCCTGTTGATCCTGGTAGCGGCCTTCGTCCTGCAGCGCATCGTTGCACGCGGGCTGAGCCGCCTGAGCCAGCGTTACCCGTTGCCGCCGGAACTGCTGGTGCCGGTGCGTGGCGGCCTGCGCTGGCTGATCATGGGCAGCGCGTTGCTGTTTGTGCTGGAGCGCCTGGGTGTGTCGGCGACTGTGCTGTGGACAGCACTGTCCGGCTTCGTCGCGGTGGCGGCAGTGGCCTTCTTCGCCATGTGGAGCGTGCTGTCCAACCTGCTGTGCGCGGTGCTGATCTTCACCGTCGGGCCGTTTCGTATTGGTGACGTGGTCGAACTGGTCGACACCCTGGACAAGCCGGGCGTCAAAGGCCGGGTGATTGCCATCAACCTGCTGTTCACCACCCTGATGGAAATGCCCGAGGCGGGCGGGGCGCTGGTGCAGGTGCCCAATAGCCAGTTCTTCCAGAAGTCGGTACGGCGCTGGCGCGGGGCTGAGGTGCAGGTTATGCACAAAGAGTCGCCTGTCGAGGCTGACTGAACCTGAACCGGCCTCTTCGCGGGTAAACCCGCTCCCACAGGAGTTCCGCAGCCCTTGGGGACAGCGCGATACCTGTGGGAGCGGGTTCACCCGCGAAGAGGCCAGCACAGGCAATACAAATCCTTCAGAAATCGCTGGTTATTTTTTCACCAACACCTTAGCTTAACGTTTTGCAACATATGTTCGAGCGAGGTGTGTGATGTCGATGGAAGTGTGGTTGGGCTTCTTTGCCGCCTGTTGGGTGATCAGCCTTTCACCCGGTGCCGGGGCGATTGCCTCGATGTCCAGCGGCCTGCAATACGGCTTCTGGCGTGGTTACTGGAACGCCCTGGGCCTGCAACTGGGCCTGATCGTGCAGATCGCCATCATCGCCGCCGGCGTCGGCGCCATCCTGGCCGCCTCGGCCACGGCCTTCCAGATCATCAAATGGTTCGGCGTCGCCTACCTTGTCTACCTGGCCTACAAACAATGGCGAGCCTTGCCGATGGACATGAGCGATGAGTCCGCCGTGCGCCCTATCGGTAAACCGCTGAGCCTGGTGTTCCGTGGCTTCCTGGTCAACGTCAGCAACCCCAAGGCACTGGTGTTCATGCTGGCGGTGCTGCCGCAGTTCATCAACCCGCATGAACCGCTGTTGCCGCAGTATGTGGCGATCACCGTGACGATGGTTACCGTGGATATGCTGGTGATGGCGGGGTACACCGGGTTGGCTGCGCGGGTGTTGCGCTTGCTGCATACGCCCAAGCAGCAGAAGCGTTTGAACCGGACGTTTGCCGGGTTGTTCATTGGCGCGGCCACCTTCCTGGCGACTTTGCGTCGCGCGCCAGTCTGACAGACCGTAGGCCATTCGCGGGCTTGCCCGCTCCCACAGGTATTACTGCAGCCCTGAGGGCAGCGCAGTACCGGTGGGAGCGGGCAAGCCCGCGAATGGGCCACCTCTATTTCTGCTTGTCCACCAACCCCTTGAGCAAATCCACCGGCAGCGGAAAGACGATGGTCGAACTCTTGTCCCCGGCAATCGTCCCCAGCGTCTGCATGTAACGCAACTGCATCGCCCCCGGCTCCTTGCTCAGCATCTGCGCCGCCTGCATCAATTTCTCCGACGCCTGCAACTCACCCTCGGCATGGATCACCTTGGCCCGTCGTTCACGCTCGGCCTCGGCCTGGCGGGCAATGGCACGCACCATCGATTCGTTGAGGTCGACGTGCTTGATCTCGACGTTGGCCACCTTGATGCCCCAGGCATCGGTCTGTGCATCCAGCACTTGGCGAATGTCCGAGTTCAGCTGCTCGCGTTCGGCCAACAGTTCATCCAGTTCGTGCTTGCCGAGCACCGCGCGCAGCGTGGTCTGGGCCAGCTGGCTGGTCGCCACGAGGAAGTCCTCGACCTGGATGATCGCCTTCTGCGGGTCGAGCACGCGGAAGTAGACCACGGCGTTGACCTTGACCGAGACGTTGTCGCGGGTGATCACATCCTGCGGTGGTACATCCAGCACCACGGTGCGCAGGTCGACCCGCACCATTTGCTGGATCACCGGGATCAACAGGATCAGCCCCGGCCCCTTCACCTGCCAGAAGCGCCCCAGCTGGAACACCACGCCGCGCTCGTACTCGCGCAGGATGCGGAATGCCGACAGCAACAGCATCGCCAGCACGATCAGCACCGCGCCGAAGCCCAATTGCATGAACATGGTCATTCTCCTTGCGCCGCGGGCGCGGCGGCGCTCACTTCCAGCATGACGCCATGGCGCGCGGTCACCCGCACGTTCTGGCCCGCTTGCAGTGGCGTTCCACACTGCGCCTGCCATTGCTCGCCCTGGGCCAGCACGAAGCCACAGAACGGGTTGCCTGCCATCACCTGGGTGACGGTGACCAGGCTGCCGACCAGGCCGGCGTCACCGCCGACCTGCGCCCGTCGGCGGGCCTTGAGCGCCATGCCCAGCACGCCGCCGATCAGCAGCGCCGAGAGCACCGCTAAGGTGCCGATCAGGGCCAGCGGGATACCGAAACCAGGGGCATCGGTGTCGATCAGGATCAGCGCGCCGACCACGAAGGCGACGATGCCGCCAAAGCCGACCACGCCGAAACTGGGCAGGAAGGCTTCGGCGATCATGAAGGCGATGCCGAGCAAAATCAGCGCCACCCCGGCGAAGCTCACGGGCAGCAGTTGCAGGGCATACAGCGCCAGCAGCAGGCAGATGCCGCCGACCACGCCGCCTACCGTCGAGCCAGGGTTCATGAACTCGAACAGCAGGCCGTACACACCGATCATGATCAGGATCAGCGCCACGCTGGGGTTGGTGATGACTGCGAGCACCCGTGTGCGCCAGTCCGGCAGGTGCTCGACCAGGCTGGCGCCGTCAGTCTGCAGCTGCTGGGGCTGGCCAGCGACAGTGAGCGTTTTGCCATCGAGCTTGCGCAGCAGGTCGGGCAGGTCATCGGCCATCAGGTCGATCACGTCGAGCCGCAAAGCCTCGCTGGCGGACAGGCTGACCGCCTCGCGCACGGCCTTCTCCGCCCAGTCGGCATTGCGCCCGCGCAGCTGCGCCAGGCCACGAATGTAGGCCGCCGCATCGTTTACCTGCTTGCGCGCGAGGGTTTCGTCATCGCTGCCTTTGGCCTTGTCGTCCTTGGGCGTGCCTGGCGGGGCGCCTATCTGCACGGGGGTTGCGGCGCCCAGGTTGGTACCGGGCGCCATGGCTGCGACATGGCTGGCATAGAGGATATAAGTGCCGGCGCTGGCGGCGCGGGCACCACTGGGGGCGACGAAGGTTGCGACCGGCACGGGGCTGGCGAGAATCGCCTTGATCATCTGGCGCATGGCGCTGTCGAGCCCGCCCGGGGTGTCCATGCGAATAACCACCAGTTGCGCACCCTGCGCCTTGGCCTGGTCGAGGCTGCGCACCAGGTAGTCGGCGCTGGCCGGGCCGATGGCGTCATCGATGCCCAGCACCCAGACTGCACCGGGCGCTGCCAAGCCGCCTGGCGTGATACCAAGCAGCAACAGCAGCAACAGCCAGCGCCAGCAGCGGGTGATCACCTGTCGTCACCTCGTTTGCCTCTATTGCACAAGTTTAGCCCTGCCTGCTGGTACCCGGCCTAAAATTGGAAATTGGGGGGCGAAACCGGAGGTGCATCATGCGTATGGCAAAGACCCTGCAGGATCGCCTGGACAAGGCCAACTGCGATTACGACATCATTCCCCATCCACACTCGGCCACCAGCCTGGAGTCGGCCCGTACGGCCGGCGTGCCCGCCGAGCGGGTCGCCAAGTCGGTGATGCTCGACGACCGTCATGGCAACTACATCATGGCCGTGCTACCGGCCAACCGGCATCTGGACATGACCAAGGTGCGCATGTCCGGGGCCTGGCAACTGACCCGTGAAAGCGGCCTGCCGAGCCTGTTCGGCGACTGCGAGCGCGGTGCCGTACCGGCGCTTGGCGATGCCTACCAGATAAAGATGCTGCTTGATTCGAGTCTTACCCGCCAAGGCGATGTCTATCTGGAGGCGGGTGATCACGATCACCTGATCCACATGAGCATGGAGCAATATCTGAAGTTGGTGCCGCGCGCCGAAGTGCGTGAGCTCAGCTGATGCTCTCAACCCATGCCGGGCCGGCATCGTCGACGACCGGTCTGGCGACGAGGAGGAACCATGGATAAGCCGATTCATCCTTTGTCCGAGATTTTCAAACAGCTGGGGCTGTCTGACGATCCGGTCGATATCGACCGTTTCATCACCACCCATTCGCCGCTCGACGACGATATAAAGCTGGTTGACGCGCCTTTCTGGAGCGATTCACAGCGCGATTTCCTGAAAGAGAAGTACATCGCTGATGACGACTGGATTCCGATGATCGACCAACTGAACGAGGCGCTGCATCCAAGCAAAAAATAAAGCGCCGAGTGGTGCCTGACGAGTGATTGGCCGTTGCTATGCTCAGGAAAACAACAAGGGGATAGCGCGATGAAAGATCCCTACGCACCAGGCTTCTGGTGCTCCGTGACGATCCTGGGCACGTTGACGGCCAGTTATTTCTACGGCGTACGGCAAACGCAACAGATGAACCAGGCGGTGCATTTCCTGTATGCCGCTGCCGCTGTCACTGTGGCGGTTGCACTGGTGGCGCTGGCCTGGATCGCCTGGCAGCAACTGCACCTGAACAAGCGTGAGGTGGTGCAGGGGCGAACGTTGCTGACCATCTGGAACACCAAGGTCGCGCTACGCCGCGTCGAGACGGTGTTCGACCGCTACTTCTGGGGCAGCTACTGGCATTCGGGGCGCACCTTCGAAGAGGTCATGGGCGAGCTCAAGGGCACGCCGCTGGAGCAGAGCCTGGATGCCCTGAAACGCCAGTGCCGCTTGCTCGACCGCGAAATTCATGACCACCATCACCACTGGCTGGCCAATGCCCGCGACCTGTCCAGCGTGGCCCAGGCCATGGCCCGTGAACGCTACCAGCTGGATGTGGGAGAGCCGACCCGCAGCGGTCATGGCAACACCGCCGTGCTCAACCGGGACTTGGAAGTGCTGGTGTACACCTGGTCGGCGCGCCTGCGCAGTTTCGACCATCAGCTGGACGAGCTGGAGCGCGCCTACCACTGAGGTGGTTCATTCGCCGCGGATGTATTGCTCCAGTTTGAGGATCAGGCTTGCCTGTTCGGCGATGGTTTCCTTGACCAGGTCACCGATCGACAGCAGGCCGAGCAGCTCGCCATTGCTGACCACCGGCAGGTGGCGCAGGTGGCGGTTGGTCATCAGGTTCATGCAGTACTCGAGGTTCTGCTTCGGTTCCACGGTGACCACCGGCGCACTCATGATCTCGCGCACAGGGGTGGCGGCGGACGAGCGGCCCTTCAGCACCAGTTTGCGCGCATAGTCCCGTTCACTGACGATACCCACTACCTGGTTGGCCTCGACCACCGGTAGCGCACCGACGTTTTTCTCCGCCAGCAGCTTCAGGGCGTCGAGTACCGAGTCATCCGGGCCGATGGTGTACACGGTCTGGTGCTGGGACTTGGTCTTGAGGATTTGTTCGACGGTCTTCATACGGGCCTCTGCGGGTGAAAAAAGCGATGTCTCGGAGTAAATAAAGCATCCGGCACGGCGCTCTGCACGGCAATGCAGGAAACGGCATCGAGTCGATTGAAAAACGTCATGAGCGGTCGCCTGTGCCGGCCTCTGCGCGGGCATGCCCGCTCCCACAGGTTGCGTAATTCCTGTGGGAGCGGGCGTGCCCGCGAAGAGGCCGGTAAAGTTGGCTCAGAGCTTTGGCATCTGCCCGATCCGCGCCACCATCTCGCTCACCACCTGCAAGTCCAGCATGAACTGCTCAACGGTCTTGAACTCGTTGTCGTTGTGCCCGGTGTACTTCACATCCGGCATGGCCAGGCCGAACTGCACGCCGTTAGGCAAGTCGTGTACCGAGGTGGCGCCCGCCGAGGTACCGAACTCGTGCTTCATGCCCAGGTTCTCGGTGGCTACATCAAGCAAGGCCTTGACCCATTCGCCCTCGGGGTTGCGGTACATGGGCTCGTCCAGGCTGTAGTCGAAGGCCACGGAGGTATGGCTCTGCCGGGTCCATTTGCCCAGCTTGTCAGCCAGTTCGTCCTTGATCGTGGCAATTGGCTTGCCTTTCGGAATGCGTAGGTTCACCGCCAGTTTCAGGCCTTTTTCATCCACCCCGACAAAGGTCAGCGAGGCGGTCAGCGGGCCCATGAACGAATCCTTGAAGGCCACGCCGAGCTTGTTGCCCAGGTAGTCCAGGCCCCAGTTGTCAGTGGCGTAGCGGGCGGCATCGGTGAAGTGGTTGTGCTTGAGCGGCACATCCTTGCCCAGGCCGTTGATGAAACCAAGCATGCGCGCCACCGGGTTGACCCCGGACTCCGGCTCCGAAGAGTGGGCGGACACGCCGGTCACGGTGAGCAACACCTGCTTGCCATCGACCTTGGCGGCGATGCTGAAGTCGCCGCCATTGCGCTTCACGTAATCGGCGCCGGCTTTTTCCAGCTGGCTGGCCAGCTTCGCCGGGTTGTCGGTGACCAGGGTCGCGACCGAGGTTGTCGGGATCTGGTTGGTGGCCAGGCCGCCGGTCAGGTTGACGATCTCGGCACCCTTGCCACTGGCCTGGCGCTTGCTGAAGCTGGCCATGATCGTGCCGTAGCCTTTCTCGGCGATGACCACAGGGTAGCCGCCATCGAGTGCCAGGTTGTAGTCGGGCGTGGGGTTGCGCTCGAAGTAGTAGGGGATGGCATCACCGCTGGTTTCTTCAGTGGTGTCGATCAGCAGCTTGAACTGGCGAGCCAGCGGCAGGTTCTCGTCCTTGGCCACTTTCAGCGCGTACATCGCCACGACAATGCCGTTCTTGTCGTCTTCGGTGCCACGGCCGTACATGCGGTCGCCGATCAGGGTGACCTTGAACGGGTCCAGGCGCGTGCCATCGGCCAGCTTCCAGTTGTCCGGGTTGACCGGCACCACGTCGGCGTGGGCATGGATGCCGACCACTTCCTTGCCACTGCCCAGCGAAATCTCGTACACCCGGTTGTCGATGTTGCGGAAAGCCAGGCCGAAGCTGTCGGCCAGGGCCTTGATCTTGTCGGCGATCCTGAGGAACTCGGGGTTCTCGTGCTGCGGCGTGCCCTCGACGTTGAAGGTGGGGATGGCCACCAGTTCACGCAGGGTTTCGCTGGCAGCCTTGCCGTACTTGATGCGGGTGTACAGGCCGAGCAGGCGGTTGATCTCGTTCTGCTGCTCGGCGGCCAATGGCTTGCCGGCCAGGTAGGCATCGAGGGTTGCCGCGAGGTTGTCGGCCTTGGCCAGGTCGCTCCCTTTGAGCTTGCCGAGGAACTGCTTGAAGTCGCTTGGGTCGCTGCCGTCGAAGGCTTTGACGATGGCCGCGGACTGTTGCTGGGTAAGGTTGGCCTGGGCCGGCAGGGTGAACAGGCCGATGCTGGCCAGCAGCAGGGTGGTGGCGGTAAGTTTTTTCAGGTGCATGGTTGTGCGCATTCCTTCGCCAATCATTGTTGTGGGTTACCCGTCGGGAAACGGGAAGACGCCCACGCTAACACCAATGACCCATGGCACGGGAGTGCCAGAAACGCGACGTGTCGCACAAACGAAAAAGCCCCGGGCGGGTTGCCGGGGCCTTTTCAGTGCTTCGAGCGGTGATTACAGCCCGTTGGGCAGGAACCTCGTGGCACCGCTGACATCGTCGATCTTCTTGATACGGAAGGCCTTGATACAGGTTTCGTTACGGGTGTTGCTGTCCGGGCAGTATTGCTGGACGAAGTCATTGAAGGCCATGTCCTGGCCGTTCACGCTCAGGACGCGCTTGAAGTACTCGCCCTGGATGCCCTGCGCCTGGCGCGAGGCGGTCATTTCCTGGTCGACGACCAGGCGGCCGTGCAAGTCGACGGTGGGGAACTTGGCTTCTTCCTGCAGGCAGCCGCTCAGCAACAGGCCGGCCGTGGCCAGCATGATCAGACGTAGCATGATGTTGTCTCTGCAACGGGCGGCCCCGGCCGGCGGGCCGGGACTGCACCTGGATGGTTACTCGCCGAACAGACTACCGGCGCGTTTCACTTCTGCCTTGCCGGAATCCTCGAGCAGCGACTTGGCGCCCGAGGTGACGTTGCGTGCGGAATCGGCATTGGACTGGATCACGTCGGTGCGTGCGGCGCTGTCGCGCAGCTCGGCATCGATGTAGTCATTGGCACGGGCGACCTTTGCCTTTTTCGCTTGCAGGGCCAGGCGACGCTCTTCCAGCTCCAGCGCCCGCAGGTCGTCCTCGTAGGCTTCCTCGCGGGTCTGCACGCGCTTGCGCTCGGCTGCTTGCGCCTGCTGTTTCTCGGCGGCACGTTGCGCGGAAGCGCGCTGGGACGCTGCGCGCTGCTGGCGGGCAGCGGCTTCGCGAGCTTCGGCGCGCTGCTCGGCGGCGGCGGCCTGGCGCAGGCGTTCGGTTTCCAGTGCGGCTTCGGATTGCTTGGTCTGCTGTTCGATCTGGTAAAGCTGATCGAACTGGCCCGCCGCGGCAGTGGCGGCAGACAGTGCGAGGGCGGTGCCCAGAACAAAGTGTTTCATGTGCTCAGGCCTCAGCTCTTTTTCGGATCTGGGCAGGTCGCATTTGGCTGGATGCGGGTTTCGTTGGAGATGGTCATGACCATCAGGGAGATGCCACCCACTTCGAAATCGCACGGGCGGCCAACCTGGGCGGAGGTGTAGATCTTGCCGTTTTCCGAGTAGCCGATCAGCACGCCAGGCACCAGCGAGGTATCGCTGACCAGCGAACCGGCCAGGGCTCCGGCGCCACCGCCTGCCACGCCGCCGATGATCGCGGTGTCCTTGTTGTGGCCCGCACCCAGCGCCGCGCCACCCAGTGCGCCCAGTACACCGCCAACCACCATCGCGGCCTTCTGGTTCTTCTCGTTGCTGACCTTGATCTTGGTCGGCGAGACCGTGATGATTTTCACGGTCTTGGCCTCTTGCTGGGTGTTTACCTGGCTGGCATCGAACACATCGGATTGGTATTGCTCACCGGTCGCCTGGCAACCCACGAGTGTGGCGGCGATGGTCAAGGCCAGACAGTGTTTCAGCATTTTCATTCCTGAGTCCCTGGAGGGTATGGTTAACCTTGCGACGATCCATCTGAAGGATGAGGCATAATGCCACTATTCTAAGCAGATGGATCCAACCAGGTAAAGCCATCAGGACTAAAGCCGGCTTTGGTAAGCGCCAAACGAAATAACGCGAGCAGCCCGGTGCTGACTTGCAGAAACGACAAAGCCCGCGCAAGGCGGGCTTTGTGGGGGGATATGGCGCACTCGGCGGGATTCGAACCCACGACCCCTGCCTTCGGAGGGCAGTACTCTATCCAGCTGAGCTACGAGTGCAACGCGCACGCATGATACCCATCTGATCCGGTGGCGTCCATCGCCTTGATCTGTAGCTGTTTTTCCTACGGCTGCCAGCAGCCCCTGGCTTTCACGCCCTCCAGGGCATCGTAGGTGGCACCCGGTTGCTGCCTTGCCAGGTGCCGCACGCAGTCCAATCACGGCTCCTCTACCTCGGAGCTTTGTGAAGATGATTCAGGACGACCCTTTTGCACGCAGCCTGGCGTGGCTCACCGATGCGCGTATCGTGATGGAAAAGGCACGGCATTACCGGGCAGCCTTCCCTGACCTGGAGGCCATGGCCTACAGGCAGGCAAGCGACTACCTGTTGCAGCACACCGGCTCGGCGCTGGACCCCGATCAAGTCTGGTGGCACAGCTTCAATACCCGTGACAAGCGTCCGGCCGCCACCTTCAGCGGTTGGTCGCACCGCTATCCCCCCGTGCATTCCATGCGTTTCACCGATTTGTGGATCCAGCGTTTCAGCCAGTACTTCCAGTACCAGGAAACTGCCTGGGCCGACGGTGGCTTCTACGATCAGGGCGACGACGCCAGTGAGTACGGTGCGCACAACGAGGTGAAGCTTGACCCGCGCAAGGTCATGGATGACTTCTGGGCGCTCAACTTCGCAGCGCAGGTGCGCGCAAAAAATGACGACTTCTGGCGCAAGGAGGGCCTGGACCTGCCGCTGTTGATCAAGGTCCGCTTTATCGCCGACATCGAAGTCAGCCTGGGTGATGGCCTGATCGAGGTCGATGATCGTACTCGGCTGTGGAGCTGGATGGGGCTTGAACCGGGGCGGCGGGTGAGCCTGTTTGCGTTGTCCGAGCCGGGTGGCGGTAGTGGGTTCGATGTACAGGCCTATCAGATGGAAGGGGCCGGGCACTTGCTGACCTTCAAGGGCAAGCAGGGACGTGTGCTGTTGTACACCCCGACTGCCACGTCCCCGCTGCGCCAGTTCAAGACTGAGCACGCCCTGCATGCCTGGGTGACCGAGCGCCTGCTGGCGGATGATGCCCAAGCCTGGTATGACACGCTGCACAAACCGCACGGACACACCGACCCGGCCGAGCGCAAGGCCCGGTTGCAAGCGGTGCGCGCGCGCTGCGGTGTGCCTGGTGCACCGCGCTGGCCCTTTGGCCAGGGCGTGCCAGTCAGCCAGCCGCTGTTTGCCGAGATGCGGGACTGGATCAGGGAAGACCTGGAGGCCAGCTTTCGTCTGCTGGTCAGCAACGGCGACCTGCGTCGCCAGCACTGGCGTGACGAGCTGAACCTGGCGATTGTCGTGCTGGGCGCCTTTGCTCTCATCAGCGAGCCGGTCGGTATGTTGTTGTTCACCGCCGGTGTCGTCGGGCTTGGGCTGGATATCGAAGCCTATGTGAATGCCCGGAGCGAGGCACAACGGCATGAGGCCTTCGCTGCGGCCATCGGTGACCTGCTGGTAATGGTTTTTTCGGCGTTCGGCGAAGCGCAGCCGAATGCGGCCCCGCGCCAGTGGGACAGCTACCTCGACGTGGACGCGACATCCAGCGACCTGCTTTCACGAGCGGTGCGCCAGCGGCACAAGGCCTTGCTGAACAAGGCCGATCTGCCGTCGTTCAAGGGGCACATGGCGCCCATGGATGAATTCGGTACGCCGCATGTCGAGCGCGAGGGCGTTCGCCATTACAGCTTCAGGCAGGAAGGCGAGGTTCACAACAACCTGATCGAGCAGTACAGCGGCCACATGGCCAAGGTCAACGATGTGTTCAGTATTGGCAGAAGGCGCCTGGCCGCGATACCTGAGGAGGAGCTGCGGGCGTTCCTCGGCCATTTGTTCGACTCGATGGCACAACTGCCAGCCAGTGAAGCGAAGGTGCTATGGCGCGGCGGTCGGGGCCCGCGCGTGACAATTGGGGCCCGTTGGCGGGCTGGCGATATCAAGGCGGGGGACGTGCTGGTCAGCACCGATATCACCTCCTTCACCGAGAGCCCGTACATCCCGCGCCGGTTCATGCTGCCCAAGGAAGCGGTCGATTTGCCGCTGGCGCAGGTGGCGGGCCATTTCGATGACACCACGGTGTTGTACGAACTGTTGGCGGATGGCCGGGCAAGCGGGGTGCCAGTCGCGCCATTGTCGCTGAACTGGCAGGAAGCCGAAGTGCTGTTCACGCCCGGCCGCTATTTCCGGATTGAGTCGGCAGGCGAGGTCAGGGGGGAGCATTATCGCTTCCTGCGTATTCGCCTGCGCGAAGTGCCGCGGCCGGCCGGCACGCCGGTTTACGCCATGCGCACCGGCTTGCTGTTCGATCGCCAGGCCTATCGGCAGCTGGTTCAGCACGACGCTGTGGTCGAGCGCTTTTTCCCGGCGGTGGACTGGGCCTAGAGGGCGATCAGTTCTGGCCGCAGCCCTTCCACCCGGCGTGCCGGGGGCACGTAGCCTCCGTCGCCGGTGATCTGGTGCAGCACCTTCTCGCGCAGGCCATGCAGGGCTGCGCCGGTGCGCAAGCGTGGGTGTGGCAGGTCTATCTCCACTACCGACTTGATCCGCCCCGGGCGCGGCTCCAGAACCACCACCCGGTCGGCCAGGTAGGTGGCCTCCTCGGCGTCATGGGTGACCAGCAGCGTGGTAATGCCGGCTCGTTCGCGAATGGCCAGCAGCTCGTCCTGCAGTTGCTGGCGGGTCAGCGCATCCAGCGCGCCGAACGGTTCGTCGAGCAGCAGGATACGCGGGCTGGCTACCAGGCCTCGGGCGATCGCCACGCGCTGGGCCATGCCGCCGGACAGCTGGTGTGGATAGGCCGACTCGAAGCCGACCAGCCCCACCAGTTGCACGAACTCGTGTACCCGCCGCGCGCGCTCACCCTGGGTGAGTGGTTCGTTGACCAGGCCCAGGGCAATGTTCTGTTCCACGCTCAGCCAGGGGAACAGCCGGTGTTCCTGAAACACGATGCCGCGTTCGCTACCAATGCCGCTGACAGTGTGGCCGTCCACACGGATATTGCCGCTGTAGTCGGTATCCAGCCCTACCAGCAGGCGCAGCAGGGTGGATTTGCCACAGCCGGAAGCACCAACGATGGCGATGAATTCACCCTGGTTGATCGACAGGTTGAAGTTGCGGATGGCTTCCAGCGGCTGGCCATCGACGCTGAACACTTTGCCGACCCCCTCGAAGCTGACCAGGGGCGGGGTGACGTCGGGCTGGTTGGCCGCGTGCAGGTGCGAGGTGTTGAAGGCGTTCATGCGGTTCTCCAGCGCGTGGCGCGCGATTCGAGGCGTTGTCCAAGGGTGCCGAGCAGGGCGCCGACCAGGCCGATCAGCAGCATGGCGGCCATTACCTGGTCCATGCGGAACAGTTGCTGGGCGCCGATCATCAGGCTGGCGATGCCACCGTCCGAGGGCATGAAGTATTCGGCACCGATGGTGCCCAGCCAGGCGTAGATCAGCGACAGGCGCAGGCCGGCAAAAATGGCCGGGGCTGCGCCGGGCAGCACCAGCAGGCGCAGGCGCTGGCACAGGTTCAGGCGCAGGGTGCGCGCGGCTTCACCCAGCTGCGGCGAGAGGCTGGCGATACCGCGCTGGGTGGCGATCAGCAACGGGAAGAACGCAGCCATGCCGACGAATACCTGCTTGGCCCCTTCACCCAGGCCGAACCAGGCTGTGAGCAGCGGCACCCAGGCAAACAGCGCCACCTGACGCAAGGCCGACAGGCTGGGCCCGAAGATACGTTCGGCATTGGCCGAAAGCCCCAACAGCAAACCGACCAGCAGGCCAGCGCTACCGCCCAGCAGCAAGCCGGCCAAAGCGCGCTGCAGGCTCAGCAGCAAGGCTTGCGGCAGCGAACCATCGGCCAGGCCGGTCAGCAGGGTGCGCAACACTTCAAGTGGCGAGGTCAGGATGTTGCTGTCGACCCAGCCAAAGCTGCTGCTGGCCTGCCACAGTGCCAACAGTGCCAGTGGCAGCAGCAGGCTTTGCCAACCCCGCGGCACGGGGCCACGGTGCTGCTCCCCTGTGGCCGCTTGCGGCCAGTACAGCAGGCGCTTTTCCAGGGCCGAGAAGCCGCGCTCCAGCAGTGCGCCGACCAGGCCGATCACCAGGATGCACAGCAGCACCAGGTCGAGCATGAACAGCTGCCGTCCCCACACCATCAGGTAGCCAATCCCTTCGCTGGAGGCCAGCAGTTCGACCGCCAGCAGCGAGGTCCAGCCGGTGGCCAGGGCCAGGCGTACGCCGGTGAGGAAGGCGGGCAGGGCAGCCGGTAGCAGCAGGCGCAGGAACAGTAGATGGCGAGGCAGGCGCAGCACCGCAGCGGCCTCTCGCAGCTTGGGCTGGGCATCGCGTACACCGACCAGCGTGTGCAAGGTAACGGGGACCACCACGGCTTTCACCAGCACCACCAGCTTGAGCAGCTCACCGATCCCGAAGAACAGCATGAACAACGGGATCCAGGCCAGGGTAGGTATCTGTGCCAGCGCCACGAAGGTTGGCAGCACCAGCGTCTGCGCCCGCCGCGAAGCACCCAGCCAGACCCCCAGCAGCAACCCGCTGCCGATGCCGACCGCCAGCCCCCAGAACAACCGCTGCAAGCTTATCCACAGGTGCCCCCACAGCTCGCCGGAGCCAAACTCCACCGCGCTCTGCCACACCAATGCTGGTGCCGGCAGAATCTGCTCGCTCATCCAGTGCTCCCGGCTGGCCACTACCCACAGCACGGCAATTGCTGCAGGCACCAGGTATGCGAGGCCTTTGTAGGAGCGGCCTTGTGTCGCGATAGGGCCGCGCAGCGGCCCCCGGAGCCACCTCCGATTCCTGCTCAGAACTCCATTCATCGGCCATCTCTCGAAGCGTTGTTAGATTATTCATTTATGGAATTAAAAATTCTAAAAAATGATTTTCAAGAGATAAGAGCATGCGCTTCATGCATACGGAAGCCCCTTGTCGTTGCGTTTTCCTCATATTTTCCATGCGTTTTCCGCAAGCCTGCCGCAGGCCCGCATGCCGCCTGATTTATGCCTTCCAGTTACTGAAGAATGAAGTTTTGATCTTTGTAGGTTCTAACCAGACCTGCCTAGCTTCTGGCCAAAGCGCCGGCCATCGCCGGTGGCAGCCTGCCAAGGAGCCTTGCCATGAAAACCCCGCTGCGCCACCTGATCACCGCCCTTGGGCTGGCCTTCACCCTCAGCGCCCACGCAGCTGAACCGGCCAAGCCAGCAAGCATCCGCATCGCCGTGCCCGACCTCAGCGCGGGCAGCAAGCCCAGCGCCGGTGGCGTGGTCGACGTGCTGCGTGACCAGCAACTGCTGGAGAAGGAATTCGCCAAGGACAACATTCGCATCGACTGGCACTTCTTCAAGGGCGCCGGGCCGGTGGTGAACGAAGCGTTGGCCAACGGCCAGGCCGATTTCGCCTACCTCGGCGACCTGGCCGCCATCGTCGGCAAGGCCAATGGCCTGGACACCCGCGTGCTGTCGGCGGGGGTACGTGGGGTGAAGAGCTACCTGGGCGTGGTGCCCGGTTCCGGCATCAAGACCCTGCACGACCTCAAAGGCAAGCGCGTGGCGGTGTTCCGTGGCACCGCCAACCAGCTGTCGTTCGCCAGCGCCCTGGCCAGCCAGGGGCTTAGCGAGCGCGACCTGAAGGTGATCAACCTGGACTTCAACGCCGCCAATGCCGCACTGGCCGCCAAGCAGATCGACGCCACCTGGGGCCTGTCCAACCTGCTGTCGCTGCGCGAGCGCGGGCTGGTAGAGCTACCGGTCAACTCGCATGACCTGGAAGGTGCCGGCAGTACCCAGGCGGTACTGCTGGGCACTGGCGATTTCATCCGCAAATACCCCGAGCTGGTGCAGCGCCTGGTCAATGCCCAGCAACAGGCCAGCGCCTGGCTGCGCGACGAACACAACCGCGAGGCCTATGTCGAGCTGGTAGCCAGCAATGCCAACTGGCCGCGCAGCATCCTCAACGACGACCTGGCCAAGGAAGACCTGGCCCATTACTTCGATCCACGGCTGGACGCCGAATTCGTCGGCCAGCTGCAACAGGGCGTGGACCTGGCCGCCAAGGAGCGCCTGATCCGTCGTGGCTTCCAGGTGGCCGACTGGATCGAACCACGCTTCCTCGATGCCGCCCTGCAACAGAAGCAGGCCGTGCAGGCCGCCCGCTGAACCCCGATAACCCGACAATGACCGCAAGGACACGACCATGAGCAACGCCGCCCTGGCCACCGCGCCACAAACCCTCGAACTCGACATCCACCCGGTTGCCGGCCGCATCGGTGCCGAAATTCGCGGGGTGCAATTGTCCGCCGACCTTGATGCCGCCACCCTCGACGCCATCCAGGCCGCGCTGGTGAAGCACAAGGTGATCTTCTTCCGTGGCCAGACCCATCTGGATGACCAAAGCCAGGAAGCCTTCGCCAAGTTGCTCGGTGAGCCGGTCGCCCACCCCACCGTGCCGGTGGTGGATGGCACCAGCTACCTGTTGCAGCTCGATGGTGCCGAAGGCCAGCGGGCCAACTCCTGGCACACCGACGTGACCTTCGTCGACGCCTACCCCAAAGCCTCGATCCTGCGCAGCGTGGTGGCACCGGCATCCGGTGGCGACACCGTGTGGGCCAACACCGCCACGGCCTACCAGGAGCTGCCCGAGCCGCTGCGCGAGCTGGCCGACAAACTGTGGGCGGTGCACAGCAACGAATACGACTACGCCAGCGTGAAGCCCGATGTGGACCCCGCCAAGCTGGAGCGCTATCGCAAAGTGTTCACCTCGACGGTGTACGAGACCGAGCACCCGGTGGTGCGCGTGCATCCGATCAGTGGCGAGCGGGTGCTGCAGCTGGGGCACTTCGTGAAGCGCATCAAAGGTTATTCGCTGGCGGATTCGCAGCACCTGTTCGCGGTGCTGCAAGGGCATGTGACGCGCCTGGAGAACACCGTTCGCTGGCGCTGGCAGGCGGGGGACGTGGCCATCTGGGATAACCGCGCGACGCAGCATTATGCGGTGGATGATTACGGGACCCAACCGCGGGTGGTGCGGCGGGTGACCCTGGCGGGTGAGGTGCCGGTCGGGGTGGATGGGCAACTCAGCCGCACTACGCGTAAAGGCTGATATCGCCGGGGCCGCTTTGCGGCCCTTTCGCGACACAAGGCCGCTCCTACAGGCGATCGCATACCCTTGTAGGAGCGGCCTTGTGTCGCGAAACGGGGGCAAAGCCCCCGCCAGCTACAACTCGGTATCACAGGCAATCAACTGCCTGACCAGCCCCTGAGCCAACGGCGATAGCCCATACCCCACCCGGCTCACCACCCCATAACGGGTATAGAACGCTTCTTCCTGCTCCACCGTCAGGTCGGCCAGCTGCAATGCCACCAATCCCCCGTCACGCTGATACGGCCGCAAGTTGGCATTGCAGGCAATGCCGATGGTGTCCGAATGCATCACCACATTCAGCAGTGCATAGCCATGCTCGCACTCCACCGTCGGCAGAAAATCCTGCCGCCCGCTGAGGTCGCTGAGGATCTTGCGGATGTTCGGCGGGCGGAAGGTGGTAGCCAGTGGGTAGTCGAACAGGTCGCGCGCCCGCACGCTCTCGCGCTCGGTCAACGGGTGCCCGACGCGGCAGCAGAAATGCCAGCGCTGCGGCGTCAGCTTGTGCACCTGGTAGTCCGGGTCGGACTCGAACTGGCGGGTGTCAGCGACGAAGAACTCGATCTCCTCGGCAACCAGCTTGCGGTTCAGCGCCTGCCAGTTATCCACCTGGAAGCAGGTACGCGCCGCGGGGTATTCGGCGACGAAGCGTGCCACCGCCCGCGGTACCAAACCCCCTGCCGGCGCCGGGCCGGAGCCGAAACGTACCACGCCGGTAGTGGCACCGTTGAACTGATGGATCTCGTTGACCAGGTTGTGCGCCCCATGCACCAGCCGCCGCGAATGCTCCAGCACCAGCAGGCCCTGGCGAGTCGGCGCCAGCTCCTTGCTGGCGCGGTCCACCAGGCGGCAGCCGATGTTGTGCTCGAGGGTCTGGATGCTGCGGCTGAACGCTGATTGCGACAGGTTCACCGCAGCCGCCGCAGCAACGAAGCTGCGGTGCTCGACAAGGGCAATGTAGTGGCGCAGCTGACGGAGATCGATATGCATTTTTTACATTGAAACTTTCGGTCGAATGCAATTGCTGACAAGGGTTAGCCCCCTTATAAAGGGAGTCACTTATTCCACAAAATATGAATTACAAATATTTATATCACATAAAAGAATATAAGCCCGACTGACCGCGATTCGGTTCCGCCAACGGAAATGCTCGCCAGGGCCCATGCCTCAAGGAGCATTTGCATGTCCGGAGTTTCCCGTTGGCCTGCGCGCGCGTCGCGTTTCACCTTGCAACCCTTGGCTGCCGGCGTGCTGCTGGCGGCGTCCTCTGCCAGCTTCGCCGAAGAACCGATCACTGCCACCCCGGCGGTGGAGCAGGAAGCCAAGCTCGGCACCGTCACGGTCAATGCCCGCCGCCGCGAAGAAACCGCGCAAAGCGTGCCCACGCCGATCAGCGTGCTCGACAGCGAAACCCTGGAAAGCCAACGCATCTACCGCGTGCAGGACCTGCAGCAACTGGTACCCAGCACCAACGTCGCCTACGTTCATGCCCGCCAGTCGAGCATTTCGATCCGTGGCCTGGGCAACAACCCCGCCAGCGATGGCCTGGAAGGCAGCGTCGGCATCTACCTGGACAACGTCTACCTCGGCCGCCCCGGCATGGCGGTGTTCGACCTGCTGGACGTGGAGCAGTTGGAGGTGCTGCGCGGCCCGCAAGGTACGCTGTTCGGCAAGAACACCACCGCCGGTGTGCTCAACATCACCACGCGCAAGCCCACCTTCCACCGCGAGGGCAGCATCCAGCAGTCGATTGGTGAAGACGGCTACCTGCAAACCCAAGGCAGCTTCTCGGGGCCGATCAGCGACACACTGGCCGGGCGCATCAGCGCCTATCGCACCGAAGACGACGGCTATGTGAAGAACATCCACAACGGCGACGACCTCAACGGCGGCAAGCGCCAAGGTTTTCGTACCCAGCTGCTGTTCAAACCGAGCGAAACCTTCAACCTGCGCTGGATCGGCGAATACAACGAAGAAGACTCCGACAACGGCATCCTCAGCCTGTACAGCACCGGCCCTACCATCAATGGCGTCAACCGCTATGAAAGCCTGGCCGCCCAGGCCGGCGCGACGTTGGTGTCGGGCAAGCACCGCAAGGTCAACTTCGACGCCGACCAGCAGGTGACGGTGTTCCAGGGCGGCACCTCGGTGGAGGCCAACTGGACCCTGCCCAACGACTTCACCCTGACCTCGATCACCGCCTACCGCTGGTGGGACTTCACTCCGCGCAACGACGACGGCCTCAACGTGCCGGTGTTCTACAGCGCCGGGGTGTCGGTGCGCGACAAGCAGTACTCGCAGGAAATCCGCCTGGCTTCGCCCACCGGTGGTGCCTTCGACTACGTGCTGGGCGCGTACTACTTCAAGCAGGACCTGGACAACAAATCCTTCACTTTCTACGGGCCGCAGGCGGACATCTGGAACCTCACCCCGGCCGGCGCCCTGGCCAACGTCGACACCATTGGTAATGGGCACATCGACACGGACAGCTACGCGCTGTTCGCCCAGGGCACCTGGCACATCACCGACCGCCTGGACTTCACCGCCGGCGTTCGCGGCACCTATGAAGAAAAGAGCGCCTGGGTGACCCGCGATGCACCAACCGGCGGTGCGGCAGTAACCGGGGCCGCCGCAGCAGCACGCCAGGGCCGGGTAGGCGCCTACGATTCAGGCGACCTCAACCAGTACAGCTTCAGCCCCTCTGGCCTGCTGGGCCTGAGCTACCGCTTCAACGAGCAATTGCTGGGCTACGCCACCCTGACCCACGGCGAGAAGTCTGGCGGCATCAACCTTACCGTTGGCGCTGCGCCACGGCTGGGCACCGATTCGCTGCTGGTCGGCACCGAGCGGGTCAACAACGCCGAACTCGGCTTGAAAAGCTCGCTGTTCGACGACCGCCTGCAGCTCAATACCAACCTGTTCTGGGCCGAAGTGCATGGCTACCAGGCCAACGTCTACGACCAGATCAACCGCGTGCAGTACCTGGCCAACGCCGGCCGCGTGCGCTCGCGTGGCCTGGAGTTCGAAGCCACGGCGCTGCCGCTGCGCGGCCTCACGGTCAACTTCAACGGCTCGTGGAACGACGTGCGCTACACCGAGTACAAAGACGCCCCATGCCCGCCGGAAGTGAGCCTGGCCAATGCCACTGCCACCTGCGATTTGTCCGGCCACCAGGTGGTCGGCGCCTCCAAGTACATCGCCAACCTCAACACCCAGTACAAGTGGCAGGCCAGCGAGCACATCGAACCCTACGTCACCGCCAGCTACGCCTTCCGCTCCAAGGCGGTGGGCACCATCGACGACTCCGATTTCGGCCAGATCCCCAGCTACGCGCTGGTCAACCTTTCCGCCGGTGTGCGCCTGGACCAGGGCGACGGCGTGGTCGACCTGTCGCTGTGGGTGAAGAACGCCGGTGACAAGACCTACTTCACCAGCCTGTGGAACTCCGCCAACGGTGGCTATGCCGGCGTGCTCGGTACCCCGCGCACTTTCGGCGCCACCGCCCGTTACGACTTCTGAGCACAAGGAGCTATGCCATGAATGCCAAGACCGAAACCCCTGCATTGCCTGAAGGCGCCTGCCTGACCGCCAAGGTTCCCGAACGTGACGAGGCGCTGCTCGGCGACGTGGTGGTCAACCCGTATCGCCTGGCGCCGCTGACCGCGATCATTCGCGATGGTGGGCGCAGCCTGAGTGCCGCGCACGTGCGCGTGCTGGGGCGGGGCGAGCGCGGTGTGGACATCGCCTACGAGGTGTCCGACCGTTCGTTGTGGACCTATGGCGGCATCCCGGTATTCGGCCTGTACCCGGATCACGTCAACCAGGTGGAAGTGACCTACAAGCTCGACGGCGAGCGCATCCGCGAGCAGTACCAGATCTACGCCCCGGCCGTGCGTCTGCCGGTGGTGGCCAGGCAGACCGCTGCCTTGCCTGAGGTGCAGCCGGTCAAGGTAGCGCCAGGTTTTGAAAAGCGCCTGTACCTGTTCAACCATCTGCAGGGGGACATCCCGGGCGGGCGCGCCTTCAAGTGGAATGCCCTGGGCGGCGCGGCGGAATGGGACCAGGTGGGCAACAACTGGATCGCCGACAGCAATGGCGATGTGCGCTGGTACCTGGACATCGAGCAGATCCACGACTCCAACCGCCGCGATGGCCTGGGCGGAACCATGGGCTTCCAGCAGACCCGTGACGGCAAGCTGATCTGGGGCCAGGGCCAGACCTACTCCAAGTACGACCTGCTGGGCCGGCGCATCTGGCAGCGCAGCCTGCCCGACAAGTTCGCCGACTTCTCCCATGAAATCCGTGAGACCGCCAATGGCACCTACCTGCTGCGGGTGGGCACCAGTGACTATCGCCGGCCCGACGGCAAGCGCGTGCGCTCGATCCGCGACCACATCATCGAGGTCGACGAGGCCGGTGATGTGCTGGACTTCTGGGACCTCAACCAGATCCTCGACCCGTACCGTGGCGACCTGCTGGAAACCCTGGGCAAGGCAGCCATCCAGTTGCCGGCCGGGGTGCAGAAACAGGACGAGCGGCTGGCCAACGAACTGGCCGAGGGTGACCTGCCCTTTGGTGACACCCCGGGGGTGGGCACCGGGCGTAACTGGGCGCACGTCAATGCCATCGACTACGACGCCGATGACGACAGCATCATCGTTTCAGCACGGCACCAGGGCGTGGTGAAGATCGGCCGCGACAAGCAGGTGAAGTGGATTCTCGCCTCGCCCCAAGGCTGGCCTGAGCGTCTGCGCGAGAAAGTGCTGAAGCCGGTGGCGAGCGAAGGCTTCGACTGGTCCTGGACCCAGCACACCGCCTGGCTGACCGGCAAAGGCACACTGACCGTGTTCGACAACGGCTGGGGCCGCGACTTTGCGCCGACCAGACTGACCGGCAACTACAGCCGGGCGGTGGAGTACCGCATCGACGAGGCCAAGGGCACGGTCGAACAGGTGTGGGAATATGGCAAGGAGCGCGGTGACGAGTGGTACAGCCCGGTGACCTCGGTGGTGGCCTACCGGCCGGAGACCGACACCCAGTTCATCTACTCGGCGTCGGTGAACTTCCTGACCCCGGAGAAACTGACCACCACCGTGCTCAACGAGGTGCGGCGCGGGACTCAGGAGGTGCTGGTGGAGCTGAAGGTGCACAGCCGGCAGCCGGGCAGCGTGGGTTACCGGGCCCTGGTGATCGACCTGGCCAAGGCCTTCTGACCCATCCCTTCCGGGAGGGCCGTCGGTCCTCCCATCACATTTCTTCAGCTCGTTCGTCTAACCTGTACTGGCCTCTTCGCGGGCACGCCCGCTCCCACAGGTACTGCACCGAGTTCGAAACCGGTGGGGTACCTGTGGGAGCGGGCGTGCCCGCGAAGAGGCCCGTTGCCATTATGCAAATGATGAAATTTCCGCCAGGGTGTTCAACCATTCGTTCTTTTTTTCGAACAGCCTATTGTCCAACACCCCAGCAGCCGCTTAGCATTCGTTTGAGATTTCAAACGCTCGATGCCCTGCCTTGGGCGCTTTTCAACAATCAACAATTCGGGAAGCCGACATGCAGCTCAAAGACGCTCAGTTGTTCCGCCAGCAAGCCTACATCAATGGTGAGTGGCTGGATGCGGACAACGGCCAGACCATCAAGGTCACCAACCCGGCCACTGGTGAAGTCATCGGTACCGTGCCGAAGATGGGCACCGCGGAAACCCGCCGCGCCATCGAAGCCGCCGACAAGGCCCTGCCGGCTTGGCGTGCCCTGACCGCCAAGGAGCGTTCGGCCAAGCTGCGTCGCTGGTTCGAACTGATGATCGAGAACCAGGACGACCTGGCTCGCCTGATGACCACCGAACAAGGCAAGCCGCTGGCCGAAGCCAAGGGCGAAATCGCCTACGCTGCCTCGTTCATCGAGTGGTTCGCCGAAGAAGCCAAGCGCGTCTACGGTGACACCATCCCGGGCCACCAGCCAGACAAGCGCCTGATCGTCATCAAGCAGCCAATCGGCGTTACCGCGGCCATCACCCCGTGGAACTTCCCGGCCGCCATGATCACCCGTAAAGCCGGCCCGGCCCTGGCCGCTGGCTGCACCATGGTGCTCAAGCCTGCCTCGCAGACCCCGTACTCCGCCCTGGCCCTGGTCGAGCTGGCCCACCGTGCCGGCATCCCGGCTGGCGTGCTGAGCGTGGTTACCGGCAGCGCTGGCGAAGTTGGCGGTGAACTGACCGGCAACTCCCTGGTCCGCAAGCTGTCCTTCACCGGCTCGACCGAAATCGGTCGCCAGCTGATGGAAGAATGCGCCAAGGACATCAAGAAGGTTTCCCTGGAGCTGGGTGGCAACGCCCCGTTCATCGTGTTCGACGACGCCGACCTGGACAAGGCGGTCGAGGGCGCGATCATCTCCAAGTACCGCAACAACGGCCAGACCTGCGTCTGCGCCAACCGTATCTACGTGCAGGACGGCGTCTACGACGCGTTCGCCCAGAAGCTGGCCGCCGCTGTTGCCAAGCTGAAGATCGGTAACGGCCTGGAAGAAGGCACCACCACTGGCCCGCTGATCGACGGCAAGGCTGTCGCCAAGGTCCAGGAACATATCGAAGACGCCGTTGGCAAAGGCGCCAAGGTACTGTCCGGTGGCAAGATCATCGAAGGCAACTTCTTCGAGCCGACCATTCTGGTCGACGTACCGAAGACCGCTGCCGTCGCCAAGGAAGAGACCTTCGGCCCGCTGGCGCCGCTGTTCCGCTTCAAGGACGAGGCCGAAGTCATCGCCATGTCCAACGACACCGAGTTCGGCCTGGCCTCGTACTTCTACGCCCGCGACATGAGCCGTGTGTTCCGTGTTGCCGAAGCCCTGGAATACGGCATGGTAGGTATCAACACCGGCCTGATCTCCAACGAAGTGGCACCGTTCGGTGGCATCAAGGCTTCGGGCCTGGGCCGCGAAGGTTCCAAGTACGGTATCGAGGACTACCTCGAAATCAAATACCTGTGCATCAGCGTCTGATAGCACGGTAACGGCTTTACCTCTGCCAGCGGGGCGCGAGAGCGACGTCTCGCTGGCCTTTTTTACATCGCAGTACCTGGTGGCCAGGGCGTTCACGGCAGTCGATCAACGAATACTGTTCGCGAGCACTCCCAGCCACCCCCGAATAAAAGCGCCACTCCAAACCGGCGCAATGAGGGCATTATGAGCAAGACCAACGAATCCTTGATGCAACGTCGTGTCGCCGCCGTCCCACGTGGCGTTGGCCAGATCCACCCGATCTTCGTCGATACCGCGAAGAACTCGACCGTGATCGACGTTGAAGGCCGCGAACTGATCGACTTCGCCGGCGGCATCGCAGTACTGAACACCGGCCACCTGCACCCGAAAGTGGTTGCGGCCGTGCAAGAGCAGCTGACCAAGGTCAGCCACACCTGCTTCCAGGTGCTGGCCTACGAACCTTATGTAGAGCTGTGCGAAAAGATCAACAAGCTGGTCCCAGGCGACTTCGACAAGAAGACCCTGCTGGTCACCACCGGCTCCGAAGCCGTTGAAAACGCCGTCAAGATCGCCCGTGCCGCCACTGGCCGCGCTGGCGTCATCGCCTTCACCGGCGGCTACCACGGCCGTACCATGATGACCCTGGGCCTGACCGGCAAGGTCGTGCCGTACTCCGCTGGCATGGGCCTGATGCCAGGTGGCATCTTCCGCGCCCTGTTCCCGAGCGAACTGCACGGCATCAGCGTTGACGACGCCATCGCCTCGGTCGAGCGCATCTTCAAGAACGACGCCGAGCCGCGCGACATCGCCGCGATCATCCTCGAGCCGGTACAAGGCGAAGGCGGCTTCCTGCCAGCGCCGAAAGAGCTGATGAAGCGCCTGCGCGCCCTGTGCGACCAGCACGGCATCCTGCTGATCGCCGACGAAGTACAGACCGGCGCTGGCCGTACCGGCACCTTCTTCGCCATGGAACAGATGGGCGTTGCGCCTGACCTGACCACCTTCGCCAAATCCATCGCTGGCGGCTTCCCGCTGGCCGGTGTGTGCGGCAAGGCCGAGTACATGGACGCCATCGCTCCTGGCGGCCTGGGCGGCACCTACGCCGGTTCGCCGATCGCTTGCGCCGCGGCCCTGGCCGTGATCGAAGTGTTCGAAGAAGAGAAACTGCTGGACCGCAGCAAAGCTGTGGGTGAGCGCCTGACCGCTGGCCTGCGCGAAATCCAGAAGAAGTACCCGATCATCGGTGACGTCCGTGGTCTGGGCTCGATGATCGCTGTCGAAGTCTTCGAGAAAGGCACTCATACCCCGAACGCTGCTGCCGTTGGCCAGGTTGTCGCCAAGGCGCGCGAGAAGGGCCTGATCCTGCTGTCCTGCGGCACCTACGGCAACGTCCTGCGTATCCTGGTTCCGCTGACCGCCGAAGACGCTCTGCTGGACAAAGGCCTGGCTATCATCGAAGAGTGCTTCGCTGAAATCGCCTGATGTGACGTGCTTCAGAAAAAACCCGCTTCGGCGGGTTTTTTTTGTGCCCAGGAAAGCCGTGGGGCGCTATCGTTGTCGGAGGATTTGCTCAGGAAGCTGCGACGGACTGTGTGTCAGGGCTATTCAGGAGTTGGCGATGAACGCTGCAGACCCCACCCCACCAAGCGTACTGATTGTCGAGGGCGACCCCTGGGTACGCGACATGCTCAGCGAAATGCTGCTGAGCGTGCGCTGTGATGCCCGGCTGCAGGTCTGCGCCGACGGCTCGCAGGCCTTGAGTGCGCTGTCCAGCAAACCCGACCTGATCATCGCCGCGCGCGAACTGGCCGGTGTCGATGGCCTCGACTTGTTGCGCAAGGTGCGTGCCAAAGGTCCGGGGTTGCCGTTCATTCTCATGAGCAACCGCAGCGACAGTGCCAGTGTGCGCGAAGCACTGCCCTTGCACCCCACGGCCTACCTGAGCAAGCCGCTGAACCTGGACACCCTGCGCAAGCGCCTGGAAGAGTTGCTGTTGGCGGTTGGCGAAGAGATCGCCTGCCCGGTGCCGGCCTTGCAGGCAGGTGCCAGCCTGCCGGCCTACCTCGAACAGCGTCGCGCTACCGCCGATGGCGGGCCGCTGCTGGCCGATGTGCAGGTGGCGATCAAGCGCGCGCTCAACCCCCAGGGCTTGAACCTGAGAGTGCTCGAAGAGGAAGTGCAGGGCGACCCGCAGATCACCGCCGTGCTGATCGCTGCGGCCAACAGCGCAGCGCTGCACCGCGAAGCACCGGTGCAGACGTTGCTGCAGGCCTTGAACAAGCTTGGCAGCACCCAGAGCATGAACCTGATCCTGGGCATGACCCTCAAGCGCAGTGCGCGCCTCAGCGACCCGCTGCTGGCGGAGCATGCGGCCCGTTACTGGGGGTTGTCGCTGCACGCTGCCGAATATGGCCGCACCTTGGCACGCATGCTCGAGCTGGACGAAGGGCGTTGTTATTGCGCGGGGTTGCTGCATTGCCTGGGCGACCTGGCGGTGCTGCGTTGCCTGCAGGAATGGCGGCTGGCCGGGGGCGAGCTGGATGAGGACCAGGTGCAGCTGTCGCTCAACGAGTTCGGGGCGGCGTTCGGCTCGGCGCTGCGTACGCGCTGGCGGTTGCCGCTGGGGTTGCGCGAGTTGATTGCGGCGATCTACCAGCTGGGCGGCGGGGTGTATTCGCGGGAGATCCTGGCCATGAACCTGGCCGGGCAACTGTCGCGGCTGCCGGCCGAGCAGGGGCTGGAGAAGGTGGCCAGCAGCAAGACCGCGCGGCTGCTCAAGCTTGGCCTGCCGGAACTGAGGCGGTTGCGTAAGGTGGAGAACCCGGAGGTGAAACCGCAGCAGGAAGAACCGCCTTTAGCTGAGGGTGAAGTTTCGGGCTGAGATCTTGGGGCCGCTTTGCGGCCCATCGCGACACAAGGCCGCTCCTACACGGGTGCGCGGTTGCCTGTAGGAGCGGCCTTGTGTCGCGATAGGGGGGCAAAGCCCCCCCCAAAGGCTCAGCCGCGGACGATCTGGTTCTTGCCCTGCCGCTTGGCCTGGTACATCGCCGCATCGGCCCGGGCATACAGGCTGTCCAGTGCCACATCCTCGTCAGTCAGCCCGGTCAACCCCTGGCTCACCGTCACCCCGTAGGTCTGCTCCCCATGGCTGAAGCTCAGCCGCTGGATCTGCCGCTGCAAGCGCTCGGCAATCTGCTCCGCGACCTGGGCACTACAGCCGGGGAACACTGCCGCGAACTCCTCGCCACCAATGCGCCCGAACAGGTCACCTCGGCGTAGCACGGCCTTGCCGCTATCGGCGATCTGCTGCAACACCTGGTCGCCTTCCTGGTGACCGTAGCTGTCGTTGATGCGCTTGAAGTCGTCGATGTCCAGCAGCAGGAAGGCCAGTGGCGTACCGTCTTCGCGGGCGCTGTCGAAGGCTTGCTGGGCGCATTCGAAAAAGTGCCGGCGGTTGCTGCTCTGGGTCAGCACGTCGGTGGTGGCCAGGCGCTGCAGTTCACCTTCGAGCTGCTTCTTCTCGGTGATGTCTTCGGCGATGCCGACGATGATCACCCGGTCGCCATCGCGTTGCTGGTTGATGTAGCACTTGTCGCTCAGCCAGCGTAGCTGGCCGTCGGCATTGAGGATGCGGTACTCGCGGTCTTCCACCGAGCCCTTGAGCAGTACCTGGGCCAGGCTGCGCTCGGCGAACTCCAGGTCGTCGGGGTAGATGCTGTCGCGCCACTCGTTGTAGTCGGCCAGCACCAGGCTGGCCGGGCGGCCGAAGATGCGCTCGTAGGCGGGGCTGACGTACAGCACCTGACGGGTTTCCCAGTCGAAGGCCCATAGCACCGCGTTGACGCTGTCGAGCAGCGAGCTGAACAGCTGCTCGCGCTCGCTCAGGCGGGCAACCTCGCCCTGGGCGTGGAGCAGCGCAAGCAAGGTCTGGGCGGCTTCGGGAGGCGGGGTGCCGGGCAGTGTCGTTGGAATGTTCTTGGCCATGTGCACGGAGCAGATCTCGGCGTGAAAGCGTGCGGCCAGCATCTGGCCCGCCACGCGGGCGATGTGCCAGATATGAGTGTAAACGAGAGGGCGAAGTTCCGGGCGGCACGCCCCGCCAAAGGGGCGTGCCGATCAACGGCGGTCAGGCGCCGGTCAGGCGCCGGTCGGGCGCAGGGAGTAGGTCTTGAGCTGTGCCGCGAAGTCGCGCAGGGCGTGGATGCCGCTGGTTTCCGCCTCGTGTACCCAGTCCTTCATGGCGGCCAGCATGTCGTGGCCGTTGGCGCTGGTGCGCGCCCAGATCTGCTGCAGGGCCAGGCGTTTTTCGTAGATGGTCTTCAGCGCCTGGCTGTGGGCGAGCATCGACTCGATGCGCACATGGTGGCGGTCTTCCAGCAGGCTGGTCTCGCGCGACAACAGGCGCTTGGCGCGGCGGAAGTGGTGGCGCAGCGAGGCATCGACGCGGGCCAGTTCCTGCTTGACCAGCGGGCCGATCACCAGCTTGCGGTACTGGGCCATGATCTGGAAACGGTTGTTGAGGATGGCCATGGCGGTGTCCATGTCCAGGCTGGCCTTGCCGGCCACCCGGTGGGCGATGGGCGCGACGCGCTGCACCTTTGCCAGGCGCAGCAGGCAGAACAGGCGGATCCACGCCCAACCCATGTCGAACTCCCAGCGCTTGACCGACAGCTTGGCCGAGTTGGGGTAGGTGTGGTGGTTGTTGTGCAGCTCTTCGCCACCGATGACGATGCCCCACGGCACCAGGTTGGTCGCGGCGTCGCGGCACTCGAAGTTGCGGTAGCCGAGAGCGTGGCCCAGGCCGTTGACCACGCCGGCGGCCCAGAACGGAATCCACATCATCTGCACTGCCCAGATGGTGATGCCGATGGTGCCGAACAGCAGCAGGTCGATTACCGCCATCAGCGCGATGCCGCCCAGCTTGTAGCGCGAGTAGAGGTTGCGCTCGATCCAGTCGTCCGGGCAGTTCTTGCCGTAGATGCGCAGGGTTTCGGGGTTGCGCGCCTCTTCCCGGTAAAGCTCTGCACCCTTGCGTAGCACCGTGCCAAGGCCCTTGTACAGCGGGCTGTGCGGGTCGTCGGGGGTTTCGCATTTTGCGTGGTGCTTGCGGTGGACGGCAGTCCATTCGCGGGTGTTCTGCGCCGTGGTCAGCCACAGCCAGAAACGGAAGAAGTGCTTGAGCGCGCCATTGAGCTCCAGGGCCCGGTGCGCGGAATAGCGGTGCAGGTAGACCGTGACGCTGACGATGGTCACGTGGGTCATCAACAGGGTGATGCCGACCAGTTGCCAGGCCGACAAGTCGAGCAGGCCGTTGTACCACATAGGTGTAAATACCCTCGGAATGCAGGAGGAGGGGCTGATTATCCCTTGGGCAGGAAATAAATACAGTCACCCGTTCAGATAGGAAGTCACGACATGTTTCAGCCTTTATAATGCCCCATCATTTTTTATGGGCAATTGCACCCGACATGTCTGTTTCCGTTCGCGACGCCTTGCGCATGGCTGCGCTGTATGTGGTGCTCTCGATCCTCTGGCTGACGCTGGCCGAGGTGGTGTTGCACAGCATGACCGAGGATCCCCTGGCACTGACCGTGGGCCGGCAGATCAACGTGGTGGTCTGGGTGCTGATGAGCGCCTTGCTGATCTATGTATCACGGGTGCGGCTGCTCGACTTCATCGGCGTTGGCGCGCGTATGCGTGGTGAAGACCGTGAACGCCTGCGCATGGCTGCGGCAGTGTTCGACAGCACCCTCGAAGGCGTGCTGGTGACCGACCGCCATGGCCTGATCGTGCACGTCAACCGTGCCTTCATGCGCATCACCGGCTACCAGCAGGACGAGGTCATCGGCCAGCGTCCGAACAAATTCAAGTCGGGCCGCCATGGCCTGGCGTTCTACCAGCAGATATTCGCCACCCTGGCGGAAAAGGGCGAGTGGAGCGGCGAAATCTGGAACCGGCGCAAGAGTGGTGAAATCTACCCGCAGTGGCAGACCATTTGCGCCATCCGCGACGATGAAGGCGAGCTCAGCCATTACGTGGCGGTGTTCAGCGACATCAGCGCGATCAAGCATTCGGAACAGGAACTGGCCTACCTGGCCCACCACGACCCGCTGACCGACCTGCCCAACCGCCTGCTGTTCAACGACCGGGTCGAGCAGGCCCTGGCGGCAGCCCAGGCCAACAAGCGTGGTTGTGCCCTGCTGTTGCTGGACCTGGACCACTTCCAGAGCATCAACGACGGCCTTGGCCACACCATTGGCGACCAGTTGCTGAAACTGGTGGGCGAGCGCCTGGGTGAGGTGCTGGGCAGCGGCGTGACCCTGGCGCGCCTTGGGGGCGACGAATTTGGCGTGCTGGCGGAAAACTGCCATGAGGTCGGCCAGGCGGGCAAGCTGGCGCAGGGCATCATCGAGCGCATGCGCGAGCCGTTCCTGTTCGACGGTCACCGCCTGTTCATCAGTGTCAGCGTGGGCATCAGCCTGTTCCCCAGCGATGCCTTGAGTGCCGAGCAGTTGCTGCGCAATGCCGACTCGGCGTTGTACAAGGCCAAGAGCAACGGGCGGGCCTGCTATGCGCTGTACACCGAAGAGCTGACCGCCCACGCCCAGCAGCGGGTTGAAACCGCCGGCGAACTGCGCCGGGCCCTGGAGCAGGACGAGCTACGGGTGTTCTACCAGCCGGTGCACGACCTGGCGAGTGGCCGCCAGGTCGGCGTCGAGGCCCTGGTGCGTTGGCAGCACCCCCAGCGCGGCCTGGTGCCGCCGGGCGAGTTCATCCCGATTGCCGAGCGTACCGGGCTGATTGCCGAGATCGACGCCTGGGTACTGCGCCAGGCGTGTCGGCAGATGGTGCGATGGCAGGGTGAAGGGCGGCAGCTGGCGTTCGTGGCGGTGAACATCTCCAGTCGCCTGTTTGGCCAGCACGAGCTGTACCAGCAGGTGGCCGAGGTGCTGCACGACACCGGCCTGGACCCGGCCTTGCTGGAGCTGGAGGTGACCGAGAGCGCGGTGATGGAGGACCCGGAGGTGGCTCTGGAGCAGTTGCATCGCCTGCGCGAGCTGGGGGTGACCCTGGCCATCGACGACTTCGGTACCGGTTATTCATCGCTGCTGCGGTTAAAGCGCTTGCCGGTGCAGAAGCTGAAGATCGACCAGGGCTTCGTTGCCGGGTTGCCGCTGGATGAGGACGACATCGCGATCGTCCGGGTGATCATCGCCCTGGCCCGCAGCATGGGCATGCAGGTGCATGCCGAGGGCATCGAGCAGGCAGAGCAGGCCAGTTTCCTGCTGCATGAGCTGTGTCAGCTGGGGCAGGGGTACTGGTTCGGGCGGCCGGTGCCTGCCGGGGATCTTCGCTGGGGTTGAAGGCCCCTTCGCGGGCATGCCCGCTCCCATAGAATAGAACTGCACATAACTCATTGAATCAGCAGGGACCCTGTGGGAGCGGCTTTAGCCGCGAACACCGGCGCAGCCGGTGCCATGCACCGCGTTGGATTCTTCGCGGCTAAAGCCGCTCCCACAGGGTACGAGGATCGCTTGCGAATTCAGTTATCTGCGCGACAGCGCAGCCCAAAGGGCTGGGCCATCTCCCACAGGGATATCGTTGTATTCAAGCCCTGTGCAGTACCTGTGGGAGCGGGCGTGCCCGCGAAGCATTCAGCGCTTGTTCAAGCCTTTCGCCAACCGGTCTCCACCCAGCTGGATCAACGCCACCAACGCCACCAGCATGGCAATCACGGTCAGCATGATCTGGCTGTCGAAGCGCTGGTAGCCATAGCGGTAGGCGATGTCCCCCAGTCCCCCGGCACCGATCGCTCCGGCCATGGCCGAGGAGTTGATCAGGGTCACCAGGGTAATGGTGAAGCCCCCGACAATCCCCGGCAGCGCCTCTGGCAGCAGCACGTGCCAGACAATGTGCCAGCGTCGGCAGCCCATGGCCTGCGCAGCCTCCACCAGGCCGTGGTCGACTTCGCGCAGGCTGACCTCGGCAATCCGCGCGAAGAACGGCGTGGCGGCAATGGTCAGTGGCACCACCGCCGCCCACACGCCATAGGTGGTACCCACCACCAGGCGGGTGAAGGGGATCAGCGCGACCATCAGGATCAGGAACGGTATCGAGCGGAACAGGTTGACGAAGGCACCCAGCACCCGGTTCAGCAGCGGCGCCTCGAAGATCCCGCCTTTGTCGCTGGTGACCAGCAGCACCGCCATCGGTACCCCCACCAGCAGGGCGATAAGCGACGACACGCCAACCATCAGCAGGGTATCGAGCAAGCCTTCCAGCAGGCGATCAAACCACATGGCCCAGTACCTCCACGTCCTCGGCCCAGCGGCGGGCGCGTTCCAGCAATTGATGGGTGTCGTGCGGCGAGTGCTGCACCGACAGGATCAGCTGCCCTAGGGCATGCTCGCCAATGGTTTCCACACCGCCCTGCAGCAGGCGCACGCGGCCGCCAAGGTCGTTGAACAGGGCAGACAGTTCGGGCTCGCCGAGCAGGGTCAGCCTCAGCACCACGGCACTGTCGCGGCTTGTCGGGCTGGCCCGCAGGCTGGCTTGCAGCGTGGCTGGCAACCTGGCTTGCAACGGTGCCAGCAGGGTACGGGTGACTTCGTGGCGTGGTGAGCCAAACACCCGCCAGACCTCACCCTGCTCGACCACTTCTCCACGTTCCAGCACCACCACCCGGTGGCAGATATCGCGGATTACCGCCATTTCATGGGTGATCAGCACGATGGTCAGGCCCAGGCGCTGGTTGATGTCGCGCAGCAGTTCGAGAATGGAAGCGGTGGTCTCCGGGTCCAGCGCCGAAGTGGCCTCGTCGCACAGCAGGATCTCGGGGTCATGCACCAGCGCCCGGGCAATGCCCACGCGCTGTTTCTGCCCGCCGGACAGCTGCGCCGGGTACACGTGGTGCTTTTCCTGCAGGCCGACCAGCTCCAGCAGTTCGCGCACCTTGCGCTGTCGTTCGGCCTTGGCCACGCCGGCCACCTTCAGGGGCAGCTCGACGTTCTGCCACACGGTCTTGGCCGACATCAGGTTGAAGTGCTGGAAGATCATGCCGATACGCCGACGCAGGGCTACCAGGTGGTCCTCGTCGAAGGGCGCGATGTCTACCTGGTCGATCAGCACCCGGCCCTGGCTGGGTTGCTCCAGGCGGTTGATGGTACGCAGCAGCGATGACTTGCCGGCGCCGCTGCGGCCGATGATGCCGAAGATCTCGCCATGGCGGATGTTCAGGTCGATGCCTTGCAAGGCCGGTTGCGCCTGGCCCGGGTAGGTCTTGCCCAGGCCGATGAAGCGCACATGGGCTTCATTGACCTCCGGGCGCAAGGCCTGCTCCCTGGCCGTTGGCGGCAGTGGTTGTGCGGTGGGCGCCCGGAGCGCGCTGGCCTGGCTCATGTCAGCCCTCCCAACCGGCCTGGTAGAGCTTGCCGTGGGCTTTGTCCAAGGCTGCGCGCACCACTGGCGAGTGCTGGTAGATGTCGACGAACTTGGCCAGGCGTGGGTCGTCCTTGCTTTGCGGGCGAATGACGAACTGAATCACGTACTCCTTGTTCTCCAGGCCGTCGAACAGCAGAGCGGAGCCAGCGTCGAAGCTGTTGGCCAGGCGGATGTAGGCCGGGTAGCCCTGCACCAGGTCGGCGTCGTCATAGGCGCGAACCAGCTGCACGGCCTCGACCTGAAGGATCTTCAGTTTCTTCGGGTTGGCGACGATGTCGTCCTCGGTGGCCTTGTAGCCGACCCCCGGCTTGAGGGTGATCAGCCCGGCCTTGGCCAGCAGCTGCAGGCCACGGCCGCTGTTGATCGGGTCGTTGGCGATGGCCACGCTGGCACCTTCGGGCAGGTCGGCGAAGCTCTTGTACTTTTTCGAGTACAGGCCGACGTTGTTGATGATGCCCGGGGCGTAGGGCACCAGGTTGAAGCTCGCGGCCGCCTTGGCGTTTTCCAGGAACGGGATGTGCTGGAAGTAGTTCACGTCGATGTCGCCGCTGTTGAGGCTGACATTGGGTGCGATCCAGTCGCTGAACTCGACCAGCTTCACTTCCAGGCCTTGCTTGTGCGCTTCTTCCACTGCGGCTTCCAGCGGGATGGCAAAGGCCGAGGTGGTGCCGATTTTCAGCGGTTCGGCAGCCAGCGTGCTGGCGGACAGGCCGAGGGTGAGGGCAATGGCCGCGACGGGCCGGAACAGTTTATCAAGCATGGTGCAGGGCTCCAGTCGGGGCAGGGGTAGAGGTAAAGCGGTAAGCCGCGCCAGGGTGGTCGGCGGGCAAATGCGGGTGGTCGGCCTGGAACAGTTTTTCGCGCAGGGTGCCTTCGGCGTAGGCGGTCTTGTAGCGGCCACGCTGTTGCAACTGCGGGATGACCAGGTCGATGAAGTCCTCGAAGCTTTCCGGGGTTACGGTGCGTGTCAGGTTGAAACCGTCCAGGCCGGTTTCATCGATCCAGGCGATCAGCTGTTCGGCCACCTGCTCGGGCGCGCCGACCAGGGTCACGTAACGGCCACCCAGGGCGTGCTGCTGCAGCAGGCGCCGGCGGGTCCAGGCGTTGTCCTGCAACTGGCGCGTGGCCGACTGGATGGCGTTGCCCTGGCTGAAGGCAATCGGCTCGTCCAGGGCGTAGGCGGCGAAGTCGATGCCGGTGGACGCTGCGAAGTGCGCGACCCCGGCCTCGGCGCTGGCATGGCGCAGGTACTCGGCATGCTTGGCCTGGGCCTGCTGCTCGGTGGCGGCGACGATCACCGTGATGCCCATGAACACCTTGACCGCTTGCGGGTCGCGGCCAGCGGCCTGGGCGGCGGTGCGCACCTTGTCGACCTGGGCGCGGGTGGCGGCCTTGTCCTGGCCACTGATGAACACGCATTCGGCATGGTTGCCGGCGAAGGCCAGGCCACGCTGCGAGCTGCCGGCCTGGAACAGTACCGGTGTACGTTGCGGCGAGGGCTCGCACAGGTGGTAGCCGTCGACCTTGTAGAACTCGCCCTGGTGGTTGACCTTGCGCACCTTGTCGGGCCTGGCATAGACGCGCTGCTGGCGGTCGGCGACCACGGCATCGTCGGCCCAACTGCCTTCCAGCAGCTTGTACAGCACCTGCAGGTACTCGTCGGCCTGGTCGTAGCGGCGGTCATGCTCGGGTTGCTGCGTCAGGCCCATGGCCCGGGCAGCGCTGTCGAGGTAGCCGGTGACGATGTTCCAGCCCACCCGCCCATTGCTCAGGTGGTCCAGGGTGGAAAGGCGCCGGGCGAACAGGTACGGCGCTTCGTAGGTGAGGTTGGCGGTAAGGCCGAAGCCCAGGTGGCGGGTGACGGCGGCCATGGCCGAGACCAGCAGCAGCGGGTCGTTGACCGGTAGCTGGATCGACTCCTTGAGGGTGACGTCCAGCGACTGGCCGTAGATGTCGTAGGTGCCGACGATGTCGGCGATGAACAGCCCGTCGAACAAGCCGCGCTCCAGCAGGCGCGCCAGGTTGGTCCAGTAATCCAGGGTCTTGTACTGGGTCGAGGTATCCCGTGGGTGGGTCCACAGGCCGTGGTTGATGTGCCCGATGCAGTTCATGTTGAAGGCATTGAGCAGGATCTGTTTGGCCATCAGATGGTCCCCCGGCGTGGTGGGTTGGCATCGTTGAGGTAGTAGTTGCCGATGGCGTGGTACTTCCAGCGCACCGGGTCGTGCAGGGTGTGCACGCGGGCGTTGCGCCAGTGGCGGTCGAGGTTGTGTTCGGCCAGGGTGGCCTGACTACCGCCCAGTTCGAACAGGGTGGTGCCGGCCGCGAGGGAAATCTCGGTGCTGATGGCACGGGCCTCGGCCACCGCGATGGAGGCGGCGGCCACGTTGTCGGCAGTGCTGTCGTCGCGGGCGCGGTCCAGGTATTCGCCGGCGCGCTCCAGCAAGGCTTCTGCGGCGTGCAGGCGGATCGCCAGGTGGCCGAAGCTTTTCAGCGTCAGCGGGTCATCGCTGGCCTTGTCCAGGCCGGAGTCGACCCAGGGGCGGCTGCGGGTGCGCACGAAGTGCAGGGCATCTTCGTATGCGGCGCGGGCGATGCCGGTGTCGATGGCGGCATGAAGGATCTGCGCCAGCGGGCCGACCGGGGTGGGGCGTTCGAAGGCGCTCTGGAACGGCACCACGTCGGCGGCGCTGACGTACACGTTGTCGAATACCACCGAGCCACTGCCGGTGGTGCGCTGGCCGAAGCCGCTCCAGTCGTCGATCACCTGCAGGCCCTGGCTGTCGGCCGGGACGAAGGCCAGGTGCTGCACGCCCTGTTCATCGACCACCGAGGTGGGAATGCGCTGGGCGTAGATGGCGCCGGTGGAGTAGAACTTGCGGCCGTTGATGCGAAAGCCATCGCCATCGCGGGTCAGGCGAGTGGTGCGCTCGTTGGCGGTCTTGGTGCCCAGTTCGGCCAGGGCGTTGCCGAAGCGGCTGCCAGCCAGTACTTCGGCGTACAGACGCTGTTGCTGTTCGGGTGTGCCGTTTACCCGCAGCACTTCCAGGCCATAGAAATGGTTTTGCGGGATTTGCCCGAGCGAGCCGTCAGCCTGGGCGATGCGGGCGATGACCTTGGCCAGGGTTACGTTGGACACGCCGGCGCCGCCGAAGGCCTTGGGCACGCTGATGGCCCACAGGCCGGAGCGGGTGAACAGTTCCAGTTCGGCGTGCGGCAGACGGCGCTCGCGGTCGCGCAGGGCGCTGTCGCGGCGCAGGTGTCGGGCGACTTCTTCGGCGACGTTCAGGGCTTCGGTGTCGCTGGCGATGATGTTTGTAGTCATGGTGTTTCTCCGGGGCCTTGGGGCCGCTTTGCGGCCCATCGCGACACAAGGCCGCTCCTACAGGAGGTACGCGATCCCTTGTAGGAGCGGCCTTGTGTCGCGATGGGCTGCAAAGCAGCCCCAAGGCCCACAAATCAGATCCAGGAATGCCGCGCGGGCAAGGTGCCGTTGAGGTGGTAAGCGCCAACCGCGTGGTACTTCCAGCGCACCGGGTCATGCAGGGTGTGCACCCGGGCATTGCGCCAGTGGCGGTCGAGGTTGAACTCGGCGAGGGTGGCGCGGCTGCCGGCCAGCTCGAACAGCTTTTCGCTGGCCTGCAGGGCAATCTCGGTAGTCAGCACCTTGGCCTCGGCCACCGCGATCGAGGCCCGCGCCGCGCTTGCAGCATCGACCGGCGCGGCGTTGACCTCGTCGAGGACTCGCGCGGCCTTGCGCAGCAGCGCTTCGGCGGCGTGCAGCTCGAGCTTCAGGCGGCCGATGTCGGCGATTACATAGGGGTCGTCGCTGGCGCGGTCGACCTTGGCCTCGATCCATGGCCGGGCCTTTTCGCGCACGAAGCTGATGGCGTCTTCGATCGCCGCTTCGGCAATGCCGGCATCGATCGCCGCCTGGATCAGCTGCGAGGCAGCGCCCTGGATGTTGGGAATGTCGCGCTGGCGCCAGTTGTCGATCACCAGGTCGGCATCCACCGGTACCTGGTCGAGCAGCACGGTGCCGCTGGCAGTGGTGCGCTGGCCGAACCCGGACCAGTCATCGACGATGCGCAGCCCCGGGCTGCCTCGGCGCACGAATGCCAGGCGCTGGCGGCCTTCGTCGTCCAGTGCCTTGACCGCCACCCAGTGGGCGAACAGGGCGCCGGTGGAATAGAACTTCTCACCGCTGATGCGATAGCTGTCGCCGACGCGGGTGATCCTGGCCTTGAGGGTCAGGGTGTCCTTGGTGCTGCGTTCGGGGCCGGCATTGCCGATGCGCCAGCCATCGAGCACGCTGCGGAAGATCACCGCCTGTTGCGCCTCGGTGGCAGTCAGGCGCAGCAGTTGCAGCATGCCGAACTGGTTCTGCGGGATCTGCCCCAGGGCCGGGTCGGCGGCGCTGATCAGGCGGAACACTTCGGCCACGGTCTCGAATGACACATCGGGGCCGCCATGGGCCTTGGGTACGCTGATGCTGCCCAGGCCGCTGCGGGTGAACAGTTCGATCTCGGCCCATGGCAGTTTGCGTTGCTGGTCGCGGCGGGCGGCCTGCTCGCGGGCGACCTCGGCCAGTTCGCGGGCCGCTTGCAGGGCTTCGGCGTCGTTGCGCAGTACCTTGGCCGGCAGCAGCAGGGGCGAGCTGTCGAGATCGCTGTGGAATTGGGTATTGGGTTGGCTGGACATCAGTACCGCTCCTTGGCTGCACTCAATGCCCTGGCGTTACGCACTGGGGTGATTGTGATCCTGACCATTCCTGACCTCACAAAAAAAGTGATGCCGCTACAGCTGATCGCGACAGATGTGTGCTGGTCCGGTGGTCCGGTTTATATACCATAATGCTTTATAAAAAGTTTATGAACTAACTCTTTGGAATATGTATAGATGGAAGGAGGAGTGTCTGTTCCAGGCAGGCGTGATCGGTGTAGGAGCGGCCTTGTGTCGCGAAAGGGCTGCACAGCAGCCCCGGCAATCTCAGCGGTGATGCTGAAAGCCTGGGGCCGCTGCGCAGCCCTTTCGCGACACAAGGCCGCTCCTACAGGGACTGTGTATGTGCGTGCCTATTCGGAAGCAGCAGTACCGAGGAACTTGCGCAAGAACTGCCGGGTACGCTCTTCCTTCGGCGCCGCAAACAGCGCCTTGGCCTCGCCCTGTTCCACGATCACGCCCTTGTCGAAGAAGATCACCCGGTTCGCCACATCGCGGGCAAAGCTCATCTCGTGGGTAACGATGATCATGGTGCGCTTCTCCTCGGCCAGGCCGCGGATGGTCGCCAGCACTTCACCCACCAGTTCGGGGTCCAGCGCCGAGGTCGGTTCGTCGAACAGGATCACCTCCGGCTCCATGGCCAGGGCGCGGGCGATGGCCACCCGTTGCTGCTGGCCACCGGAAAGGCGCCGCGGGTAGGCGTCTTCCTTGCCCGCCAGGCCAACCTTGGCCAGCAGGCGCCGGCCCAGTTCGATGGCCTGCTCGCGGGGCGTCTTCTTGACGATCACCGGCCCCTCGATCACGTTTTCCAGGGCGGTGCGATGAGGGAACAGGTTGAAGTTCTGGAACACGAACCCGGCCTGCTGGCGCAAGCGGCGAATCGCACTTTGCTGCCCACCCAGCGGGCGGTTGGCGTCGATGCTGATGTCGCCAATCTGGATCTGCCCGGCATCGGGTGTTTCCAGCAGGTTGAGGCAACGCAGGAAGGTGGTCTTGCCCGAGCCGCTGGGGCCGATGATGGCCACCACTTCGCCGGGCTGCACGGTCAGGTCGATACCGTTGAGCACGGTCTGGCCCTTGAACCGCTTGGTCAGGCCTTTGACTTCAATCATGCTCAATGCTCCTGGTCATGCTGGTTGACTCGCGCTTCCATGCGGTTCTGGAAGTGCGCGAGGATGCTGCACAGCACCCAGTAGATGACCGCCACCGCCACGTACATGGTGAACACTTCGAAGGTGCGCGCGGTAATCAGCTGGGCCTGGCGGAACAGCTCGGGCACCTGGATGGTCGCCGCCAGGGCGGTGTCCTTGACCAGCGAGATGAAGCTGTTGCCCAACGGCGGCAGTGCGGTGCGCAAGGCCTGGGGCAGGATCGCCCGGCGCATGGCCTGGACGCGGGTCATGCCGATACTGGCGGCGGCTTCCCACTGGCCACGGTCGATCGAGGAAATTGCCGCGCGCAGGATTTCGCAGATGTAGGCGGCCATGTTCAGCGACAGGCCGATCAGCGAGGCCGGTATCGGGTCGAGCTCGATGCCGATCTGCGGCATGCCGAAGTAGATGACGAACAGCTGCACCAGCAGCGGCGTGCCGCGGAAGAACGACACGTAAACCCGCGCCAGCCAGTTCAGCGGCAAGATCTTCGACAACCGCATCAGTGCCAGGGCAAAGCCCAGCAGCAGGCCGAAGAACATGCCGCCAACACTGAGCAGCACTGTATAACCCGCGCCCTTCAGCAGGAAGGGCGCGGAGTCGACAACGAGTTGCAGGCTTTCAGCAATCATTTGGTGACATCGGCACCGAAGTATTTCTCGGACAGCTTGGCCAGCGTGCCGTCAGCCTTGAGCTTGTCCAGTGCCTTGTTGATCGCTGCCAGCAGTTCCGGCTCGCCTTTGCGCAGGGCCACGCCGCTTTCCAGGCGCGAGAAGGCATCGCCGGCCAGTTCGGTGTCCTTGGCTTTTTGCGCGTATTCCAGCGCGGCCAGGCGGTCGATCAGGATGGCGTCGATACGGCCGTTGCGCAGGTCGGCGAACTTGCTCGGGTCGTCTTCATAGGTGCGCACATCGGCTTGCGGCACGTCCTTCTTGACCCATTGCTCGTAGTTGGTGCCCAGGCCCACGCCGACCTTCTTGCCGGCCAGGTCTGCGGCCTTGTGGATGTTCAGCTGCTCGGCCTTCTTCTTCAGGATCAGCGCCTGGATGCCGGAGATGGTGTAAGGCTCGGAGAAGTCATACTTCTTCTTGCGCTCTTCGGAAATGGTCACCTGGTTGATCACCACGTCCAGGCGCTTGGACTCCAGTGCGGCGAGGATGCCGTCCCACTTGGTCGGCTGCACCTTGGCCTTTACCCCCAGCTCCTTGGCCAGCAGTTCGGAGAGTTCCACTTCGAAGCCGGTCAGCTTGCCGTTTTCGTCCTGGAAGCTGAACGGTGGGTAGGTGCCTTCGAGGCCGACGTTGATCACGCCTTTTTCCTGGATGGTCTTCAACTGCTCGCCGGCGAAGGCCTGGCCGAGCAGGCCGGCACCCAGCAGGAGTGCCAGGCTGGCGTTGAGTAGCGGTTTGGCGAATTTCGACATTTCAGAGCCCCGCGCTTGTTGTGTAAGTGGTGGGTGGCGACTATAGGGTCGGCTGCTTAGGCCAGGAAATACTAAAAAATTATTTTGTTATTCCCTTTTTGGTTTTTGCCAGGTGCTGGCTGCTTTGAGGGTAGGCGAGGTTGCCTGCTCCGTCATCGCGGCTTATGCCTGACTTAGCGCAGGATGGAATAAAGCGTTGTTTTTTCCAAGGGATGGATTTGCCGTAGAGTGGATTGCATGTAGGCAGGTTCGGCCCTTTCGCGGGCTCGCCCGCTCCCACAGAGACCGCACAGGCATCGAAACCTGTGCAGTCCCTGTGGGAGCGGGCAAGCCCGCGAAGAGGCCGGACCTGCAAATAAAAATGAGTTTGGCCTACTCAGGCAGGAGAAAACCGTGAGCGAACAACCTTCACCCGGGCACTGGCAGTTGCAGAGCATCGTCACCGGCCTGCGCGGTGCCCGTGAACAATGGCGTACCCGCAATGGCCGCAGCAGCGGCGAGCAGGGCGGGCGTGAGCTGCCTTCGCGCGAAGCGATGCGGCACATCCTGGAGCAACTGTGCGGCGCACTGTTCCCCATGCGCCTTGGCCCGGTCGACCTGCGCGAAGAAAGCGAAGACTTCTACGTCGGCCATACCCTGGATGCCGCGCTGACCGCCTTGCTGGCCCAGGCCCGCCTGGAGTTGCGCTACGCCGCACGGCAAAGCAAGGGCGAGTTGGCCGGCGTCGATGCCCATGCGCTGAGCCTGGTGCAGGGCTTCGCCGCCGCCCTGCCGGGCCTGCGCGTGCTGCTCGACACCGACGTGCTGGCCGCCTACCACGGCGACCCGGCGGCGCGCAGTGTCGATGAAGTCCTGCTGTGCTACCCAGGCATCCTGGCGATCATCCACCACCGCCTGGCGCACCACCTGTACCAGGCCGGCCTGCCGCTGCTGGCGCGGATCAGCTCGGAGCTGGCGCATTCGGCCACGGGGATCGACATTCACCCCGGGGCGCAGATCGGCCCGAGCTTCTTCATCGACCACGGTACCGGCGTGGTGATCGGCGAAACCGCGATCATCGGCGAGCGCGTGCGCATCTACCAGGCAGTGACCCTGGGCGCCAAGCGCTTCCCCAGCGATGAATCGGGCACCCTGCACAAGGGCCTGCCACGCCACCCGATCGTCGAGGACGATGTGGTGATCTATGCCGGGGCCACGGTGCTGGGGCGGATCACCATCGGCAAAGGCTCGACCATTGGCGGCAATGTGTGGCTGACCCGCAGTGTGCCGGCCGAGAGCAACATTACCCAGGCCAACCTGCAGCTGGATTGCCAGGACAAGAACTGATCTGGCATTTCCTTGGCCTGTATCGGCCTCTTCGCGGGTAAACCCGCTCCCACAGGGCCCCCACAGATTTTGAATCCTGTGCAGTACCTGTGGGAGCGGGTTTACCCGCGAAAGGGCCGGAACAGGAGGGCACCAATCAGCACCCCAATTCGCATTGAAATCCGATCCATGTTTAACTTGAACGCTTGTTCAATGAAAAACGCTGGTCCGCTGCCGGTGTTCAACAGGAGGATTCCTTTGCTGAACCCGTTCATTCCGAGCCTTACGTCATTCGACGAGGTGCGCCCCCAATGAGTGCACCGACCCCTTCCCTTGCCAATGGCAAGATCCGCATGAACCCCCCGGTGTTCTATTTCGCGGCAAGTTTCATCCTCATCTTTGGCCTGGTGGTCATTTCCTATCCGCAAGCAGCAGGCGACTGGTTGCTGGCGGCGCAGAACTGGGCGGCCAACACGGTCGGCTGGTACTACATGCTGGCGATGACGCTGTACCTGGTCTTCGTGGTGGTCACCGCCTTGTCCGGCTACGGCAAGATCAAGCTCGGTGCCGACCACGACGAGCCCGAGTTCAGTTACCTGTCGTGGGCCGGCATGCTGTTTGCCGCCGGCATCAGCATCACCTTGTTCTTCTTCTGCGTGTCCGAACCCCTGACCCACATGCTGCAGCCGCCCCAGGGCGAAGCGGGCACGGCCGAGGCCGGGCGCCAGGCGATGCAGATCCTGTTCCTGCACTGGGGCCTGCATGGCTGGGGCGTGTTCGCCTTCGTCGGCATGGCCTTGGCCTACTTCGCCTACCGGCACAACCTGCCGCTGGCCTTGCGTTCGGCGCTGTACCCGCTGATCGGCAAGCGCATCAATGGGCCCATCGGTTATGCAGTGGACGGCTTCGGCATCATCGCCACGGTGTTCGGCCTGGGCGCCGACATGGGCTTTGGCGTGCTGCACCTGAACGCCGGCCTCGACTACTTGTTCGGCATCGACCACAGCCAGTGGGTGCAGGTGCTGCTCATCACCCTGATGATGGGCGCGGCGGTGGCCGTGGCCGTCGCCGGGGTGGAGAAGGGCGTGCGGGTGATGAGCGACATCAACCTGTTCCTGGCCTGCGCGCTGTTGCTGTTCGTGTTGTTCGCCGGGCCTACCCAGCACCTGTTCAACACGCTGATCCAGAACCTCGGCGACTACCTGGGGGCCTTGCCGCGCAAGAGCTTCGACGTTTATGCCTACGGCGAGAACCGTGACTGGCTGGGCGGCTGGACGGTGTTCTACTGGGCCTGGTGGATTGCCTGGGCGCCGTTCGTGGGCCTGTTCATTGCCCGCATCTCCCGTGGCCGCACCATCCGCGAGTTCGTCTTTGGTGTGCTGTTGATTCCACTGGGCTTCACCCTGGCGTGGATGTCGATCTTCGGCAACAGCGCCCTGGACCAGGTCATCAACCACGGCATGACCGCGCTGGGCCAGTCGGCGCTGGATAACCCGTCGATGAGTCTGTACCTGCTGCTGGAGACCTACCCCTGGAGCAAGACAGTGATCGCCATGACGGTGTTCATCAGTTTCGTGTTCTTCGTCACCTCGGCCGATTCGGGCACCGTGGTGCTGTCGACCTTGTCGGCCAAGGGGGGTGATGCCGACGAGGATGGGCCGAACTGGCTGCGCATCTTCTGGGGCGCGATGACGGCGCTGATCACCAGTGCGCTGTTGTTCGCCGGCAGCATCGATTCGCTTAAATCGGCGGTGGTGCTGACCTCGCTGCCGTTCTCGCTGATCCTGCTGTGCATGATGTGGGGGCTGCACAAGGCGTTCTACCTGGAGTCGCAACGGCAGATCGCGCAGATGCATTCGCTGGCCCCGTTCGCCCAGTCACGCCGCGGCCGTGGTGGCTGGCGCCAGCGCCTGAGCCAGGCGGTGCACTTCCCGTCGCGTGATGAGGTGTACCGCTTCATGGACGACGTGGTGCGTCCGGCAATTGCCGATGTGCGTGAAGTGTTCGAGCAGAAGGGCCTGGTACTGATTACCCAGGACGACCCGAGCCACGACAACGTCAGCCTGAAGATTGGCCATGGCGAGGAACAGCCGTTCATTTACCAGGTGCAGATGCGTGGCTACTTCACGCCATCGTTCGCCTTGGGTGGGCTGGGTACGCAAGAGTTGAAGAACCGCCGTTACTACCGGGCGGAGGTGCACCTGAGCGAAGGCAGCCAGAACTATGACCTGGTGGGCTACAGCAAGGAGCAGATCATCAACGACATCCTCGACCAGTACGAACGGCACATGCAGTACCTGCATCTGGTCCGCTAGATCGCTGGGGCCGCCTTGCGGCCCATTCGCAGCACAAGGCTGCTCCTACAAGGGATCGCGCTTCCCTGTAGGAGCAGCCTTGTGCTGCGAATGGAGGCCAAAGGCCTCCCAGTTTCAGAAGGGCGCATCCCCGAGTATGGTCGCCCGATGCATCACCCGCCGGTTCGGCCGGTAGTCATCCACGGCAAAATGCTGGGTCACGCGGTTGTCCCAGAACGCCACGTCATTCTCCTGCCACCGCCAGCGAATGCTGAACTCCGGCCGCGTCGCATGGGCGAACAGCAGCTTCAACAGTGCCTCGCTTTCCAGTTCGCTCAGCTCATTGATGCGCGTGGTGAACCCCTCATTGACGAACAACGCCTTGCGCCCGCTCACCGGATGCGTGCGCACCACCGGGTGCGACAGCGGCGGGTTGTTGCGCCGGGTTGCTTCCCAGCGCGCCAGGTCTTCCGGCGTGGTACCAAAGCGCTCCAGCGGGAACGACTTGGTGAAGTCATGGGTAGCGGTCAGCCCGTCGAGCAGCTCGCGCAGCGGCGCCGACAAGGCTTCGAAGGCAGCGATGCCGCTGGCCCACAGGGTGTCGCCGCCGTAGGCCGGCAACTGCTTGGCGCTGAGCACCGCGCCCAGGGCCGGGGTCGGCAGGAAGGTCACATCGGTGTGCCACACGGCGTTGTCGCGCACATCGGTCACCGCCGTGTCGAGGATAAGCACCTGCGGGGTTTCCGGCACGTTGGGGTAGATAGGGTGGATGTGCAGGTCGCCGAAGCGGGCGGCAAACCGCGCCTGCTGCTGCGGGTTGATCGGCTGGTCGCGGAAGAACAGCACCTGGTGCTGCAGCAGTGCCTGCTCGATGGCGTCTCGTTCTTCGACGGTGATATCGCGGCTGATGTCCACGCCGCTGATCTGGGCGCCGAGCGCCGGGCTGAGGGGGGTGATGGTCAGGCTCATGTCGGTCTCTTCAATCAGGCGCCAGGCTGCTGGCGTGGTCAACAGGATTCAGTGGCTCTGCCCGTGCCAAGGCACCAGTTTGCGTTGCAGGGCACGCAGGCTCATTTCCAGTGCGAAGGCGATCAGGGCGATCAGCAAAATCCCCAGCACCACCACATCGGTAACCAGGAACTGCGCCGCCGACTGCACCATGAAGCCCAGGCCGCTGGTGGCGGCGATCAGCTCGGCGGCCACCAGGGTCGACCAGCCAACCCCCAGGCCAATGCGGATGCCGGTGAGGATGTCGGGCAGGGCGCTGGGCAGGATCACGTGGCGGATCAGCTGGGCCTTGGTCGCGCCCAGTGACTGCGCTGCACGCAGTTTGGCCGGGTCGACAGTGCGCACGCCGGTAGCGGTGGCAATGGCGATGGGGGCGAAGATTGCCAGATAGATCAGCAGCACCTTGGACAGCTCGCCGATGCCGCACCAGATGACGATGAGCGGCAGGTAGGCCAGCGGCGGGATCGGCCGGTAGAACTCGATCAGCGGGTCGAGAATGCCGCGGGCCACGCGGTTGTAGCCGATGGCGATACCCACCGGGATGGCGGTGAGGGTGGCGGCAAGGAGGGCCACGCCGATGCGCCCCAGGCTGGCACCCAGGTGCTGCCACAGGCTGGCATCCATATAGCCTTGGGTCAGCAGGGTCCCGGCCTTGGCCAGGATGTCGGCGGGCGAGGGCAGGAATAGCGGCTCGATCCAGCCGACCGCGGTCACCAGCCACCAGGCCAACAGCAGGCTGGCCAGGGTCAGAGTGCTGATCCAGCGGGTGGGCAGGGGGCGGCGCAGCTTGGTGGCTGGCCGGGGTTGGGTATTGCGCTTGCCGGTGACCGGCAGGTCCAGGCTGCTCATGCGCGCTCCTGCAGGCTTTGGCGTTGAGAGAACACCCGCGCAAGTACGTGCTCGCGGGTTTCGATAAAAGCCGGGTCGGACTTGATGGCCCGCGCCGATTCACCCGCTGCGTAGCGCTGGCCGAAGTCCAGTTGCAGGCGCTCCACCACGCGCCCCGGGTTGGGCGCCAGCAGTACCAGTTCACTGGCGAGGAACACGGCTTCTTCGATGTCGTGGGTAATCAGGAACACCGGCTTGGCGGTGCGTTGCCATACCTGCAGCAACAACTCCTGCATCTGCTCGCGGGTGAAGGCATCAAGTGCGCCGAACGGTTCGTCCATCAGCAACACTCGTGGATCGGCTGCCAACGCCCGGGCCAGGCCAACACGCTGCTTCTGGCCACCGGACAATTGCCAGATACGCCGTTCGCCAAAGCCGTCGAGGTCGACCAGGGCCAGCATTTCGCGGGCCTTGGCCTCACGCTCGGCGCGTGGCACGCCGGCCAGTTCCAGGCCGAATGCGACGTTGCCCAGCACGTTCTGCCAGGGCAGCAGCGCATCGTCCTGGAACACTACGCCGCGCTCGGCGCCGGGGCCCTGGACGGGCACGCCGTCCAGGGTGATGCGCCCGCCGCTGGGGGCGACGAAGCCTGCGATGAGGTTGAGCAGCGAGGTCTTGCCACTGCCGGAAGGACCCAGGGCCACCAGCAGTTGGCGCGGCCCCAGACTCAGGTTGATGTCGGCCAGTACCGGGGTTTCGGCACCGGGGTACTGTGCGCTGATGCGCTCCAGTTCGAGCAAGGCCATGGCAGGCTCCGGTCGGTTTCTACAGGCTTAGTTGGGGAGGTACTTGGCGCTGACGTAGGGCGAGTAGTCCGGCAGCACCGCGTCGACCTTGCCTTGCTGCTTGAGGAAGGTGGCCGTGTCGGTCAGCGCCTGGGTGGTCGGTGCGCCCAGTGCGTTGGCCTGGTCGGCGGCCAGCGGGTAGACGTTGCCCTGCAGCAGCACCGGGATGTCGGCAGGCTTGGCGCCCGAAAGTTTGGCCAGCTTGCTCACGTTGTCGGGGTTTGCCAGCCAGGCTTGCGGGTTCTTGCGGTAGTCGGCGTAGGCGTCGAGGGTGACCTTGGCGAAGGCCTTGACCACGTCGGGTTGCTTAGCGGCGAAGTCCTTGCGCACGATCCATGCGTCGAAGGTCGGTGCGCCTTTCTCGGCCAGCTCGCCGGAGGTGATCAGCACCTTGCCGTTTTCCTTGGCCACACCCAGGGCCGGGTCCCAGACGTAGGTGGCATCGATGTCGCCGCGCTTCCAGGCGGCAATGATTGCCGGTGGCGCCAGGTTGAGGATCTGCACCTTGGCCGGGTCGATGTTCCAGCTCTTCAGCGCGGCCAGCAGGCTGTAGTGGCCAGTGGAGACGAAAGGCACGGCGACTTTCTTGCCGACCAGGTCCTGCGGCGTCTTGATGCTGTCGCGGGCGACCAGTGCTTCACCGGCGCCAATCTGCGTGGCGATCAGGAAGGTCTCGACCGGCAGCTTGCGGGTGGCTGCTGCGGCAAGCGGGCTGGAGCCCAGGTAGCCGATCTGTACATCGCCGCTGGCTACGGCGGTGATTACGTCGGCACCGTTGTCGAATTTGCGCCAGTCGATGCTGGCCTTGCTGGCTTTTTCGTAGTTGCCATCGACCTGCGCCACCTTGGCCGGGTCGACGGTGGTCTGGTAGGCCACGGTCAGGTCTGCAGCCTGGGCCAACCAGCTGGCGCTGGCGAGGGTCAGGGCGGCGAACAGGCGCAGCGGAGCGTGCGGGATCATGGTGAACCTCTCGTCAGGCAATCGATGTGATGGATGGCGAGAAGGCTAAATGATCTAAGAAAAGTAAAATAAATAACTTTTTTGCATTAGCTTAGGAGCCAATTGTTTGAAATCACCGCCTGCCTTTACGCGATCCCTGTAGGAGCGGCCTTGTGTCGCGATGGGCCGCAAAGCGGCCCCGGCAATTTATGCGGCGTTGGCTGAGATTTTGGGGGCTGCTTCGCACCCCATCGCGACACAAGGCCGCTCCTACAGGGGGGGGGCGCATTAGCAGGGAGGGCTGGTGATTTCGCTCAATGGCGAAATCCGAGAGTGCTGCTAGGCTTTTTCGTCCCGATAGAACGATACGGAATTAGGTTATGAGCAAACGTTTGCAAATAACCAGCAGTTATGAAAAGCGACCTGCTGCTAACGAATCGCAGTAACAGTTCCTAACATATTCCTTAAAAATCTTACCAATTCATAAAACGGTCATTTTGGATTTATAGGATTGTCATTATCCTGTAGCGCAGGTGGCGTCTTAGACCAAAGTCGCGAAATGTTTAGAAACGATTGACTAAACGGTCACGCTTTGGGACTAAATCGCCAATCCACGGTGAGCGGGGCAGCAGATCCCACCGCCAGAGATACACAAGAATTAGAACGTAGAGGAGCAAAACATGTACAAGTCCAGCCTGGCACTGGCCGTGGCACTGGGGGTTCTCGCCCAACAAGCAGGCGCTGCCGGTTTCGTTGAAGACAGCAAACTGTCGCTCAGCTCGCGCACCATGTACTTCAACGATGACAACCGCGAAGGTGGTGCTGACAACCGTGAGTCGGGTCAGGGCTTCAAGCTCGACTACCTTTCCGGTTTCACCGAGGGCACCGTAGGCTTCGGCGTTGATGTACAAGCTCTGTGGGGTATCCACCTCGACGGCGGTCGCGGCAAGCACCCGAATAGCAGCACCTTCTTCCCGAGCGACACCGATGGTTCCGCCGTGAGCCAGTGGGCTCGTATTGGTGGTAACGCCAAGGCTCGTTTCTCCAAAACCGAGGCCCACTTCGGTAGCGCCCTGGCGCCGAACCTGCCGATTCTGGTCTCCAACGATGGTCGTTTGCTGCCGCAAACCTTCGAAGGCGGCACCATCCAGTCGAAAGAAATCGACAACTTGACCATCAACGCCGGTCAGCTGACCCACGCTATGGGGCGTGCTTCGAGCAACCGTACTGGCCTGTCGGTCAACGGTGCTACTGCCGACAGCAACAAGTTCATCTACGGTGGCCTGGACTACAAGCTCACCCCTGACCTGACGCTGCAGTACTACTACTCGAATCTGAAAGACTTCTACAAGCAGCACTTCCTGGGTGCTACCCACATCTTCAAGATTTCCGATGACCAATCGTTCAAGACTGATCTGCGATACTTCGACAGCAGTAGCGATGGCAAGAACGGGCCTGGCGAATACAGCTTCAACAACAACGGCGGCTATCGCAAGAACAATGGCGAGGTCGACAACAAGACCTGGTCTGCCATGTTTACCTACAGCTTGGGTGGCCATGCCTTGATGCTGGGTCATCAGCAAGTTAGCGATGACGGTGGTTTCGTCTGGTTGAACCAAGGTTCGGTGACCGATGGCAATGGCCGACCAGAAGGTGCAGGTGGCGCGAGCTTCTACTTGTTCACCGATAGTATGATCAACCAGTTCGCCCGTGCTGGTACCAACACCACCTTCGGCCAGTACAGCTATGACTTCGCCCGCGTTGGCGTGCCTGGCCTGAAGGCTTCGGTCGCCTACCTGCGCGGTACCGATATCCGTAACTTCTCCGGTAACGGTACTTACCACGAGTGGGAACGTGACGCTCGTATCGACTATGTGATCCAGGAAGGCACCCTCAAGGGCCTGGGCGCTAGCCTGCGTCACGGTGTCTACCGTGGTGAGGGTGAAGCGCCAGTCGACAAAGATCAGACTCGCTTCATCGTGAACTACACTTACAACTTCATGTAAGCCGTAGCTGAACAAGAAGCCTCGCCTAGTGCGAGGCTTTTTTGTGTCTGCAATTTCGTATGCCGAATGGTTATAAATAAATCAGTATTTATTCTTTTTATTTTTAATCGAATGCAGGCACATTGAACCCACACGGTAGATAACCCAGCACAGGAGCCGCAGCCCATGAGCCTAAAACTCGGCGATATCGCCCCCGATTTCGAACAGGATTCCAGCGAAGGCAAGATCCGCTTCCACGAGTGGCTGGGCAACAGCTGGGGGGTGTTGTTCTCTCACCCGGCCGATTTCACCCCGGTGTGCACCACCGAACTGGGCCTTACCGCCAAGCTGAAGGACGATTTCGCCAAACGCGGGGTCAAGGCCATCGCCCTGTCGGTGGACCCGGTCGATTCGCACCACCGCTGGATCGATGACATCAACGAAACCCAGAACACCGTGGTCAACTTCCCGATCATTGCCGACGCCGACCGCAAGGTGTCCGACCTGTACGACCTGATCCACCCGAACGCCAGCGACACCCTGACCGTGCGCTCGCTGTTCGTCATCGACCCGAACAAGAAGGTGCGCCTGACCATCACCTACCCGGCCAGTACCGGGCGCAACTTCAACGAAATCTTGCGGGTGATCGACTCGCTGCAGCTGACCGACAACCACAAGGTCGCCACACCAGGTAACTGGCAGGACGGTGACGACGTCGTGATCGTGCCCTCGCTGAAGGACGAGGAAGAGATCAAGCAGCGCTTCCCCAAAGGTTACCGGGCGGTCAAACCCTATCTGCGGCTGACCCCGCAGCCCAATCGTTAAAGGATTCCTCGTTGCATTGCTCTTAGCCAAAGCAGGGATATTCGGGCCGTTTCGACGGCCCTTTTTTATGCCTGCTGAAACTGCGTGGGCTTCTTCGCGGGTAAACCCGCTCCCACAGGGATAGCGCAAGTCTCAGGCCTTGTGCGGTCCCTGTGGGAGCGGGTTTACCCGCGAAAGGGCCAAAACAGGAGATTGATAAAAATGGAATAAACAAATGAAAAAATATGATTTCTAGATATATGCGGCGACTGTTAATGTCACCTCCAACAGAACACAAGGAAGCGCTGCAATGCTGGTCGTCTCAATCGGTGGTAGCCCCAGTACCCGTTCACGCTCCGGCGTGCTGCTGGAGCGTTCTCGCCAGTGGCTGCAGGACCGTGGCGTCGAGGTAGTGACGTTCCAGGTACGTGACTTTCCCGCCGAAGACCTGCTGCACGCCCGATTCGACAGCCCGCAGGTGCAGCACTTCCAGCAGCTGGTGGCCCAGGCCGATGGCCTGATCGTCGCCACGCCGGTGTACAAGGCCTCGTTTGCCGGTGCCCTGAAAACCTTGCTCGACCTGCTGCCCGAACGCGCCCTGGCACACAAGATCGTGTTGCCGATCGCCACCGGCGGCAGCATCGCCCACATGCTGGCGGTGGATTACGCACTGAAACCCGTGCTGTCGGCACTCAAGGCGCAAGAGACCCTGCAAGGGATCTTCGCCGACGACAGCCAGGTCGCCTACGCAGAAGGCTCCAGGCCCGCGCAGCTGGTAGCAGCGCTGGAAGAGCGCCTGCAGGACGCGCTGGAAACCTTCCACGTTGCACTGGCCCGTCGGCCGCGCCCCGTGGCCCCCGGCGTATTGAACGAACGCCTGATCAGCGCTCGCTGGAGCATCTGACCGGCCCAACCCGCTTTACCACCTTACTCGCCCGACAACGAGGCAAGCAGGTGCAACCCGAACCCACTCGCACAGGAGAGCGCCATGCGCACAGTCTTCTTGCGTCGCGGTCTGGTCGCCCTGTTTGCGGCGGCTGTGTCCTTCGGCGCCATCACCCAAGCCCAGGCCGAGAGCCTGCGTATCGGTTACCAGAAATACGGCACCCTGGTGCTGCTCAAGGCCAAGGGCACGCTGGAAAAGCGCCTGGCCGAGCAGGGCGTGCAGGTGCAATGGACCGAGTTCCCCGGCGGCCCGCAGCTGCTTGAGGGGCTGAACGTCGGCTCCATCGACTTTGGTGTCACCGGTGAAACCCCGCCGGTGTTCGCCCAGGCCGCCGGTGCCGACCTGCTGTACGTCGCCTACGAGCCGCCAGCGCCACACAGCGAGGCGATCCTGGTGCCGAAGGGCTCGCCGATCCAGTCGGTCAAAGACCTCAAGGGCAAGAAAGTCGCCCTCAACAAAGGCTCCAACGTTCACTACCTGCTGGTTCGCGCCCTGGAAGACGCAGGCCTGAAATACAGCGACATCCAGCCGGTGTACCTGCCCCCGGCCGACGCCCGCGCCGCCTTCGAGCGCGGCAGCGTGGACGCCTGGGTGATCTGGGACCCGTACCAGGCTGCCGCCGAGAAACAGCTGCAGGCTCATACCCTGCGTGACGGCAAGGGCCTGGTCGACAACCATCAGTTCTACCTGGCCACCCGCAACTACGCGACCCAGCACCCGGCGGTGATCAACACCCTGATCGAAGAAGTGCGTGCCGTAGGTCAATGGTCCCAGGCCAACCCGCAGGAAGTGACCGACCAGGTCGCGCCGCTGCTCGGCCTGCCTGCCGACATCACCCTGACCTCGGTCAAGCGCCAAGGCTACGGTGCCGCGCCGCTCACCCCGGAAGTGGTGGCCGCGCAACAGAAGATCGCCGACACGTTCCAGGCACTGAAGCTGATTCCCAAGCCGCTGAGCATCAAGGACGTGATCTGGACACCCCCGGCCAAGGTCGCCAGTGCGCCTTGATTGATTTGCCTGCGCCGGGGCGCCGCCCTGGCTGAGCCCCCTTGAGGAGACAACTCCAATGAGCCTTAACATCTTCTGGTTCCTTCCTACCCACGGTGACGGCAAGTACCTGGGCACCTCCGATGGCGCGCGCGCCGTCGACCATGGCTACCTGCAGCAGATCGCCCAGGCGGCCGACCGGCTCGGCTTTGGTGGCGTCCTGATCCCTACCGGGCGCTCCTGCGAGGACTCCTGGCTGGTCGCGGCATCGTTGATCCCGGTGACCCAGCGCCTGAAGTTCCTGGTCGCCCTGCGCCCCGGGATCATTTCGCCGACCGTGGCGGCACGCCAGGCAGCAACGCTTGATCGCCTGTCCAACGGCCGCGCGCTGTTCAACCTGGTGACCGGTGGCGACCCGGACGAGTTGGCCGGTGACGGCCTGCACCTGAACCATCAGGAACGTTATGAAGCCTCTGTGGAATTCACCCGTATCTGGCGCAAGGTGCTGGAAGGCGAGGTGGTCGACTACGACGGCAAGCACATCCAGGTGAAGGGCGCCAAGCTGCTCTACCCGCCGATCCAGCAACCACGCCCGCCACTGTATTTCGGCGGTTCCTCGGAAGCTGCGCAGGACCTGGCCGCCGAGCAGGTCGAGCTGTACCTGACCTGGGGCGAGCCGCCGAGTGCGGTCGCTGAAAAAATTGCCCAGGTGCGTGAGAAAGCCGCCGCCCAGGGCCGCGAAGTGCGCTTCGGTATCCGCCTGCACGTGATCGTGCGGGAAACCAACGAAGAAGCCTGGGCCGCTGCCGACAAGCTGATCTCGCACCTGGACGACGACACCATCGCTCGCGCCCAGGCCTCGCTGGCGCGCTTCGACTCGGTCGGCCAGCAACGCATGGCCGCCCTGCACAACGGCAACCGTGACAAGCTGGAAGTCAGCCCCAACCTGTGGGCCGGTGTCGGTCTGGTGCGTGGTGGTGCCGGTACCGCGCTGGTGGGGGATGGCCCGACCGTCGCGGCGCGGGTCAAGGAATATGCCGAGCTGGGCATCGATACCTTCATCTTCTCCGGCTACCCGCACCTGGAAGAGTCGTACCGGGTGGCCGAGCTGCTGTTCCCGCACCTGGATGTGCAACGCCCGGAGCAAGCCAAGACCGGTGGTTATGTGAGCCCGTTTGGCGAAATGGTGGCCAACGACATCCTGCCCAAGTCCGTTGCGCAGAGCTGAGGGCCAGGCCATGAGTCGTGCAACTTCCAACAACCTTGGCCAGCGCCTGGCGCCATGGGCGCTGCCGGTACTGCTGCTGGCTGCCTGGCAGCTGGCGGTCAGCGCCGGCTGGCTGTCAACGCGCATCCTGCCGGCGCCCAGCGCCGTGGTCAGCGCCGGCGTCGAGCTGGTGCGCAGCGGCGAGATCTGGACCCACCTGGCCATCAGTGGCTGGCGTGCCGGGCTGGGCTTCGTCATCGGTGGCAGCATCGGCCTGGTGCTGGGCTTCATCACCGGCCTGTCGAACTGGGGCGAACGCCTGCTCGACAGCTCGGTGCAGATGATCCGCAACGTGCCGCACTTGGCGCTGATCCCGCTGGTGATCCTGTGGTTCGGTATCGACGAGTCGGCAAAGATCTTCCTGGTCGCGCTGGGCACGCTGTTCCCGATCTACCTGAACACCTACCACGGCATCCGCAACGTCGACCCGGCGCTGGTGGAGATGGCGCGCAGCTATGGTTTGTCCGGCTTCAGCCTGTTCCGCCAGGTGATCCTGCCCGGGGCATTGCCTTCGATCCTGGTCGGCGTGCGCTTTGCCCTGGGCTTCATGTGGCTGACCCTGATCGTTGCCGAAACCATTTCGGCCAATGCCGGCATCGGTTACCTGGCGATGAACGCCCGTGAGTTCCTGCAGACCGACGTGGTGGTGCTGGCCATCGTCCTGTATGCCGTGCTCGGCAAGCTTGCCGACCTCGCCGCCCGCGGCCTGGAGCGTGTGTGGCTGCGCTGGCACCCGGGCTATCAAGTGGCGAAGAAGGAGGGCGCATGACCGTACTCAAAGAACAGCCGCCACGCCTGCTGCGTGGCATCCCGCTGGCTTCCAGCGGCCTGCGCAAGACCTTTGGCCAGCGCGAGGTACTAAAGGGCATCGAGTTGCATATTCCTGCCGGCCAGTTCGTCGCCATCGTCGGCCGTAGTGGCTGCGGCAAGAGCACCTTGCTGCGCCTGCTGGCCGGTCTCGACCAGCCCACTGCAGGCCAGTTGCTGGCCGGTGCCGCGCCGTTGGAGCAGGCCCGTGAAGAAACCCGCCTGATGTTCCAGGACGCGCGCCTGCTGCCATGGAAGAAAGTGATCGACAACGTTGGCCTGGGCCTGTCCGGCGACTGGCGCCCGCGTGCGCTGGAAGCGTTGGAGTCGGTTGGCCTGGCCGATCGCGCCAATGAATGGCCGGCGGCTCTGTCGGGCGGCCAGAAGCAGCGCGTGGCCCTGGCCCGGGCGCTGATTCACCAGCCGCGCCTGCTGCTGCTGGACGAACCGCTCGGTGCGCTGGATGCATTGACCCGTATCGAGATGCAGCAACTGATCGAACGCCTGTGGCGTCAGCACGGCTTCACCGTGTTGCTGGTTACCCACGATGTCAGCGAGGCAGTCGCCGTGGCTGACCGGGTGATCCTGATCGAGGACGGCGAGGTCGGGCTCGACCTCACTGTCGACCTGGCACGGCCTCGGGCGCGTGGTTCGCACCGCCTGGCCGCGCTGGAAAGCGAAGTGCTCAACCGTGTTCTGTCGGCTCCGGGCGCTGCGCCCGAGCCGGATCCTGTAGCCCCTTTGCCCACGCAACTGCGTTGGGCGCACTGACTCACTTACCAGACTGAAGCCATAGAGAAGGAATCAAATCATGACCATCAAAGCCATCAACGTTCGCAACCAGTTCAAAGGCACCGTGAAGGAAATCCTGGAAGGCCCGGTACTGTCGGAAATCGACGTGCAGACCGCCTCGGGCATCGTCACTTCGGTCATCACCACCCGCTCTGTGCGTGAGCTGGAGCTGCAGGTGGGCAGTGAGGTGATTGCCTTCGTGAAGTCGACTGAAGTGTCCATCGCCAAGCTGTGATGGGTGTGGGCCATGGGGCTGCTTTGCAGCCCTTCGCGGGCACGCCCGCTCCCACAGGTACTGCGCAGGTTTCAGGTTTTGCGCGGACCCTGTGGGAGCGGGCGTGCCCGCGAAGGGCCGCACAGCGGCCCCAATGATCTCAGCTGGAACGCTTGGCCAGAAATGGCGGCAGATACAACCCCAGATACGCCTCGAACACTCGCTTGCCTTCCTCGGCCATGCGCGGGGTGATCGCCTCATGCAGCTGCACCGACCGTGCATACACCCGGTCACTCAACTCCATGGCCAGGGCAAACACATCCACATCCGCCGGCATCACAGGCAGATGAAAGTGCTGGTCGAACAACTTGTGCATCAAGTCGCCCAGTTCCATGTCGTGCTGCCGGTCGGCCTGCACCACTTCGCTCAGGCCATGCTGGGCCAGGATCAGTTGCCGCGCCGCGGCGTCCTCGTTGTAGATATCCAGCATGCGCTGCTCGATCAGCCGTGACAGTTCGTGCCAGGTGTTGAACGCACTGCTGTCGATCGGCGCGCTCAGCGCTTCACGGAAGGCCCGGTGTACATCGGCCGTCAACGCCTCCAGCAGCGCCGGCACGCTGGCGAAGAAGTGGTACACCGACGACGGTGGAATCTGCGCGCGCTCGGCCACGCTGTAGATCGACAGGCTCGCCACCCCCAGCTCGGCCAGCAACTCGCGTGCAGCCGCCAGGATCGCCTCGATCCTGGCCTGGCTGCTGGCGCGCGGCTTGCGCGGGGTGGCAGTGCGGGTCATCAGTTGCTGATCGCCAGGATGCTGGCCTGGTAGGCGCCGACGAACAGGTCGAAGTCGCCGACTTCCTGCTGTTCCAGGCGCGACTGCTCGGCCAGCGAGTCGCGGGCGAGGGTTTCGAAGGCCTGCTGGCGCTCGACCGGCAGTGGCTGCTCGCGGAAGGTTTCGGCGTGGATGCGGCTCTGGCGCAGGGAGAACTTGACGAAGCTTTCGTCATGCTCGGTCATGCGCGCCAGTACCTGGGCCGACGGGGTCAGCGAGGCGTCGTCGACCTTGGCCTGCTGGGCATCCAGGGCCTTGCCGTGTTCTGCACCGCCTTGCGCCTGGTCGAGCAGCTCGGCCAGTGGCCGAATACGCTCGATCAGCTCGCTGGCCCAGGCCTTCAGGCCGATCGGCTGGCCATTGCGGTGCAGTTCCAGGCCCGGGCGCCGGCCTTCCTTGACCACGGTCAGGAAGTTGTTGGTGCACTGGCCGCATTCGCCGTTGTCCAGTTGCGGGCTGTCTTCCAGCGCGCAGAACAGCAGGAACGCGTCGAGGAAGCGCGCCTCGGTCAGGTCGATGCCCACCGGCAGGAACGGGTTGATGTCCAGGCAACGCACTTCCACGTACTGCACGCCGCGCGAGGTCAGGGCCTGGATCGGCCGCTCGCCGGTGTAGGTGACGCGCTTGGGGCGAATGTTCGAGTAGTACTCGTTTTCGATCTGCAGGATGTTGGTGTTCAGTTGTACCCACTCGCCATCCACGTGCGTGCCGACTTCGACGTAAGGCGGGTAGGGCGTGCCCACCGCCTTGCGCAGGCTGTCGGTGTAGCTGGCCAGGTTGTTGTAGCACGGCGTGAGGCCGGCCTGGGCGTTGCTCTGGTAGCCCAGGTCGCTCATGCGCAGGCTGGTGGCGTAGGGCAGGTACAGGGTTTCGGCGTCCAGCTCTTCGAGCTGGTGCGGGCGGCCACGCAGGAAGCCTTTGTCCAGGGCCGGCGAGGCGCCGAACAGGTACATCAGCAGCCAGCTGTAGCGGCGGAAATTGCGGATCAGCGCGATATAGGCCGACGACTGGTAGTCGCGGTCGCTCTCGCTGCCGCCTTCTGCGGCGCGCAGCAACGGCCACAGCGCTTCGGGCAGCGAGAAGTTGTAATGGATACCGGCGATGCACTGCATGGTGCGGCCGTAGCGCAGGGCCAGGCCCTTGCGGTAGACGTGCTTGAGCTTGCCGATGTTCGAGCTGCCGTACTCGGCGATCGGGATGTCCTCCTCGGCCGGCAGCGTGCAGGGCATCGACGGGCTCCACAGGTATTCGTCGCCCAGCTTGCTGTAGACGAAACGGTGGGTCTCTTCGAGGCTTTCCAGCACCTTGGCCGGGTCGGGCAGGGCCGGGGTGATGAACTCCAGCAGCGACTCGGAATAATCGGTGGTGATCTGCTCGTTGGTCAGCGCCGATCCCAGTGCTTGCGGATGCGGGGTCTGGGCCAGGCGACCTTCGTCGGTCACGCGCAGGCATTCGCGCTCAATACCGTGCAGGCACTGCTTGAGCAGGGGGAGATTGGCGCCGAGCAGGCTCAGGCGGCGGTTGAGGAGGTCGCTCAAGATGTATTCCTTCACGCGTCAGTCGCCCCAATATGGGGGTAGAAAAGACGGTCTACAAGGGTAGTGGGAAAAGGAACTGGCGTTGTCGCCTGGTTTACGCGGTTCCGGCATTGCGCAGCGCCGACTTCGGGGGCCGCTTCGCAGCCCATCGCCGGCAAGCCGGGCTCCACAGGTAAACCACGATATTCAGGCTTGTGGATTACCTGTGGGAGCCCGGCTTGCCGGCGATGGGGCGCGAAGCGGCCCCCGGCTGTTGCCGAAAATACCGCAGATACTGCTTGGTGAGCTAGAGAACCGCGAAGGTTCCTTGCGCTTTCGCCACCAGCTTGTCGCCCTGAACTACGTCGGCGTCGACCACCAGGGTGCGCCGCCCGGCGTGCAGCACACGGGCGGTGCACAGCACCTCGCCGTCACTGACGGCGCGCATGTAGTTGATCTTGCACTCGATGGTGACGCTTTGCTGGTCGAAGCCATGGCTGGCCGAGCAGGCCAGGCCCATGGCAATGTCCACCAGGCTGAAGATCGCCCCGCCGTGCAGCTTCTGGCCGCGGTTGCGCAAGTGTGGCTCGAGCGCCAGGGCTACCTCGGCAACACCTGTCTCCAGGCGTTGCAGGCGGCACCCGAGGAGCTGGCTGAAGGCGCTTTCGACGTATTCGCGTGGAACGTCCATCACTTCTTCTTCAGCTGCTTGGCGTTGGCGAACAGGGCGGCCATGGCGTTGTTGGCCGGTGCCGCAGTGGCGGTTTCGCGCTGACGCGGCGCCTGCTGCTGGCGGTTGCCGCCATTGCCACGGTTACCACCGCGGTTGCCGTCTACCTTCTCGCCCGGGGTGTCGCTCATGCGCATGGACAGGCCGACGCGTTTGCGCGGGATGTCCACTTCCATGACCTTGACCTTGACCACGTCGCCGGCCTTGACCGCTTCACGTGGGTCCTTGATGAACTTCTCCGACAGCGCCGAGATGTGCACCAGGCCGTCCTGGTGCACGCCGATGTCGACGAAGGCACCGAAGTTGGTGACGTTGGTCACCACGCCTTCGAGGATCATGCCCGGTTCCAGGTCCTTGAGGTCCTCGACGCCGTCCTGGAAGGTGGCGGTCTTGAACTCGGGGCGTGGGTCGCGGCCAGGCTTGTCCAGTTCCTGCAGGATGTCGGTGACGGTCGGCAGGCCGAAGGTTTCATCGGTGAATTTCTTCGGGTCCAGGCGCTTGAGGAAGCTGCTGTCACCGATCAGCGAGCGGATGTCGCGGTCGGTGTCGGCGGCAATGCGCTGTACCAGCGGGTAGGCCTCGGGGTGAACCGCGGAGGCGTCCAGCGGGTTGTCGCCGTTCATCACGCGCAGGAAGCCGGCGGCCTGTTCGAAGGTTTTCTCACCCAGGCGGCTGACCTTTTTCAGCGCAGCACGAGTGGCGAACGGGCCGTTGGCATCGCGATGGGCGACGATGTTCTGCGCCAAGGTGGCGTTGAGGCCGGAGATGCGCGTCAGCAGCGCCACCGAGGCGGTGTTGACGTCCACGCCCACGGCGTTCACGCAGTCCTCGACCACAGCGTCCAGGCCGCGCGCCAGTTTCAGCTGGGACACGTCGTGCTGATACTGGCCGACACCGATGGATTTCGGGTCGATCTTCACCAGCTCGGCCAGCGGGTCCTGCAGGCGGCGGGCAATCGACACGGCGCCACGGATCGACACGTCCAGGTCCGGGAATTCGCGGGCGGCCAGTTCCGATGCGGAATACACCGAAGCGCCGGCCTCGGAGACCATGATCTTGGTGATCTTCAGCGCCGGGTACTTCTTGACCAGCTCCGCCACCAGCTTGTCGCTTTCGCGGCTGGCGGTGCCGTTGCCGATGGCGATCAGCTCCACGGAGTGCTTGGCGCACAGTGCAGCCATGATCGAAATGGTGCGGTCCCAGTCGTTCTTCGGCGCGTGCGGGTAGACCGTGGTGTGGTCCAGCAGCTTGCCGGTGGCATCGACCACGGCGATCTTGCAACCGGTGCGCAGGCCCGGGTCGAAGCCCAGGGTGGCACGCGGGCCAGCCGGGGCGGCCAGCAGCAGGTCGTGCAGGTTGTGGGCGAACACATTGATCGCCTCGCCTTCGGCGTTGTCGCGCAGCTCGCCGAACAGGTCGGTTTCCAGGTGGGTGTAGAGCTTGACCTTCCAGGTCCAGCGCACCACTTCGCCCAGCCACTTGTCGGCCGGGCGGTTGCGGTTCTCGATGCCGACGTGGTTGCCGATCATCAGTTCGCACGGGTGCAGGGTGCCGGGCAGTTCTTCGCCGACTTTCAGCGAGGCGCTCAGCACACCTTCGTTACGCCCGCGGAAAATTGCCAGGGCGCGGTGCGACGGGGCGTTGCGCAGCAGTTCGTCATGGGCGAAGTAGTCGCGGAACTTGGCGCCTTCTTCTTCCTTGCCAGGCACGACGCGGGCGCTGAGCACCGACTCCTGCTTGAGGAAGCTGCGCAGCTTGTCGAGCAGGGCGGCGTCTTCGGCGAAGCGCTCCATGAGGATGTACTTGGCGCCTTCAAGCGCGGCCTTGACGTCGGCCACGCCCTTGTCGGCGTTGACGAAGCGTGCGGCTTCGCTTTCCGGGGCAAGGTCTGGGTTGTTGAACAGGCCGTCGGCCAGCTCGCCGAGGCCGGCTTCCAGGGCGATCTGGCCCTTGGTGCGGCGCTTCTGCTTGTACGGCAGGTACAGGTCTTCGAGGCGGGTCTTGGTATCGGCCAGCTTGATCTCACGGGCCAGTTCCGGGGTCAGCTTGCCCTGCTCCTCGATGCTGGCCAGGATGCTGGCGCGGCGCTCGTCGAGTTCGCGCAGGTAGCGCAGGCGCTCTTCCAGATGGCGCAGCTGGGTGTCGTCCAGGCTACCGGTCACTTCCTTGCGGTAGCGGACGATGAAGGGCACGGTCGAGCCTTCGTCCAACAGGCCCACGGCCGCCTCGACCTGCTGGGGGCGTACGCCCAGTTCCTCGGCGATACGGCTGTTGATGCTGTCCATGTAAACCACCTGACATTTGTGAATACGGGGGTCGCCTGTGGGCCTTTCGCCCGGCGGCGCTGGATGAAAGCCGCGCATTATACCCATCGCAAACGGCTTGCGGTGATGGCGCCCGGCCAGCCGAAACTGGCGCCGGGGGAAAAATCTGCTAACAATGCTCACGCAACGTGCAGCAATGGCTACGCCATAATGCGCGGCGATATCAGAGGAGTTATTCATGACCGGCACGCCAAACACCGCTGAAGGTGACAAGATTCTCATCGTCGACGACGACCCGGGGCTGAGCAGCCTGCTGGAACGTTTCTTCACCAGCAAGGGCTACCGTGCCCGCGCGGTGCCCAACACCGAGCAGATGGACCGCCTGCTGCAGCGTGAGGTGTTCAACCTGGTGGTGCTCGACCTGATGCTGCCCGGCGAGGATGGCCTGTCGGCGTGCAAGCGCCTGCGCCAGCAGAACAACCAGATCCCGATCATCATGCTCACCGCCAAGGGCGATGAACTCAGCCGTATCAAGGGTCTGGAGCTGGGCGCCGACGACTACCTGGGCAAGCCGTTCAACCCGGACGAGCTGATGGCCCGGGTCAAGGCCGTGCTGCGTCGCCAGGCACCGAGCGTGCCGGGTGCGCCTGGTAGCGAAGACGAGTCGGTCACCTTCGGCGACTACGAGCTGTCGCTGGCCACCCGCGAACTCAAGCGTGGCGACGAAGTGCACATGCTCACCACCGGCGAGTTCGCCGTGCTCAAGGCGCTGGTGATGCACGCACGCGAGCCGCTGACCCGCGACAAGCTGATGAACCTGGCGCGTGGCCGCGAATGGGATGCGCTGGAACGCTCCATCGACGTGCAGATCTCGCGTCTGCGCCGCATGATCGAGCCGGACCCGTCCAAGCCGCGTTATATCCAGACCGTGTGGGGCGTGGGCTACGTGTTCGTGCCGGACGGAAACGCCGGTAAATGATGCCGCGCCGTCGATGAAAACACCGCTCTGGTTTCCGCAAAGTTTCTTCGCCCGCACCCTGTGGCTGGTGTTGATCGTCGTCCTGTTCTCCAAGGCCTTGACCCTGGTCTACCTGCTGATGAACGAGGACGTGCTGGTCGACCGTCAGTACAGCCACGGTGTTGCGCTGACCCTGCGCGCCTATTGGGCGGCCGACGAAGAAAACCGCGACAAGATCGCCGAAGCGGCAGGCCTTATCCGGGTCACCGGCTCGGGCGTGCCCGAGGGTGAGCAGCACTGGCCCTACAGCGAAATCTACCAACGGCAGATGCAGGCCGAGTTGGGCGAAGACACCGAGGTACGGCTGCGCATTCATGCGCCGCCGGCGTTGTGGGTCAATGCGCCAAGCCTGGGCCCGGGTTGGTTGAAGGTACCGCTGTACCCGCACCCGCTGCGTGGGCAGAAGATCTGGAACGTGCTGGGTTGGTTCCTGGCCATCGGCCTGTTGTCCACAGCTTCGGCCTGGATCTTCGTGCGCCAGCTGAACCAGCCGCTCAAACGCCTGGTTTTCGCCGCCCGGCAGCTGGGCCAGGGGCGCAGCGTGCGCCTGCCGATCAGCGACACGCCCAGCGAGATGACCGAGGTGTACAAGGCCTTCAACCAGATGGCCGAGGATGTCGAGCAGGCCGGGCGCGAGCGCGAGCTGATGCTGGCCGGGGTTTCCCACGACCTGCGCACACCGCTGACGCGCCTGCGCCTGTCGCTGTCGTTGCTGGACAGCGACAGCGAACTGAGTGACGACATGGTCCGCGATATCGAGGACATGGACGCGATCCTCGACCAGTTCCTGGCCTTTATCCGCGATGGCCGTGACGAGCCGGTTGAGGAGGTCGACCTGGCCGACCTGGTGCGCGAAGTGGTGGCACCGTACAACCAGCCGGAAGAACGGGTGCGGCTGTGCCTGGAGCCGATCCCACCGTTCCCGCTGCGCCGGGTTTCGCTCAAGCGCATGCTGGGCAACCTGATCGGCAATGCCCTGCACCACGCCGGCAAGGGGGTCGAGGTGGCCGCCTATGTGTCGGGCGACGAGAGTGCGCCGTATGTGGTGCTGAGCGTGCTGGACCGCGGGACGGGGATCGACGAGTCGGAGCTGGAGACCATCTTCAACCCGTTCATTCGTGGTGACCGGGCCCGGGGTGGCAAGGGCACCGGGCTGGGGCTGGCGATCGTCAAGCGGATTGCGGCGCAGCATGGTGGGAATGTGGAACTGCGCAATCGCTCTGGTGGCGGGATCGAGGCGCGGGTACGGTTGCCTTTGGGGCTGTTGCTGCCGCGTAATGCCGTGTGATTGCCGGGGCCGCTTTGCGGCCCTTTCGCGACACAAGGCCGCTCCTACAGGGCGCGCGATCCCTTGTAGGAGCAGCCTTGTGCTGCGAATGGGCTGCAAAGCAGCCCCAAAATCTCAGCCCTTACCCTTGGTCCGAGTCTGATTAGGCCCACCATTCTTCTCCAGATGCTCGATGATCATGGCGGCCACGTTCTTGCCGGTGGTCACTTCAATCCCCTCCAGGCCCGGCGACGAGTTCACCTCCATCACCAGCGGCCCGTGGTTGGAGCGCAGGATATCCACACCCGCCACACTCAAGCCCATCACCTTGGCCGCGCGAATGGCGGTCATGCGTTCTTCCGGGGTGATCTTGATCAGGCTGGCCACCCCACCGCGGTGCAGGTTGGAGCGGAATTCCCCCGGCTTGGCCTGGCGCTTCATCGACGCGATGACCTTGTCGCCGACCACGAAGCAGCGGATATCCGCGCCACCCGCTTCCTTGATGTATTCCTGCACCATGATGTTCTGCTTCAACCCCATGAACGCCTCGATCACCGATTCGGCGGCCTTGGTGGTTTCGCACAGCACCACGCCGATGCCCTGTGTACCTTCCAGCACCTTGATCACCAGCGGGGCGCCGTTGACCATCTGGATCAGGTCGGGGATGTCGTCCGGCGAGTGGGCGAAGCCGGTAATCGGCAGGCCGATGCCGCGCCGCGACAGCAGTTGCAGCGAGCGCAGCTTGTCGCGGGAGCGGGCTATCGCTACCGACTCGTTGAGTGGATACACGCCCATCATCTCGAACTGGCGCAGCACCGCGCAGCCATAGAAGGTCACCGAGGCACCGATGCGCGGGATCACCGCGTCGAAGCCTTCCAGCGGCTTGCCGCGGTAGTGGATCTGCGGCTTGTGGCTGGCAATGTTCATGTAGGCCCGCAGGGTATCGATCACCACCATTTCGTGGCCCCGCTGGGTACCGGCTTCGACCAGGCGGCGGGTGGAATACAGACGCGGATTGCGCGACAGCACAGCGATCTTCATGCAGCACCTGTGGCAGTAGAAAGGGTGGCCGGGAAGGCCGGTTTGTCTTGTACGTATTTGAGGCCAGGGTTGACCACCAGCTGGCCATGGATCAGGGCCTTGGAACCCAGCAACAGGCGATAACGCATGTTCTTGCGGCAGGCCAGGGTGAACTCCACCTCCCACACACCATCGCCCAGGGCCAGTGACGTGCGGATGACATAGCGGGTCTGGGCCTGGCCGTTGGAGCTCTTGATGGTTTTCATGGTCACCAGCGGTGCCTCGCAGCGGCGGTGGCGCAACTGCACCACCGAGCCCAGGTGTGCGGTGAAGCGGACCCAGGGCTGGCCGTCGCGCTCGAACGGTTCCACCTCGGTGGCGTGCAGGCTGGAGGTGCTGGCGCCAGTGTCGATCTTGGCGCGCAGCCCGGCCACGCCAAGGTCGGGCAGGGCGACCCACTCGCGCAGGCCGATCACAGTCAAATGGTCAAATGTCTTCACGAAACGCACCCTGCGGATGAGGTGGTGAACTGTAAGCACGGCGGGGATTTTTTGCATCCGATCGTTACGGTAGTACAGTTCGATGAAACACAGCGTTCGAGGTAACGGGATGGCACAAAAAGCCGAAGACGACGACAAGGTCCGCCTGGACAAATGGCTGTGGGCGGCACGCTTCTACAAGACCCGCGCGCTGGCCAAGGCGGCGATCGAGAGCGGTAAGGTGCATTGCCGGGGTGAGCGCTGCAAGCCGGGCAAGGAGCCGCGGGTGGGTGACGAGTTCGTGCTGCGCACCGGGTTCGACGAGCGCACCGTGGTGGTGAAGGCTCTGTCGGTAGTACGGCGTGGGGCGCCAGAGGCGCAGACGTTGTACGAAGAGACCGAGGACAGCGTGCGCCGGCGTGAGCAGGCGGCGGAACTGCGCAAGGCCGGGGCGATGGGCGTGACCACTGATGGGCGGCCGACCAAGAAGCAGCGGCGGCAGATTCACCAATTGCATGGGAGCTTCGAATAGCCGGGGCCGCTTTGCGGCCATCGCCGGCAAGCCAGCTCCCACAGGTACTGCGCAAGCCTTGAAACTTGTGCAATCCCTGTAGGAGCGGCCTTGTGTCGCGATGGGCTACGCAGTAGCCCCAAGGATCTAGCGGGTCACCGCCAAGCGCCCGACCAACGGTAACTTGGCCGCGATCGCGAACAACGGCGCCGTCCAGCGCATCAGCACTGCACTCCCCTTGGCCGCCAGCGGCGTGTAGCAGCTCCAGCCCAACGCCAGCACTGCCATCAGCAGCCCGCCGATGTAGTCATCCTGCCCCCAGTGGGCACCGGCCACCAGGCGCGGCAACATGAACAACACCGCCATCCCCCAGACCACCAGATACTGCACCAGGCGGCGGCTGAACACGCTCATGAACAGCGCCCAGACCAGCAGCACCGAGGCATGATCCCCCGGGAAACTCTTGCTGGAACGGTCCTTGAGCTCCCAGGCCGCCTCCAGGTTCGGATAGTAGTCGCTGAGGTGCACCACCTCGTCGAACATCATCGAAGGGCTCTTGTGCTGCCAGCCGGCTGCATCCACCCACTTGGAAAACAGCGCGCGAATCACCACTAAGAGGATTAGCGTGACCAGGAAGCCGAAAAAGGCCTGGCGCACCTGGGTTGCCTTGAACACCCAGTCGCCACGGATAAGCACTGCCAGAAGGATCAGGCCGACGACGATGTCGAATGGGCGCAGGCTACCGACGGTCCAGATGTAGCGCCAGGTGGTGTTGTCGGCCAGCGGCGCATTCAGGCTGTGGAACAGCCACTCGTCGAAAGTCAGGCACAAGATCTGGCCAATGGGCCATAACCAGAAACACAGTAGAGCGATAGGAAGCAGCGTACAGGCTGCCAATGGCCCCCAGGACCACCTTGCTTGGAACAGTGGTCGATTATCCATAAAATACCTCTATTGCAAACAGGAATCGGAGCGCCTTGTGAGCGCTCTGTCACGGGGTTCTCGGATGTTTTTCGACAACCCTTGTAACCATTTTGTCATCATTTTCAGATAGCCAAAACCTATGAGCGACTTGCCTGATACCGATTTCACCCAACGTTTCATCTTCGACGAGCGCGATGTGCGCGGCGAGTGGGTGTCTCTCGATGACAGCTACGCCGCGGTGCTGGCGCGTCATGAGTACCCGCAGCCGGTGCAGGCACTGCTGGGCGAGCTGATGGCCGCCACCGCCTTGCTGGTGGGGGCGCTGAAGTTCGACGGCCTGCTGATTCTGCAGGCGCGTTCCGCAGGGCCGATCCCGCTGTTGATGGTGGAATGTTCCGGTGACCGGGACATCCGTGGCATGGCCCGCTACGAAGCGGACCAGATCCCGGCGGATGCGACCCTGTCGCAGCTGATGCCCGACGGCCACCTGACCCTGACCATCGATCCGGTCAAGGGCCAGCGCTACCAGGGCACCGTCGACCTCGACGGCGCCGACCTGTCGGAATGCTTCACCAACTACTTTGTGCAGTCACAGCAACTCAACACCCGCTTCTGGCTCAACGCCGTGGGTGGCAAGGCCCGTGGCTTGCTGCTGCAACAGTTGCCGCGCGATCGCCAGCCGGACGACGAAGAGCGCGAGGACAGCTGGCAGCATGTGGTAGCCCTTGCCAAGACGCTCAAGCCCGAAGAGTGGTCGGAAGACAACGAAACCCTGCTGCACCGCCTGTATCACGAAGATGCCGTGCGCCTGTTCGATATCCAGCCGCTGCGCTTCAATTGCAGCTGCTCGCGCGAACGATCCGGCAATGCGCTGGTCAGTTTGGGCGAGCACGATGCCAAGGCGCTGGTGGAAGAATGCGGCGGGCAGGTGGAGATCGATTGCCAGTTCTGCAACGAGCGCTATTTCTTCGACGCCAGCGATGTGGCGCAACTGTTTGCCGGTGGCGGCACTGACGTAGCCTCAGAAACTCGTCACTGAAACGTTTAACTACAGGACAATCTCCTGTCGAATTGCGCAAAAGCGCAGTTCTGACAGGAGGGGCCTACTTTTTTTGGGCGTTTCTGGCATAATCCGGCCACTTTTTTCGCTGTAGTAGTTTTTTCAAGACAACTACAAAACGTTTGGAGCACTCGGCCTCGGGCCGGATGGGGTATCTCATGACGCAAGCCAACAACACCGTGTACACCGACCTGAGCGTCGATGAGCTGGTAAAAGAAGCGCTGCAACGCGGTGAAGGCGTACTAGCCGATACTGGCGCACTGGTCGTGGAGACCGGTCACCGTACTGGCCGTTCGCCGGCTGACCGTTTCATCGTCGAAGAGCCTTCCACCCAGGACGCCATTTCCTGGGGCCCGATCAACCGCAAGTTCCCGGCCGACAAGTTCGATGCCCTGTGGGACCGCGTCGAGGCGTTCAACAACGCCCAGGATCACTTCGTTTCCTACGTTCACGTAGGGGCTGCCGCCGAGCACTACCTGCCGGTGAAGATGACCACCCAGACTGCCTGGCAGAACCTGTTCGGCCGTTGCCTGTTCATCAACCCGGAGCAGTACAACCCGGCTGGCCGTGGCGAGTGGCAGGTCCTCAACGTCGCCAACTTCGTGTGCGAGCCTGAGCGTGACGGCACCAACTCCGACGGTTGCGTGATCATCAACTTCGCCCAGAAGAAGGTGCTGATCGCTGGCATGCGCTACGCCGGCGAAATGAAGAAAGCCATGTTCTCGGTGCAGAACTTCCTGCTGCCGGCTGCCGACGTGCTGCCAATGCACTGCGCCGCCAACATCGGCGAAGCAGGCGATGTGACCCTGTTCTTCGGCCTGTCCGGCACCGGCAAGACCACCCTGTCGGCCGACGAAAGCCGTTACCTGATCGGTGACGACGAGCACGGCTGGGGCGAGGGCGTGGTCTTCAACATCGAAGGCGGCTGCTACGCCAAGTGCATCGACTTGTCCGAGAAGAACGAGCCGGTCATCTGGAAAGCCATCAAGCATGGCGCCGTGCTGGAAAACGTCGTACTCGACGCCAACAAGCACGCCGACTACACCGATGTCAGCCTGACCCAGAACAGCCGTGCGGCCTACCCGCTGGAGCACGTTGCCAAGCGTTCCGCAGCGAACCTGGGCGGCGAGCCGAACGCAGTCATCTTCCTGACCTGCGACCTGACTGGTGTTCTGCCTCCGGTTTCGATCCTGAACAACGAGCAGGCGGCCTACCACTTCCTGTCCGGCTACACCGCGCTGGTCGGTTCCACCGAAATGGGTTCGGGCAGCGGCATCAAGTCGACCTTCTCCACCTGCTTCGGTGCACCGTTCTTCCCGCGCCCGGCTGGCGAGTACGCCGAGCTGCTGATCAAGCGTATCAAGGGCTTCGACTCGAAGGTCTACCTGGTCAACACCGGCTGGACCGGCGGTGGCTATGGCGTTGGCAAGCGCTTCAGCATCCCGACCACCCGTGCCGTGATCGCTGCGATCCAGAGCGGCGCGCTGATCGGTGCCGAAACCGAGCACCTGGACATCATCAACCTGGACGTGCCGAAGGCCGTTCCGGGCGTTGATACCGAGCTGCTCAACCCGCGCACCAACTGGGCTGACAAGGCTGCCTACGACGAGGCCGCCAAAGGCCTGGCCAAGCTGTTCATCGAAAACTTCAAGAAGTTCGAAGTTTCCGACGCCATCAAGGCCGCTGGCCCGCAGCTGTAAGCTGCACCCGCCCGCAACGAGAAAGCCGCCCCTTGGGGCGGCTTTTTTGTTTTCTGATTCCCGGCGGGTGCAGTCTCTTGTAGGAGCGGCCTTGTGTCGCGATGGGCTGCAAAGCAGCCCCGGCAATTCAGGCATGGAAGCTGAAACCCCCGGGGCCGCGTTGCGGCCCATCGCGACACAAGGCCGCTCCTACAGAGGATCGCGACCCGCGAAGAGGCCGGCACAAGCAGCGGAAATCCGGTTTTTCTGTTTCACTGTCAGCATCCATTGCGAAGACAAGAGCCAGCCAGATGACCGAATCCCCTCAGCGCACTGCCTTCTCCCACTTCCACCCCATCCTCACCCGCCCCCAGGACAATGACCTGAACGGCCACATCGCCGGTGCCACCGTGCACGGCTTCTTCGAAACCGCCATCCAGGCGTTCCTCGTCGAACAGGCCGAACTGGACCTGCGTGACGGCGAGCTGGCGGCCTTCGTGGTCAGTTCGGCGGCGGATTTCTACGCGCTGCCAGGCTTCCCGGACGTGCTGGAAGTGGGGCTGGGGGTGGCACGCCTGGCGGGCAGTACGGTGGAGTACCGCCTGGCCCTGTTCCGCCCAGGCGAGCCGGAGGCGTGTGCGGCAGGCTCGGTGGTGCAGGTGTTCATCGAACGCGCCAGTGGCCGGCCAGTGGCATTGCCAGAAGCGCTGCAGGTGATCCTGTCTGGTTTGCTGCTGGAACAGCAGGCATAAAAAAGCCCCGCTGGCAGGGGCGGGGCTTTTGTTGCCGGGGCAAGGCCCTCAGGCGTTAGTCGCGCCAGTGGCGCTTGTGCTTGCGATGGCCGTAGTGGTGGCCACGGTCCCAGTGGCGGCGGTCGTCGTCATAACCACGACGGTAGCGGCGGCCTTCGTGGTAATCGTCTCTGTCGGCCTCTTTACCAAGGTAGTTACCCAGTGCGCCACCGGCACCACCGCCGGCTGCTGCGCCAATGTAGCTACCGGTAGTGCCGCCCACGGAGCGGCCGACCACGTTACCGCCTGCTGCGCCCAGCGCGCCGCCGATAGCGGCTTCCCCGCGCTGACGCTTGTCGGCACCCAGGGCACCGCCAGCCGCGCCGCCCAGGCCGGCACCAATGGCGCCGCCGGTGCTACCACCGATGGAGTTGCCCACCACGGAGCCCAGTACCCCACCCAATGCGCCGCCAATGCCGGCCTCGGTGGTGCCGCCTGCCATGGCAACGCCGCTGAGCAAGCTGAAAGACAACAACAGTATCGAGGAGTACTTCTTCATCAAGAGAGCCTCATAAGGATGACGAGGCGATTTTTGAGCCTTGCAGGCACGCCTGGCAACGGAAATCCGACGAGTAACACGAGTTGTACACAATTCTCTAACTTACTGTATTTACTGTGAAACTTTATCGTTTTTTCGCTGTCTGAGATCTTTATGACGAAGCCCTGAACCTTGATGGAACAGGGCTTTTTTCGTTTTTGGCGGCATGGCTTCCGGCCTCTTCGCGGGCACGCCCGCTCCCACAGGTACAGCACAGGAATCGAAACATGTGGAACTCCTGTGGGAGCGGGCATGCCCGCGAAGAGGCCAGCACCGTTCCTACAGGATGCGCCCGTCGTCCCGCGCCCGCTCCAGCTTGATGGCGATAAACTTCGACGTCGGCGTATGGCTGCCATCGCCAATGCTTTCCAGCGGCACCAGCGGGTTCACCTCCGGGTAGTACGCCGCCGCCTGCCCGGCCGGGATGTCGAAGGCCAGCAGAGTGAAGCCGTGCACACGGCGCACATGCTCATCCCCCCACAACGACACGATGTCGACTTGCTGCCCCGGCTGGAAGCCCAGGCGGATGATGTCGGCTTCGTTGGCGAACAGCACCTCGCGCTGGCCACGCACGCCACGGTAGCGGTCGTCCAGGCCGTAGATGGTGGTGTTGTACTGATCGTGCGAGCGCATTGACTGCATGATCAGGTCAGGCACCTGGCCGCTGGCGCGTACACGCTCGTCGAGCAGTGTGTCGGGCAGCAGGTTGGCCTTGAAGTTGGCGCGGCCGGTGCTGGTATTCCATTCGCGGCTGGCAGCGCTGTTGCCCAGGTAGAAACCGCCCGGCTCGCGCAGGCGCTGGTTGAAGCCGCTGAAGCCAGCGATGGTGTCGCCGATCAGCTCGCGGATACGGTCGTAGTCAGCCACCAGCCAGTGCCAGTCCACGGGCTTCTTGCCCAGGGTGGCGGCGGCGATACCGGCGATGACCGCCGGCTCCGAGCGCATCTGCGTCGACAGCGGCTTCAGCTGGCCATTGGAGGCGTGGACCATGCTGAACGAGTCCTCTACCGTTACCGCCTGTGGCCCTTCTGCCTGCAGGTCGATGTCGGTGCGCCCCAGGCACGGCAGGATCAGTGCCTGCTTGCCATGCACCAGGTGGCTGCGGTTGAGCTTGGTGCTGATGTGCACGGTCAGCTCGCAGTTGCGCAGTGCCTGGGCGGTGCGCTCGGTGTCCGGCGTTGCCTGGGCGAAGTTGCCGCCCAGGCCGATGAATACCTTGGCCCGGCCGTCGAGCATGGCGTGGATTGCCTCGACAGTGTTGTGGCCGTTGTGCCGGGGCACGGGGAAGCCGAAGCGCTGCTCGATGGCGTCCAGCAGGGCCACCGGCGGGCGCTCGTTGATGCCCATGGTGCGGTCACCCTGCACGTTGCTGTGACCACGCACCGGGCACAGGCCTGCGCCTGGCGCGCCGATATTGCCGCGCAGCATTTGCAGGTTGACGATTTCCTGGATGGTCGGCACCGAGTGGCGGTGCTGGGTAATGCCCATCGCCCAGCACATGATCACCCGCTTGCCACGGCAGTACATGCGCGCGGCCAGTTCGATGTCGGCCAGCGCCAGGCCGGACTGGGCCTGGATGTGCTCCCACGAGGTGGCATCCACTACCGCCAGGTAGTCGTCGACGCCATGGCCATGTTCGGCGATGAAGGCGTGGTCGAAGACTGCCGGTTCGCCGTTGGCCTGGGCTTCGCGTTCCCATTGCAGGACGAACTTGGCCATGCCGCGCAGCAGCGCCATGTCGCCGCCCAGGGCCGGGCGGAAGAATGCGGTGTTGGTCGGTCGGTCGCTGTTGGTCAGCATTTCCAGCGGGTTCTGCGGGTGCTGGAAGCGCTCCAGGCCACGCTCCTTGAGCGGGTTGATGCACACCACCTGGGCACCGCGCTTTACCGCATCGCGCAGCGGGTCGAGCATGCGCGGGTGGTTGGTACCGGGGTTCTGGCCCCAGACGAAAATCGCGTCGGCGTGCTCGAAGTCGTCGAAGGTGACGGTGCCCTTGCCGACCCCGACGCTTTGCCCCAGGGCCACGCCGCTGGCCTCGTGGCACATGTTCGAGCAGTCGGGGAAGTTGTTGGTGCCGTAGGCCCGCACGAACAGCTGGTACAGGTACGCCGCTTCGTTGCTGGCGCGCCCCGAAGTGTAGAACTCGGCCTGGTCAGGGCTGGCCAGCTTGTTCAGTTCGCGGGCGATCAGGGTGAAGGCGGCGTCCCAACTGATCGGCTGGTAGCGGTCGCTGGACGCGTCATAGACCATCGGCTCGGTCAGGCGCCCCTGGTACTCCAGCCAGTAGTCGCTCTGCTGCAGTAGCGAAGTGACGCTGTAGCGGGTGAAAAAGGCGGCATCGACGCGGCGCTTGGTCGCCTCCCAGTTCACTGCCTTGGCACCGTTCTCGCAGAACTTGACCATGCCGCTTTCCGGCGAGTCGCCCCAGGCGCAGCCGGGGCAATCGAAGCCGCCGTTCTGGTTGGTCTTGAGCAGCGCGCGAATGTTCTTCAGCGCGTTATCGCTGCCAACCCAGGCCTTGGCCACGCTGCGCAGCGCGCCCCAGCCACCGGCGGGGCCGTGGTAGGGCTTGTAGCGAGGGGAGGAGGCTGGGGCGTTGTCCGGGAGGTGCTGGTACGAGGTCACGACTGTTACGACTCCGCCGCTGGGCTGTAGACCCGCGGTGCGCTGTGCTTGGGCAGATGGATAAGGTTGAGGTTGTGCTTGCGCGCCCATTGCAGGGCAAGGCCGGTGGGCGCCGACAGGCTGACCAGGGTCTGGATACCGGCCCGCAGCACCTTCTGGATCAGCTCCAGGCTGCAGCGGCTGGTGACGATGGCCAGGCCACCCTGGCTGTCGATGCCTTGGCGCAGCAAGGCGCCGATCAGCTTGTCGAGGGCGTTGTGCCGGCCGATGTCTTCGCGGCCGAGCAGCAGTTCGCCGTGGCGGTCCATGAACAGCGCCGCATGCACCGCGCCGCAGTGCTGGCCCAGAGGCTGGAAGGCATCGATGCGCTCACGCAGGCCGACCAGCCATTGCGCTGGTGGCAAGGGTGCGCCAGGCAACTTGGCCAGCTCTGGCAGTGCCTGCTCCAGTGCTTCGACCCCGCACAGGCCGCAACCACTGGTGCCGGCCAGCTGGCGGCGCTGGTTTTTCAGGTTCCAGAACGCACGGCTGGAAATCTCCAGGTCGGCATACATTGCCGAGCCGCTGCCGGAGAGTTTCAGGTCGTAGATTTCCGTGGTGCCTTCCACTATGCCGCTGCCGACACTGAAGCCGACTGCGAAGTCTTCCAGGTCGGTTGGGCTGACCAGCATCACCGCCTGGTTCAGGCCGTTGTAGACAATGGCCAGGGCCACTTCTTCGGCCAGGGGCGTGCTGTCGCGTCTGGCGTCATTGAGCTGGACGTAATCGTAGGTGTTGCTGGCGGCGGGCATGGTCAAGGGCGATGAGGCCGCGCAGACCGGAGGTTTGCTGTTCATCGGGGCTGACTTTTCATCGGGGCTATCGGCAGCTTTCAGATAGCACAAGCCTAGGCGTGCGGGCCGGCGGCGTCTAATCGCTAGGGTCTATGCCTTGATAGACCGCGTCGATTGGTCGCATGGGGGCGCCAGGGGAAAAGCTGGCCTAGACTGCTGTGTCCGAGGTTTCGTCAACAAGGAGAGCGCTATGAGCTTGTTCAGTTTCGTCAAGGAAGCGGGCGAGAAGTTGATCGACCTGCTGACCCCCGGCAATGCCAATGCCGAAGAGCAGCTGAAGAAACACGTGGAAAGTGTCGGCCTGGGCAACCCGAATATCACGGCCACTGTAGAGGGAGACACGATCATCCTCAAGGGTGAGGTGGCCAGCCAGGAGGAGAAGGAGAAGATCATCCTGGCGGCGGGCAACGTCGCTGGCGTGGCCAGTGTCGATGACCAGATCACCGTGACCGGACCGGTGGCCCAGGCCGCGCGGTTCGTGACGGTGGAGAAGGGTGATACGTTGAGCGCCATTTCGAAGAAGGTGTATGGCGACCCCAACAAGTACCAGAAGATCTTCGAGGCCAACAAGCCGATGCTCAAGCACCCGGACAAGATCTATCCGGGGCAGGTGTTGCGTATTCCTGACTGATATCTACAGCCTGTACCGGCCTCTTCGCGGGTAAACCCGCTCCCACAGGGATCGCACACAGTTCAGACCTGTGGTGATCCTGTGGGAGCGGGTTTACCCGCGAAAGGGCCTTCACAGGCCTACCAATAATTCCCGGTAATCCTCGACCGCCGCAAACTCTTCGGTATCCCGCGGCCCTGCCTGGCTATCCGGCTGGCGCACCGCCAGCAGATGCCCCACGCCAAACCGTCGCGCACTGCGCAGAATCGCCAGGGTGTCATCGATGAACAGGCTGCGCTCCGGTTCAAAGCCGATGTCCGCCTGCAATGCGTCCCAGAACTGCGGGCTTTCCTTCGGGTAGCCATAGTCATGCGAGCTGATCAGCCGTTCGAAATACGGCGCCAGTTCCACCCGCTCCAGCTTCAGCGACAGCGAATCCCGGTGCGCATTGGTGATCATCACCACGCGCTTGCCTGCGTCGCGGATCGCGGCAAGGAAAGTATCGGCATCCGGGCGCAGGGCGATCAGGTCGGCGATTTCCTGTTTCAGCTCGCGGATCGGCAGCCGCAGTTCGCGGCTCCAGAAGTCCAGGCAATACCAGTTCAGCGTGCCGGCATTGCGTTCGAACAGCGGCTGCAGCTCCATTTCCGCCATGGCCCGGCTCACCCCGTGCAGCTCGGCATAGCGCTGGGGCAGGTGGTCCAGCCAGAAGCGGTTGTCGTAATGCAGGTCAAGCAGGGTGCCATCCATGTCCAGCAGGACGGTATCGATGGCAGACCAGGGAAGAACAGGCATGGGAAACTCTCGATCAGTCGGCAAGCCACGGTATAGTAACCCGTTCACGCCAAGGAGCCGCCCCATGCGCCAGAAACCCACCGTCCTCAGCCGCGAAATCGTCGCCAGCAGCCGCCTGTTTCGCGTCGAAGCCGTGCAATTGCGCTTCAGCAATGGCAACGAGCGTACCTACGAGCGCCTGGTGGGCCGGGGTAATGGCTACGGCGCGGTGATGATCGTGGCCATGCTCGATGCCGAGCACGCGGTGCTGGTGGAGGAATACTGCGGCGGCACCGACGAATACGAGCTGTCGTTGCCCAAGGGCCTGATCGAGCCGGGCGAGGACGTGCTGGCGGCAGCCGACCGGGAGCTCAAGGAAGAGGCCGGTTTTGGCGCGCGCCAGCTGGAGCACCTGACCGAGCTGTCGCTGTCGCCGGGCTACATGAGCCAGAAGATCCAGGTGGTGCTGGCCAGCGACCTTTACGAGGAGCGCCTGGAGGGCGACGAGCCGGAGCCGATGCGGGTCGACAAGGTCAACCTGCGCGAACTCTCGGCCCTGGCCATGCACCCACAGTTCACCGAGGGGCGTGCCCTGGCGGCGCTGTACCTGGCGCGTGACCTGCTGATTCAGCGGGGGCTGCTGGAAGCATGAACGACCTGCAATTGATGCACGAAGTGGTCAAGCTGGCCCTGTTGGCGGGCGAAGCGATCTTGCCGTTCTGGCGCGCCGATGTGGCCGTGACCAACAAGGCCGACGATTCGCCGGTCACCGCCGCCGACCTGGCGGCACACCGGGTGATTGCCGATGGCCTGCTGGCGCTGGCGCCACAGATCCCGGTGCTGTCTGAAGAGGACTGCAACATTCCGCTGGCCGAGCGTCAGGGTTGGAGCCGCTGGTGGCTGGTCGACCCGCTGGACGGCACCAAGGAATTCATTGCCGGCAGCGAAGAGTTCACGGTCAACATCGCGCTGGTCGAAAACGGCGAGGTGGTGTTTGGCGTGGTTTCCATGCCGACCAACGGGCGCTGCTACTTCGGTGGTCGCGGGTTGGGCGCTTGGCGTGCGGAGGCGGGTGAGGCCGCCCAGGCGATCCAGGTACGTAATGCGCCGCCGGCGGGTGGGCGTTTCACCGTGGTTGCCAGCCGTCGCCATTCCAGCCCGGAACAGGAAGCCTTGTTGGCCGGGTTGGGGGCTGCGGTGGGTGAGCTGGAGCTGGCCAATATCGGCAGTTCGCTGAAGTTCTGCCTGTTGGCCGAGGGTAGCGCCGATTGCTATCCGCGCCTGGCACCGACCTCGCAGTGGGATACCGCAGCGGCGCAGGGCGTGGTGGAAGGGGCTGGTGGGGAGGTAATCGGGCTGGATGGCTTGCCGTTCCGGTACCCGGCGCGGGAGTCGTTGCTCAACCCGCATTTCCTGGCATTGCCGGCAAATGCTGCGTGGCGCCAAGCCTTCCTGAGCCTGATCTGACAGGCGGACATGATCGTGTAGGAGCGGCCTTGTGTCGCGATCGGGCCGCAGCGCGGCCCCAGGGTTTCAGCATTGCCGCATTAATTGCCGGGGCCGCTTCGCGGCCCGATCGCGACACAAGGCCGCTCCTACAGGAGTCGCGACAGTCCATTGGTTTCAGCGGTGCAGCACGTACTGGCCGCTGAAGGTTACAGCAGGCTCGTCACTACCGGCATTGCTCACCGTGGTCTCCAGCGTCAACCGTGCCCTCCCGCGGCGCTGATACATGGTCAGGAACCGCTCCCAGGTCTTCTCCTCCGGCGCCGCACAGCGCGCCACCGCCGCCCCGGTAACCGGCAGCGGATAACTGATCTGCCCTTCCTGGATGACGATATGCCCGTCATCGATCCCCAACTCGCGCAGGCGCAGGTGCAGCCAGCCCCAACCCACCAGCACCGCGGCGCAGTACAGGCTGCCGCCGAACATGGTGCTTTTGTGGTTGACGTTGGCCGCCAGCGGCAATTGCAGGCGCAGGGTGTGCTGCTGCCAATCGAGCACTTCCAGGCCCATTTCGCAGGTCAGGGGGATGTCGCCGTGCAGGACGGACTGCAAGTACTGGCTATCGGTGTTCATTAACGGTTGTCCTCTTGATCGTCATGCCCGCCGCTACCGCCGTCGAAGCTCAAGCCATGCTTGCGCAGCTTGTCGTGCAGGGTCTTGCGGGGGATACCCAGCGCCTCGGCCAGGCTGCGCATGGAGCTGTGTGGCTGGGCCAGTTCGGCAGCGATCAGCGAGCGTTCGAACTGCTCGACCTGTTCGCTGAGGTTGCCGCTCGGCATCGGTACCGCAGGCATTGCCGCAGGTGGCGCCTGGCCGTCCAGGGCCAGTTCCAGGCCAAGGGCGAAACGTTCGGCGGCGTTCTGCAGCTCGCGTACGTTACCGGGCCAGTCGTGACGCAGCAGCATGGCGCGCTGGGCCGGCTGCAGGGCGTGTGGCGGCAGGCCATGGCGCTGGCTGGCGGCGTCGGCGAAGTGCTGGAACAGCACCAGGATGTCATCGCCGCGTTCGCGCAGCGGTGGAATACGCAGCGGCGCCACGTTCAGGCGGTAATACAGGTCGGCGCGGAAACGCCCCTGGTCGGCCGACTGGCGCAGATCCTCCTTGGTCGCGGCGATGATGCGGATGTCCAGCGGGATCAGCTGGTTGCCACCCAGGCGCTCGACCACCCGTTCCTGCAACATGCGCAGCAGTTTCACCTGCACATCCAGGCTCATGCTCTCGATTTCGTCGAGGAACAGCGTGCCACCGTTGGCGAACTCGAACTTGCCGATGCGGCGTTTCTGCGCGCCGGTGAACGCCCCAGGCTCATGGCCGAACAGCTCGCTTTCGACCACCGACTCGGCCAGTGCGCCGGCGTTGATCGCCACGAACGGCCCGTCGCGGCGGCTGGACAGGTCGTGCAGGGCGCGGGCCACCACCTCTTTGCCGGCACCGGTCTCACCCAGGATCAGCACATCGGCGCGGGTGCCGGCCAGGGCGCCGATCTGCTCGCGCAGGCGCTGCATGGACGGCGACTGGCCCACCAGGCGGGTGGCCAGTTGCTGGCGATCGCTCAGGGCCAGGCGCAAGCTGCGGTTGTCCAGCACCAGGCGGCGCAGGGCCAGGGCGCGGCGCACGCTGTCCAGCAGGGCATCGCTGGCAAAGGGTTTTTCCAGGAAGTCGTAGGCGCCGGCGCGCATCGCCTGCACCGCCAGCGGCACATCGCCGTGGCCGGTGATCAGCAGCACCGGCAGCTCGTTGTCACGGCCGTGCAGTTGTTCCAGCAGTTGCAGGCCATCGATGCCCGGCATGCGGATGTCGCTGACCACCACCCCAGGCCAGTCGGCCTCGATGCGTTCGGCCAGGCCCTGGGCATCGGCCAGGGCGACCACCTTGAGCCCGGCCAGGTCCAGGGTCTGGCTCAGGGCCTGGCGCAGGTGCGGGTCATCATCGACCAGGATGACCTGGGCTCGGCTGTCGATCAGTGTCTCGGTGGTCATGCCGAGGGGTCCTCCGAATTGGGCAAAGTAGCGCCAGGCGCGGCCACACGCAGCTGCAGGGTCAGCAGTGCGCCACCTTCCGGGTGGTTGGCCAGCAGCAGTTCACCGCCAAGGGCGCGCATCAGGCTTTCGCAGATGGCCAGGCCCAGGCCCAGGCCTTGGGTGCGGGTCTTGGTGGTGAAGAACGGCTCCTTGGCGTGCTCCAGGGCCTGGCGGCTGAAACCGGGGCCGTTGTCGCGAATGTACAGGTAGACGCAGTCATCGCGCTGCTCGGCACTTAGCCACAGGCGGCGCGGGTTGGCCTTTTCGGTCAGGGCATCGAGGGCATTGGCCAGCAGGTTGCCGAGCACCTGGCGCAGGCGGGTCTCGCCGGCCTGTACCCACAAGGTGGCTTCCGGCAGGTCGCGGATCAGCTCGACGGCCATCGCCCGGCGGCGCTTGGCCAGCAGCGCCAGGGCATCGTCCAGGGCCGGCTGCAGGGCCACGCTCTCCGGGGCATGGCGGTCACGACGGGCGAAGGCGCGCAGGTGGGCGATGATCGAGGCCATGCGCCCGGTCAGCTCGCCGATCAACTTGAGGTTGCCGCGGGCGTCTTCGGTACGCTGGTGGTCGAGCAGGATCTCGGCGTTTTCCGCGTAGCTGCGGATGGCGGCCAGCGGCTGGTTGAGTTCGTGGCTGATGCTGGCCGACATGGTGCCGAGCACCGACAGCTTGCCGGCCTGCACCAGTTCGTCCTGGGCGCGCACGGCCTCCTGTTGGGCGTTCTCGCGCTCCAGCACGGCGCTCTTGAGCCGGGTGTTCAGGCCTTCGAGGTCGGCGGTGCGCTCGGCCACGCGTTTTTCCAGTTCCTGGCGCCCACGTGCCTCGAAGTCGATGCGGTCGATGTAGTGACGGCGCCGCTGCATCACCAGGCCGGCCAGCAGCATCAGCACGAGCAGGGTGCCAGCGCCGATGGCCATCACGGTTTGCACCGAACGGTCGACCAGCATGCGCGGGGCGAGGATGCTGACCTGCCAGCCGGTTTCCTTGATGTCGCGGGTCTGGCTGATCCAGGCGTCCTGGTTTAGCACCAGCGGTTGCGGGGCCTGGGTCGGGTAGGGCTGGATGGCGATGATGGCCTGGCGCTCGGCTTCGGTCAGCCCGCGGGTCGCGCGGAAGCGCCAGTCGGGCCGCGAGGTCAGGATGACCACGCCATTGTGGTCGGTCAGCAACAGCTGCTCGGGGGTTCGGCCCCACAGGGTTTCGGTATGGTCGAGGTCGACCTTGACCACCAGTACGCCAACGATGCGTTCACGGTCTCGCACGGCGGCGGCGAAGAAGTAACCGCGCTTGGCCGATGTGGTGCCCTGGCCAAAGAAGCGCCCCAGGCGGCCGGCCATGGCTTCGTTGAAGTAGGGGCGGAAGGCGAAGTTGCGGCCGACGAAGCTGTCGCGCTTGTCCCAGTTGGAGGCGGCCAGGGTATTGCCGCTGACGTCCATCAGGTACATCACCTCGGCGCCAGTCTGCTGGACGATGTCCTTGAGCAGGCGGTTGGCATTGGTCACTGCTTCCAGGCGGAACGGGTCGGCCAGCACCCCGCGCAGCGCCGGCAGGTCGCCGAGTATCTGCGGCAAGGTTTCGTAGCGGTGCAGGGTACCGAGCAGGTTGGCGACGTACAGGTCGAGGGTCTGGCGGTTCTGCGAGGCCAGTTCTTCCTGGTAGTAACGTTCGGCCAGGTGATGCAGGGGCCACAGTAACGGGGCCAGGCACAGGGCCAACAGGGCCAGGCTGCGCCAGCGGGGACGGCGTGGGGGCGTGGGTTTTGCAATCATCACGTAAAGGCGCCAGAAAAGTCTGCCGCAATTATGCGCTAGTTAAGGCAGCAGTTCCGCCTCTGCCAGCGGCAGGCCGAGCTTGTCCTTGTCCGACAGCACCGGTGGCTGCTGCAGCCCCCAGTCGATGGCCAGCGTCGGGTCATCCCAGCGGATGCAGCGGTCGGCGCCCGGGTTGTAGTAGTCGGTGGTCTTGTAGAGAAACTCGGCCGACTCGCTTATCACCGCAAAGCCATGGGCGAAGCCGGGCGGAATCCACAACTGGCGATGGTTGTCGGCCGACAGCTGCACCGCGACCCATTGGCCGAAGGTTGGCGAGCTCTTGCGCACGTCCACGGCAATATCACGGATTTCCCCCTGCACCACGCGCACCAGCTTGCCTTGGGTGTTTGCCACCTGGTAGTGCAGGCCACGCAGCACACCCTTGATGGAGCGCGAATGGTTGTCCTGGACGAACTCGACATTCACGCCGGTTTGCCGGGCGAACTCACGGGCGTTGAACGCCTCGAAGAAAAAACCACGGCTGTCACTAAAAATCTTTGGCTCGATGATCAGTACTTCAGGGATCGCGGTAGGGATGATGTTCATGGCGGTTCGCTGGCCCGTTCTGCTCATGTATTGACCCTAGCCGGTCTGGCCGTTTTTTCCGCCTTGGGCTTCAACGGCATTCACAAGGGCTGGCTATGGTGGAGGTCGTGCCGCTTTGGTTCTCGGCCAAGGTTGCGTATGTTTCGATTGTTATCGATTTAATAGCGGTATTCGCTCATAGATTTCCCGATTATCGGGCTTCAAATATCGATATATATCGGTTATAAATTGACAAACGCCCCAGCACAGTCCGGCTCAGGGCCATCACAGAGGTCAACCATGAAAACCCTCAACTCCACTCCCCGTGCCGATGGTTTCCACATGCCCGCCGAGTGGGCCCCGCAAACCCAGGTGTGGATGGTCTGGCCGGAGCGCCCCGACAACTGGCGCCTGGGCGGCAAGCCGGCGCAGGCTGCCCATGTGACCCTGGCCAAGGCCATTGCCCGCTTCGAGCCGGTAACCGTCGCGGTTTCCGCTGGCCAGTACGAAAATGCCCGTCGTCAGCTCGACCAGCCGAACATCCGCGTGGTCGAGATCAGCAACGACGACGCCTGGGTGCGTGACACCGGCCCGACCTTCGTCATCAACGACCAGGGTGAAGTGCGTGGCGTGGACTGGGGCTTCAATGCCTGGGGCGGCTTTGACGGCGGCCTGTACGCACCGTGGAACCGCGACGAGGAGCTGGCGGCCAAGGTCCTGGAAATGGAGCGCTGCCAGCGCTACCACACCGAAGGTTTCGTGCTCGAGGGCGGCTCGATCCACGTGGACGGCGAAGGCACCGTGATCACCACCGAGGAGTGCCTGCTCAATCGCAACCGCAACCCGCACCTGAACCGCGAGCAGATCGAAGCGGTGCTGCGCGACCAGCTGGCGGTGGACACCGTGGTCTGGCTGCCGGATGGCCTGTACAACGACGAGACCGATGGCCACGTCGACAACTTCTGCTGTTACGTGCGCCCGGGCGAAGTGTTACTGGCCTGGACCGATGATTCCAACGACCCCAACTATGCACGCTGCCATGCCGCCATGGAGGTGCTGAAGAACACCCGCGATGCCAAGGGCCGTGAATTCATCGTGCACAAGATGCCAATCCCGGGTCCGCTGTTCGCCACCGCCGAAGAGTGTGCCGGTGTCGATCAGGTGGCCGGCAGCCAGGAGCGTGACCCGTCGGTGCGCCTGGCCGGCTCGTACGTGAACTTCCTGATCGTCAACGGCGGCATCATCGCGCCAAGCTTCGACGACCCGGCAGATGCCGAAGCCAGAGCGATTCTGGCGAAGATCTTCCCCGACCACGAGGTGGTGATGATCCCAGGTCGCGAGTTGTTGTTGGGCGGTGGCAACATCCACTGCCTGACCCAGCAGCAGCCGGCACCGGTCAAGCGTTGAGCGCACGGTGAATGAAGGGGCCCGTCAGATGACGGGCCTTTTTTGTTTCCGGGGCCGTCCGCAGGCCTGTGCTGGCATATGTTTTGTATTGTTTTCAGTCAGATAGCTCGGCCATGCCGAGCTCTCGGATCTGTAACAATCCTTACGTAGATTAGCCGCTCACGGGCCAGGGAGTACGTGTAGAAATGAACGCAGCAAGTGAGTCGGCTTTGCGCCCATCGGCAGTGAATCACCAATCGCTCAGGCTTGTGGCGAAGTGGTTGAAACACCATGGATGCATCAGGGTCAGGACGACCGACCCACAACGTCTGCTTGCCGGACGATATCCCCAAGGGCTGATCAGCGAAGCAGAAATGCAGGCGCTGATGGCGGTGTGGCACTGATCGATTGCTTAAACCTGTGCTGGCCCCTTCGCGGCTAAAGCCGCTCCCACAGGTACCCCACTGATCTCGATACATGTGGGGTACCTGTGGGAGCGGCTTTAGCCGCGAAGGGGCCGGCACAGGCAATAAAGATCAGAAGCTGTAGCTGCCAGTCACCACCAGGCTACGCGGGTCACCCACCTGGATCTGCGCCGCACTGGTCGCCGAGCTGTAGTAGGTCTTGTCGGCAATGTTGCTCAGCGCCGCCCGCACATCCCAGTCCTGCGTGCGGTACCCCGCCAATGCATCCCAGCGGCCATACCCCGGCAGCACCGTGGTGTTCTGGTTGTCCGCATATCGCTCGCCCACCAGCGTCAGGCCAGTTTCGGCGTACCAGCCCAGTTCCGGTTTCCAGGTCACGAACAGGCTGCCGTTGCGCTTGGCTACGTCATTGATGCGGTTGCCTTCCTGGCCGTTGTTGTCCTTGACGATGGTCGCGTCCTGCAGGCCGATGCCACCGCGCACGTACCAGTTGCCAACGATGTTGCCGGTGGCGGTCAACTCGATACCGCGCGAACGCTGCATGCCGCTGAGCAAGATGTTTTCCGGAACAATCGGGTCGCGGGTGCGGCGGTTGTACAGTTCCAGCTCGTAGATGGCCAGGGTGGTGGTCAGGCGCTGGTCCAGCCAGTCGCTTTTCACGCCGATTTCTTTCTGGCGGGTTTCTTCCGGCTTGGCATCGTTACCGTTGCCCTTTGCGCCTGGGGTGATGCCGATCAGACCGCCACCTACAGGCGAGAAGGTCTTGCTCCACGAGGCGTAGAACGAATGGTCGCGCCACGGTGTGTAGACCACACCCAGGCGTGGGCTGGTGCTGTTGCTGTCCTGTGTTTCGCGCACGCCATCCTTGTTGGTGGTTTCCACTTCAAACTGGTCGAAGCGCACGCCAGCCAGGATTTGCCACTGATCGTTCAAGCGGATCTGGTCTTGCAGATAAAGGCCGCGGCTATCGACCACGGTATGGTTGTCACTAAACACCGTCATCGGGCCATTGAGCTGCTGGTCGCGGCCGGGCTTGCCCAGGCCCTGCAGCTTCTGGTCGACCGCTTTGTACAGCACCGGGTCGCGCTTCTGGTTGCCGAACTCCAGGCCCAGCAACAGCTTGTGCTCCAGGCCCAGGGTGTCGAAGTCGCCCTCGGCCTCCAGGTTGTTGAACAGGTTGCGGGTGTTCAGGTCTTGCTGCCAGCGCTGGCGGGTCAAGGTGTCGGTGCTGGCGTCGTAGCCCGTGACATAGGTGTTGTCGAACTCACTGTCGAGCTTGAACAGGCCCAAGGTATGGCGCAACTGCCAGGTTTCGTTCAGCTGGTAGTTAAGGCGCGAGCGCAGCGACTGGGCGCGGTCCTCGATGTAGTCGCGCTGGGTGTCGCCATAGGTGGTGCTGCGGCTGACATCTGCCGGGCGGCCGTTGACCCCGGGGATGCCACGGTCCGGGGTGCGGTTGTAGCGGCTGTATTCGTATTGCACCAGCCAGTTCAGGTCGGGGGTGACCTGCCAGCTGATCGACGGGGCGAACAGCTGGCGGCTGCCGTCGATGCCGTCGCGGAAGCTGTTGTTGTCCTGGTTGCCCATGTTCAGGCGCAGGCTGACGGTGTCGCTGGGGTCGGCACTGAGGTCGGCATACAGGCTGCGCAGGTCTTCGCTGCCAGCCTGTGCCTCGATGCTCGAACGGCGGCCGTGCTCCGGCGCCTTGCTCACCCGGTTGACGATACCACCCTGGCTGCCACGGCCATAAAGCACCGCTGCCGGCCCCTTGAGTACTTCGACCCGCTCGATGTTATGCAGGTCGCGGATGTACTGGCTGTCGTCGCGAATGCCGTCCAGGTAGAAGTCGTTGCTGGCTTCGAAGCCGCGGATGCGCACGCTGTCGAAGCGGGTGTCGGCACCGCTGCTGACGTTGGGGATGCCTTCCAGCGCCTTGCCCAGGGTGTTGCTGCCGTAATCCAGCACGTTGACGGTCTTCACCGTGTCGATGGCCTGCGGCACATAACGTACCGGCGTCGAGGTGCGGGTCGCGGTGCTTACCTCCTTGACCCGCGGGTTGTCCTCTTCGCGCTCACTGTCGGCGGTTACCGACAGTTCCGGCAGGGTGGTGGTGGCGGCACTGGCCAGGCTGGCGCCGAACAGCAGCGACAGGCCAAGCGTCAGGGGTGAAAGACGGCAGGGTACAAGCATGGGCACATCCGGATCGAGCAGGTGAAAAAGAGGTGCGGATGGTAATGCTTGTTATTTGCTCTTGCTTGAGTATTTGTAAAGGGTTGTCATTACATCTGTGTCAGTTTGTTACGGTCGCTGCTGCGCCGCGTTTCCGTGCAGGAGCAGCCTTGTGCTGCGAAAGCGCCCTCACCGGAAATTGTCCGTTCGATCAAAAGGCTATTTCCTACACAAGATAAATTGTCCGCTGATAGCGCAACCCTGCATGGAAATGCACCAGACCCACAGGCAATTTTGGTTATATCAACCTGCATTTCACGACTTTTTGACATTTGTAATCGCACACGGCTAGGATTCGGCCAACGCCTGCTGGCCATGATCTTGGCCATGCTGCTGCCAGAGGCCGCCGTGTGATTATCGGCAGGCCTTCCAGTCTGGATCCGCATAGCGTCGAACCTACGAAGGGGCGTTGGTTCCTGGCGTCATATTGCAGAGCGTTTTTGATTAAGAAATAAGGAAAACAACATGTTGAAAACCAGGATCAGCCTGGTCGCCCTGGCGATGATCGCCGCGACCCAGGCACAGGCCAATGATCAGGCCGACAGCAAAGGCTTCATCGAGGACAGTCACGCCAACGTCCTGCTGCGCAACGCCTACATCAATCGTGACAAGAAGCACGGCACCGACGACCAGATCGAATGGGGCCAGGGCGTCATCGCCAACTTCTCCTCCGGCTTCACCCAGGGCACCGTCGGTGTCGGCGTCGATGCATTCGGCCTGTACGCCGTGCGTCTGGACGGCGGCAAGGGCCACAACGGTGGCGCAGGTGTCGACTTCTTCAAACCTTCGGACTTCAAGGACGAGAACGACAACGCCAACTCGCCGCACAACCTGGCCCGTGGTGGCGCTGCAGTGAAGTTCCGCATCTCCAACACCGTGCTCAAGTACGGTGACCAGATGCCGGCACTGCCAGTGCTGCAGTACGACGACGCCCGTCTGCTGCCAGAAAGCTTCACCGGTACCCTGATCACCTCCAAAGAGATCCAGGGCCTGGAACTGAACGCCGGCCGCTTCACCCAGGAAGCGCGCAAGAGCGCCGAGCGCCGTGACGGTGGTGGCCTGAAGTCGATCAACGTGCTTGGTGGTAGCTACAAGTTCACCGACAACTTCACCGCTTCGCTGTACACCGCCGACAACGAAGACGTGATGAAGAAGCACTACCTGGGCCTGAACTACGTCTTCCCGATCGCCAACGACCAGTCCCTGACCCTGGACTTCAACGGCTACAAGTCGGACATCGACAACAAGTTCGTCAAGAGCGCCAAACTCAACGGCGACTCCAACACCATCTGGAGCCTGGCAGCTACCTACGCGTTCGGTGCGCACTCGTTCACCATCGCCCACCAGCGCAGCACCGGCAGCACCGGCTACAACTACGGCTGGTACCAGAACGAGGGTGGCGTGGGTGACGGTGGTTCGACCATCTACCTGGCCAACTCGTACTGGTCCGACTTCAACGCCGAAGACGAGCGCTCCTGGCAGCTGGGCTACGGCCTGGACTTCGGTGCCTACGGCATCCCGGGCCTGACCTACAAGCTGGCCTACGTGGTGGGTGACAACATCAACACCCGCAACGTCGACAACCCGCAGGGCTTCGGTGAAGGTAAAGAGCGCGAGATCTTCAACCAGATCCGTTACGTGGTGCAGGACGGCCCGGCCAAGGACCTGTCGATCAAGCTGCGTAGCTCGTTCGTGCGTACCAACAACGCCGTGCAGCAGAACGGTTACAACGACGACGGCAACGAAGTCCGCGTATTCGTCGAGTACCCGATCAGCATCTTCTGATCCTGATCTGATGGCCTAGGGGCTGCTTTGCAGCCCATCGCGACACAAGGCCGCTCCTACATGAGATTGCGTACTCCTGTAGGAGCGGCCTTGTGCCGCGAAAGGGCCGCAAAGCGGCCCCCGGCTTTCACGCAGGCTCCACTTCCCTGCGCCGCACACCAGCAACCTTCACCTCCCCCGCCCCAGTCTCCGGCGCAAAGCTGTCACTACGCGCCATCTGCCACATCCGCGCATAAAACTCGCTTTCAATCGAGCCACTGAGCAATTCGCCCGGCTTGAGGAATGTGTGCAGGTCCGAGAACAGCCCTATTTCGCTAGGGCTGATACGTCGCGCCAAGTGCTTGGGCTTGAGCTCCGAAGGGTGTTCCAGGCCAGCGGCAGCCAACATTTCGGCCAACGTATGCAGCGTGTTGCGGTGGAAGCTGGCCACCCGCTCGGCCTTGTCCGGCACCACCAGGGCGCGTTGGCGCAGCGGGTCTTGCGTGGCCACGCCGGTCGGGCATTTGTTGGTATGGCAGCTCTGCGACTGGATGCAGCCAATGGCGAACATGAAGCCGCGCGCGGAGTTGACCCAGTCCGCCCCGATGGCCAGCACGCTGGCGATGTCGAAGGCGCTGACGATCTTGCCTGCCGCGCCAATGCGGATATTGGCGCGCAGGTTCAGGCCGACCAGGGTGTTGTGCACGAACATCAGGCCCTCGCGCATCGGCACGCCCATGTTGTCGCTGAACTCGCGTGGCGCCGCCCCGGTGCCGCCTTCCTTGCCATCGACGACGATGAAGTCCGGAGTGATGCCGGTGGCAAGCATGGCCTTGGCAATGCCCATGAATTCCCAAGGGTGGCCCAGGCAGAATTTGAACCCCACCGGCTTGCCGCCCGACAGCTCGCGCAGGCTGGCAACGAACTGCAGCAACTCGACCGGCGTGCGGAAGGCACTGTGCGCTGCCGGCGAGATGCAATCCTCGCCCACGCGCACGCCACGGGTTGCGGCAATTTCGGGGCTGACCTTGTGCCCCGGCAGGATGCCGCCGTGGCCCGGCTTGGCGCCCTGGCTAAGCTTGATCTCGATCATCTTCACCTGCGGCGAGCGCGCCTGCTCGGCGAAGCGCTGTGGGTCGAAGCGGCCGTCCTCGGTGCGGCAGCCGAAGTAGCCACTGCCGATTTCCCAGATCAGGTCACCGCCATGTTCGCGGTGGTACGGGCTGATGCTGCCTTCGCCGGTGTCATGGGCAAAACGGCCCATGCGTGCACCGCGGTTCAGGGCAGCGATGGCGTTGGCACTGAGGGCGCCGAAGCTCATGGCCGAGATATTGAAGATCGATGCCGAGTAGGGCAGGCGGCATTGCGGCCCGCCAATGGCGATGCGGAACGATGCCGGGTCTGGCGTGGCCACTGGCAGCATGGAATGGCTGATGAACTCGAAGCCGGGCTTGTAGGCATCGTTGAGGGTGCCGAAGGCCTTCTCGGCGCTTTCGTTCTTGGCCCGGGCGTAGACCAGCGAACGCTGCGAGCGGGAGAACGGCAGCTTGTCGTCGTCGCCCTCGATCAGGTACTGGCGGATTTCCGGGCGGATGGTTTCGATCAGGTAGCGGATGTTGCCCAGGATCGGGTAGTTGCGGCGCACGGCGTGATGGCTTTGCCGCAGGTCGTTCAGGCCGACCAGGCTGAGCAGCGCGGTGATCAGTGTCAACGGCCACAGCCAGGCATGCTGGGGTAGCAGCGGCAGGCTGGCGAAGGTGAACAGCAGGCAGAGGGCGAGGCAGGCGTAGCGGCTGGGTAGAGAGTGTTTCATGGGTCCATCGCAGGCAGGATGACCGGGCATAGGATAGGCAAAGGCGGGGAGGGGAAAACCTGGGTAATCGGTAAAAGACTGTTACCTGATCGCGTATTTCCAGGCTCATGCGGTCCTTTGTAGGAGCGGCCTTGTGTCGCGAAAGGGCCGCAACGCGGCCCCGGCACTCTTTGCATCAACTCCAGAATCCGGGGCTGCTGCGCAGCCCATCGCGACACAAGGCCGCTCTTACAGGGGGGCGCGTAAAGGCTGATTGGGTAGTAACACGCTGACCCGCAACCCACCCCCCTCGCGGTTCGCCAGCAGCAACTCGCCCCCATGGCTGGCAGCAATCCGCTGGGCGATGCTCAACCCCAGCCCATACCCCCCGGACGCCTGGTTGCGCGACCCTTCACCACGCACGAACGGGTCGATGATGGTCGCCAACAGGCTCGGAGCAATCCCCGGGCCGCGGTCATCGATATGGATGAACACCCCCGTGGTCGCCTGCTCCAGCGTGACCGAAACCTCCTTGGCATAACGCAACGCATTGACCAGCAGGTTCTGCAGGCAGCGCTGCAGCAGCAGGGCATCGACCCGCAGGCTGCCCGCCTGGCCATGCACCGGCAACGGCTCTTCGGCAGTGGCCAGCTCCGCGCACTGGCGCACCACCAGCCGGTCCAGGTCCACCTGCTGCAAGTTCTGTTGCTCCCCCGCGCGCAGGTAATCGAGCACCTGGCCGATCATGTTGTCCATCTGCGCAATGTTCTGCCGCAGGCGCTGCCGGTTTTCGTCGTCCGGCAGGCGCTGCCGGTTTTCGTCGTCCGGCAGGCGCTCCAGGCGCAGGCGCATGCGCGTCAGCGGGGTGCGCAGGTCGTGGGACACGGCGGCCAGGAAGTAGGCCTTGTCGTTGACCATCGCGATCAGCCGCTGCTGCATGGCGTTGAAGGCCTGGGCCGCCTGGCGCACTTCCTCCGGGCCATCCAGCGCCAAGGGCGGCTGCTCGAGGTTGCTGCCCAGGCCGCGCGCGGCATCGGCCAGGCGCCGCAACGGGCGCAGGCACAGGCGCACGGCTATCAGGCACACCAGCAATACCGCGACGATGCGCAGCGCGTACACCCGCAACAGGTAATCGCTGATCAGCACCCAGGCCGACTCACCGCTCCAGCCTTGCAGTTCCTGGCCCTCGATGGTCAGCCAGTGCCCATCGGCCAACGGCACCGCGAACTGCAGATGCGCCTGGGCCGTGCGCAGGCCGAACAGGCTGCGCCAGACGATCGGTTGGCCCTGTTCGTCGGTCAACTGCACCTTCATCAGGCGCACGTCCTGGGCATGCCCCAATTCGTACTCGAGGGCCTGGTGCAGCAACAGCTCGACACGCCTGCGCCCGCGGCGCTCGTCCTGCACCGGCGTGGGCAGGGCTTCACTGCAACGCAGTTGGTAATGCGCTGGCGCCTGCAGTGCACCGGCACGGCAGTCGGCCTGAGCGATCAACGGCGCGCTGCGTGCGGCAATCAGCCGGACAGGGGCCTCGAGAACCTGGGCAAAACGCACATCGAACCAGATGCTGCTGGACATCAACTGGATCAGCACGGTGCCGCTGACCATTATCAGCAGCAACTGGCCGAACAACGTGCGTGGCCACAGCCGGCGCAGCCAGCGCATGTCAGGCATCGGCCCCGTTGGCGGCGATGCTCAGCAAATAGCCTTCGTTGCGGATAGTGAGAATTTGCGCGGCACCCGCCGGCGCGTGGCGCAGGTGCTGGCGCAGGCGGCTGACGCACATGTCCACCGAACGGTCGTCTGGCAGGTGGTCGCGGCCGAACGCACTGCGCGTCAGCTGGTCGCGGGACACCACGCGGTTGTTGGCTTCCAGCAGCTCGCGCAGTACGCGGTAGTCGGAGCGGGGCAGGGTCAGGGTCTCGCCATCGGGGCGGGTGAGCAGGCGCTTCACGTGTTCCAGGCGGAAGCCGGCGAACAGCTGGGCATCTTCTACCGGCTCTTCGGCGGGGGCATCCAGGCGTTGCGGACGACGCAGCACGGCCTTGATCCGGGCGATCAGCTCGCGTGGCTCGAAGGGCTTGGCCAGGTAGTCATCGGCACCCACCTCCAGGCCGATGATGCGGTCCAGCGTGCTGCCCTTGGCCGACAGCATGATCACCGCCAGCCCCGGCGTGGCTTGCAGCTGGCGGCACAGGCTCAGGCCGTCTTCGCCCGGCAGCATCAGGTCCAGCACCACCAGTTCCACCTTGTGCCTGGCCAGTTGTTCGCGCATCTGCTCGCCGTCAGCCGCTGCCAGCACGTTATAGCCGGCATCAGTCAGGTAATCACAAAGAAGTTCGCGGATCTCGTCGTCATCGTCGACAACAAGCAAAGTTGTGCTCATGCAGAAAAACACCTGTTCGGTGAGGGCCGGTGGCGCTCGTTACGTTCGATTACATCCCCGTACAAGCCGGGTCTGGAGCCCCGGGGGCCGATCCCTAGAATCCTAACAAAAAATCATCTGCAAATACGAAGCCTTCCCAAATGAACTCCGAGAGCACCCCGAACGCCTTCCCCCCCATCAGCCGAGGCGGCACTCGCCTCAAACCGCTGGCCCTGTTCATTGCCGTGGCCGTCAGCGGTGGCGCGATGGCTGCCGACAGCAAGCCCCTGGAACTGGAGGCCACGCAGATCGAAGACAGCGCCCTGCTGCCTGCCGACGAAGCCGGCCAGCTGGGTTACACGGTCGAAAGCACCCGCAGCTCCACCGGCCTGGCCCTGACGCCGCGCCAGACGCCGCAGTCGGTCACCACCATTACCCGCCAGCAGATGGATGACCGCGACATCCACACCATCGAGCAAGCGCTGGAAACCACCCCAGGCGTGACCGCGAGCAAGTCCGAAGTGGGCGGGCGCACCGACTACCGTGCCCGTGGTTACTCGATCAGCAACTGGAAGGTCGATGGCCTGCAGTTCCAGGGCGGCTCCGACTTCAGTGGTGGCGGCAACGCACTGAACATGGACCTGTACGAGCGCATCGACATCGTGCGCGGCGCCAACGGCCTGCTGGGCGGTACCGGTGACCCGTCGGCCACCGTCAACCTGATCCGCAAGGCACCGACCAGGACGTTCGGCGGTAGCGCCTATGCCACCTACGGCAGCTGGGACAAGCGCCGCCTGGGCGCCGACCTCAACCTGCCGCTGTCCGAAGACGGCCGCCTGCGTTCGCGCTTCGTGATGACCCAGCAGGACGCCAACTCATTCCGCGACAACCAGTCCGAGCGCTCCCGCGCCGCGCTGGCCAACTTCGAGTTCGACCTGAACGACGCCACCACCCTCGGTGCCGGCTACCAGTACGAGTACAACAAGATTGTTGGCGGTGGCTGGGGTGCGAACATCCCGATCTGGTACCGCGATGGCAGCAAGACCGACCTGCCACGCAGCACCAACGTGGTACCCAGCTGGAGCTTTGGCGAGTACACCACCCGCACCGCGTTCGGCTCGCTGGAGCACCGCTTCGACAACGACTGGACGCTGAACCTGAAAGCCGCCCAGAGCACCGCCGAAACCCTCAACCACCGCGGCCTGGCCAAGGTCAACTCGGCGGGCCGTGGCAGCTACGGCGGCTACTGGGACCAGGATGGCAGCGGCGCCGTGCTCAACGGCTTGCACAGCTCCACCGACACCACCCAACAGTCGGCGCAGATCGACCTGTCCGGCCCGTTCCAGCTGTTCGGCCGTACCCACCAGGCGATGGTTGGCTACAACGACAGCCGCACCGTGGCTTGGTCGCCGGAATACACCTGCACCATGGTTGGCGACGGCATGGCCAGTGCGCCTGCGCTGGGCTGCCAGTTCCGCGCCAACAACGGCTTCCCGCTGACCGACTGGCGCAATGGCGTGGATGACGACTACAACATCATCGCCTCGCGCACCGGCCGCCACAGCAAGACCACGACCCGCCTGCAGGGCATGTACGCGGCAACCCGCCTGAGCATCACCGACCCACTGTCGGTCATCCTCGGCGTGCGCACCAGCAACTACTCGGCCACCACCCGCAGCGTGGCTGGCGCACGTACCAGCCAGGAAGAGAACGGCATCGTCACCCCGTACCTGGGCGCGGTGTACGACCTCAACGACAACTACTCGCTGTACGCCAGCTACACCGACATCTTCACCCCGCAAACCGCTGAAACCAGCAGCGGCAGCAAGGTCGAGCCGATTCGCGGGCAAAGCTACGAGACGGGTATCAAGGGTGAGTGGTTCGATGGCCGCCTGAACGCCTCGGCGGCGTACTTCCGCACCAAGCAGGAAAACAAGGCAGTGCTCGACGGCGACCTGACCACCCCCACCGGTGGCGACGCCTACAAAGCCGGTTCCGGCCAGGAAACCGACGGTATCGACCTGGAAATCGCCGGCGCCCTGACCCCCAGCTGGAACGTGTACGCCGGCTACACCTACCTGCACTTCCGCCGCGTCGACAGCGACGGCCGCAGCGACCCATCGCACCTGTTCAAGGCCTCGACCACCTACCGCCTTTCCGGCCCCCTCGACCGCCTGACCCTGGGCGCCGGGGTGACTGCGCAGAGCAACATCCGCGCGATCTCCAGCCCGGCGGGCCAGCCGAGCAATGGTGTGAGCACCGGTGCCACTGACGTGAACTGGTCCGGTTATGCCATCTGGAATGCCATGGCCAAGTACCAGCTGACCGACGACACCAGCGTCAGCCTCAACGCCAACAACCTGTTCGACAAGCACTACTACACCCGCTACGGGTTCTATGCCGGGGCGATCTACGGCGACCCACGCAACCTGTCGCTGATGGTCAGCACAGCGTTCTGACCAACCGCACCTGGGGCTGCTGCGCAGCCCATCGCCGGCAAGCCGGGCTCCCACAGGTATTTTGGTAGCAACTGCCTTGCTCAATTTCTAACAGGTGGCGCGATCCCTGTGGGAGCGGGCGCGCCCGCGAACACGGGCGAAGCCCGTGCCATCCACCACAGCACCTGATTCGCTGGGTCGGCGCCAGGCTCAAACCATGCGCTGTACCTGTGGTAGATGGCCCAGCCCTTTGGGCTGCGCTGTCGCGTAGATAACTGAAATTGCAAGCAATCCGCGTACCCTGTGGGAGCGGCTTTAGCCGCGAAGAATCCAACGCGGTGTATGGCACCGGCTGCGCCGGTGTTCGGGGCTAAAGCCGCTCCCACAGGTACAGCGCATGCCTTGAGCCCGGCGCACTCCTTTAGGAACAACTGCCTTGCTCAATTTCTGATAGGTGGTGCGATCCCTGTGGCAGCGGGCGCGCCCGCGAATACGGGCGAAGCCCGTGCCATTCACCGCGGCACCTGATTCGCTGGGGCTGCACCGGGCTTCAAGGCATGCGCTGTACCTGTAGGAGCCCGGCTTGCCGGCGATGGCACGCAAAGCGGCCCCATTTCACCTGTGCCCTGTCCCTTGCTCGCGATCAATCGACTTCTCCAGCCGGTCCTCGAAACTGTCCCAATCCTCGCCAAACAGTTCCACCGGGTGCATGGTCCGACTCGCGCCATTGCCACAGGCTAATGCCTTGGCCGGGCAGTACAGGTCGCAGCCCCAGCAGATGCGCTCCGGGTGGCTGGGGTTTGTGGGGAATTTCTTGGCCATGGTCAGCTTCCCTCAGGACTATGTCCCCAACCTATACCTCGGCCCGCTACTCAGCTTGATCGACATCAATATCCAGGTGACCCCCAGCAGAGCGTATATTCCGGATCCAGATATCTGCTTGACAGATATCTGGGTCCGGAATAATTTGTAGTCACCTTGGTACGCCGAGACAACACGATGCGAGTGATAACGAAAGCGGCGGTTACCAAAGCCATCGAAGCTCACGCCCAGTGGAAAGCCCCCCTGAGCCTGTGGCTCACGACCTTTGATAGGGCGACGCTGCGCTTCGAGTCTTTTGAGCAGCTAAGGGATACGTGGTCTACCGCCTCTGGCTGGAACGTTGACCGCATTCCTTGTTCAAAACTCAGGCCCTCCAGCCGAAAAGGGCCGCTTGATGTCTATGTATTCGATATCAAGAAAAACGAATGCCGTCTGATCGCATGGCTCAACACACGAACGGGCACCCTCTATATCAAGGCCATTCTGTCGCACGCGGAGTACGACAAGTGGTGCAAGAGCGATGTCAGGTAGCCGCCTGGCACTTGCCCAAAACCTACCGATTCGACAGGTGACAACCATGAAGCGGGATAAAATCGAAGCCAATGGACTAGATGCCTTCATCGCTAATATTTCACCCATGCTGGATGGCCTGAACGCCCAGATGGCAACCATGGCCCAGCTTCTTGCTGCCTGCCATGACCCCATCAAGGACGATGCTGAGCTCCAGGCGCGGATGGCATTGATCGATGAGCTCTACTCGCATGCCGACAGCGAAGGTCACGCAGCTGCGCGCTTTGCGGAGATGGTGGCGGATCGTGTCTATGAGTATGAGAGTGAGTCGGTACTCGTGCCGTTTGCGAGCCAGGCCGAAGCGTTGGCCTTCCTGCTGTCGGACAGGGGCGTGAAGCAGAAGGACCTTGCCTCGATAGCAACCCAGAGCGCGGTTTCAGAGATTTTGAACAACAAGCGGAAGATGACGGTTGCCCAGATAAAGGGCTTTGCTGAGTTTTTCAGCGTACCGGTCGAGTTTTTCATGCATGGGGTGGTTTGAAAGCGGTAGGGACGCTGGGATCGCGGGACACAGAAAACAAAAAAGGCCCACCTTTCGGTGAGCCTTTTTTGATACTGCGTATGGGGCACCAGACGAACGGTTTCTAGCTGTGAGGGTAGGGGATTCGCGGGTCTGGAATTTGGTGGATTTTATGGCGTACCTCAAATGGTAGCTATAAACGAATCAGCTGGTTATGGAATTCGATGGAATCGAACCCGGAAGGTTTTAGTCTGTCAGCTTTGAGTCGTTATATGATCGTATAAATTGGCGAGATGGGTGCATGTCGGGGTGCTATTGGATTTTCTATATTTACGATAGTAAATATGCCAGAAGCTCTTAACAGATTGTGCTTGGGAGATCGTGAACGCTTCATCTACCGTTTGTTGAAAGTTTTAAGTTGTGCGGTTACGATCTGGGCAAATTAAAGAGTGAGAATTCATGTCGAGTTCTGGCTGAATTAAACAAGGTGTGTCCTACACTTTTGTAACTTTTGGTTGCCAAATAGCTATAAGCTGAATGTTGGTTTTTCTGCGGATGTGAGCTGGACAAAGTGATGTCAAAGTAGTAGCTTTGAGCCTCAGGCTTCAGGCTTTTTTTGGCAGGAAATGGCTAGTCACAATAGTGCAAGGACGAGGCATGAATTCAGCTGAGCTTCTTTCTAAAGACGATATCTACGAAAAATTTCCGGAAATTAAACTGCGTTACCAGATAATTGGCGATAAAGCGATTGGCGAGGCCAGTGGTTTCGGGGCGGTGTGGTGTGCAACTGATACGTGGGTGAATTGTCTTGTTGCGTTGAAGATTAGTGAGGAAGATTTACTTGCTGAGGTAAAGCTGTGTAGGGATATCGATGGTGAAACAGTCCGAATCTTTGATTTTTACAAGAGTAAGGACGGTTGGCATGCTTTCGCAATGGAGCATCTTGGCGGATCCTGGGTGACATTGTCTGCATATATATCGAAGCATCGCTATCGGGATAACGATATCCAACATTATTTTGATTCCTTTGAGATAATTCGCTCAGTGCTTCACGGTTTGAGCTCTTTGCATGGGGAGCCATACCAGCGATCAAATTCTTTTATTCATGCAGACATAAAGCCGGCAAATTTGTTTGTTTTGATAAAGCCTAAAAAACGCCCGCATACTGTTTTTCGTATGCCGTCTTACATGGATATGATTAAGATAATTGACCTCGGTGTTGGAGTTGGGCGGGGTGAGGAGTTGCGAGGATATACGCCAGCATATCGGCCAGAGGGCATGACTCAGGCCACGCACGGCTATGACCTTTATGCTGTAGCAGTTTCGTTTGTGGAACTTTTAACCGGACACAGACCTACCCATCAGCAAATGGGCGATAAGCGACGCTTAAGGAAGGTTTTAGCGAAAAGATCATCAGGATCTGAGTATTTAGATGAAGTTACGATTGACTTTGTGACTGTTTGTAAGAATGCCACAAGTCAGAAATTCACTACCGCAAAGAAAATGCTTAAGTTCCTTGATAATAAAATTTTCAATAAAGAGTCGCTTCGCTTGATGAGTCTCCGGGAACTGGTTAAAAGTGAACTTGATAATGCAACCAAAGCAGAGTTTTCCACAACTTTATACCCAGTTATTGCCAGTTATTTGGGGTGGAAGCGCCGCACTGATAAGCGCTGTGATGTGGTTAATGATTATATTGATGAACTCCTTAAGGACGGAATGATCTTCAAGGGTAGCAACTCCAAGAGGTACCGTATTTCCCGAGCTTTGTAATTAGGAGATTTAAGTTAATGAAATGTTATTTTCAAGGCTGTAATGAGGATGGTGAGACAAAAGAGCACATACCGCCTCGATCATTCTTTCCAGAAGGGGAGAAAGTTCAGCTGCTAACTGTCAGGTCGTGCAAAAAGCATAATAATGCAAAGTCGGTTAATGATATTTATGTGCTGGCTCATATTTGTATGAACGCTTCGCCGAACAATAGGGCGAGAGAAGTGTTTGTTAATAAAGTCGCTCCGCAGTTATCTTACAATAATGATGCGTTGCGTAAGCTGTTGCTAAACGGCGCTGTTCAGTCAGTCTGTGGAGCGGTTAAATATCAAGTCGACCATTCGCGGTTTGATGATTTTTTTACTGCTCTCTCATGTGGGATAGTTTTTAAATCCTGTGGTTCATCGCTGCCAGTCAATTATAGGCACTCTCACATATATCATAATTTCCTGAGTGATGCGGATGACAAGCTGCATGCTCTGCAAGATGCCATTGGTGAGTTTTACTCTGGTGAACCAATGGGTATTCTGGAGTTTGGTGATCCCGAAACGAAGAATGAAAGAATTTACACTGTAACTATATTTGGCGTCCCTGGATTTAAGTCCAGTATTACGCTTGTGCATAATTTCTTTGGAGTGTTTAAGGTTACCTCAATGCTCACGAACCTAGTTGAGATTGATGCCTAATTTATATGGCCTCACTGCTCGCGGTGCCGACTCTGCTCTCTGGTGTGCAAAATTCAATGCGGATGCCAATTAATTCTTAGCCGAACGGTAGGTGCAAGCTCGGGTGCCGAGAAGCGCTGCAAGAGCTGCAAGAACAGCTATATATTCTGACCTCGGCACACTTGTTGGTATGAGTTTGAGATTATGTGGTGTGAAGAAAAATATTCTGTGGCTCCTATCGTCAGGGGGTGTGGGTGGCGTACATGCCTTCTCGGTCATTCGTCCCTGACAATGACGATGCGCTATGTGCACTTCGGTCCTGTTCATCTTGCTGAACTAGTAGCTTTGAATCCGATTGCAGCTTTGGCAGGTGGTGAATGAAGGACGCGTTAGAGTGGTGCACTGTTGTGTGGCAGGTCACAGGTGATAATGCAAGCAGTGGAGCCAGTGGTCACACCCCGTTGATTGTCGCCGTGCTCGCTGGCTGTTTCACTATCGCTTCAGTCATCTTAGGGCGTATTTACCAAGAGAGATGCGAGAAACGCAGTGTCAGGGCGTCTCTTCTCGCAGAGGTCGCGGCTCTCAGGGAGGTAGTGCAGCTGCGAGGGTATTTAAATGAACTTCGACAAACCGCTGATCAGCTTAAAGGTGAGAGCGGCGAGAAGATGAGGGGCGAAGGCGGCGCCTGGAAATTCGAGATACCAATCTCGCCAGACTACAACCAAATCTACAAGGCGAATCTTGGCCGTTTGGGGGTGCTTTCAGAGCATGAAGCAGTATCAATCGTTCGATTCCACATCCTCGCTGAAAGCGTCCGATCGGACGTTGCCGAAGGCGGCATTCTCGCCCAAGGGAGTGATGAAGCAGAGGATTTTGACGATGCTGCGGACTTGTTGGAGGAGGCGATGAGGTTGGCTGATGAACTTGTGACGAAGCGCTCGTCGTTCCTGAAGAGGCTAGCCGTCCGAATGTGGAAAGTTTGTGGACGCTGAAGTGGCGTGAAAACCGTTTTTAGGGTGCCTCAGAAACGCGAAAGCCCCGCATCGCGGGCCTCTAAGGTGGGGCGCCAAACGAACGGTTGTTGGCTGGTAGGCCCCGAGTTTGTCGGGACTGGAATTTGGTGGATTTTTTACGTACTTCAAAGGGTATCTATAAAAAATCAGCTACTTATGACTTTCTGTGGAATCGAATCGGGAATTTTGGGAGGACGTTTACTGTTACCGATCCTCTCATTCACCTGCTAAGCAGCCACTTGCTCTTATAGTCCCTGAGTGCCGACAGCATCCGATCTCCGAGCTGTTGAAACAGGATTCCTACAGTTCCCGTGCCTTCGAGAGCGCTTGAGGTTATCCAGGTGATGCAGAGATGCTGGACTTCGCCTTCTACCAACTACGCCCCAGATGCTTCCGAGGTGGGCGCCAAGAGTTCGAGGCGGTCACAAACAGCCCAAATGTCCTCAGCGTACGATGGCGTCGGGAATACATCGGGAGCAACAGCACAAGAAGCAAGCTACGTAGCTGGGGGGGGGCTGACGCGACACTTACCTTGAAAAACGCCGTCATCCATCAAGCTGATTTAGTTTTTTGAAAGCGTTTCTTATGAAACATTGTTTGGTAAGTACTGCTAAAAACCCCCTTGCCGGGAATGTCGGGCAAGAGGTTTAACGTTCCATCCCCCATATAGTCGTACAACCTTTTTAGGAGCATAAAATCGGCTCTTTTTGTAAAATCGTTCAAGCTCTCTAATGGTATGAAACCGTAAAGCGCTGCGTCGATATTGTTTTTAGCGCCTCTGGCTGTGACGCCGATTACTTCCATTGAGTCGTTGAACATAGGACCTCCGCTGTTTCCCTCCATTAGCGTGAAATCTACCAGCCAAAGGTCTAGGTCCACCTGTCGACGCCGTTGAGTAGTGTTACCTTTCGCGATGTAGTGTGCTGTGCCGTCTCGATGTTTAGGAAAGCCGATAGATAGAACCGGGTCGGTGGGGCGAATTATAGTTTTATTACATTTTTTCAGGGCAGGTATGTTTTTAAAATCCTCATTGGGATGGAAAATAGCCAAGTCTGCTTTCTTGTCCGAAAGGATAAGCTCTGCGGAGTATTCTTTCGGGTCACCGGCACGGTGGAATGAAATGGAGTGTCGAGCGATGGATTTGGATACCCCGGTCACGACGTGTTCGTTGGTCACGATGCCGACCCCCTCCAGAAGGAAGGCTGTTCCTTGGCTTTCGTCAATGATATTGTTCACGACAAAAATTGAGTTGCCTAAAATCTCTTCTGGTGATTTTTTGAACTCGGTATTTTCTTTGCCTATTGCTACTGTAAAATCGTACGCCAATCGACGGTATATTTTGTCGCCTCGCCCTCGAACCATCTGGATGTAATTCAGTCGTCCTTTGACCACCTTGATATAAAAATCTCCAGCATTGTCCTTTGTCCGCAGAATTTGTCGAGGCTGCAGTGGCTGATTTTCGCCCTTGAGGATCTCCAAATATCTGGCTTCTGCCAACTCAGGCCCGTAGCGCTTGAGGGCGTTGATCATTGAACTCGTTAAACGGATGAACTCTCTGGTGACGTTCGGCATATCGTTAACGACAAGCCCAGTTACCATCTGTCGCTGCGTTCGGTGCTGAAGACGCGTTTTTTCAGGATTTATGATGAATCCATTGGATTTGATGATTTCTTCCAGCTCGCGCCCTGGTATCGCTCTGCCGTCCTCGGAAATTTCAACAATATCTTTCGGGAGATGTTTTGCGGTGCTGGTAAACGAAAATGTGATGTCGTCAGCATATCTAGTAAAATGACATTTGCCTGACTTTGCTAACGCCTGCAGCTGTGAGTCAAGCTTGCGGCATATCATGTTAGAAATCAGAGGTGACGTAGGGGCGCCCTGAGCTAACTTCCCATCGCTGCAACAAATTTGTGCCATGACCGTCGCAACATTATGGGGTGCATTGAATGGATGAGCCATGAATAGGTTTCTGACTCGCCCGAAGTGAATGCTGTCAAAAAAATCTTTCAGATCTATATTGAACACATATCTCTTTCTGGTATGGATCTGAGCATTTGTCTTAACGTTCCTTCCCTTGACGAAGCCATGGTTTGAGGATTTTGGGGAATAAAATCTTTCCAGATGCGGCAATAGTGCATGCTGAATTTTTTTCATCACCCGTTTTGGGGCTTTGATAGTGCGATGGGTTTTGTTTTTCTTTAGAATGGAAAAACTTACGTAATGGCTGCCTTTCCTTTTGTAAAGAAAGTTTAGTAATTTGTTTTGATCAACCTCTAGTAACTGGCAGAATCCATCAAGACTACTAAAGTCGGGGCCAAACAAATTCTTGAAAATTTCTTCGATATCCATTCGTAGTACCGGGTCTCGGGGCTATTTTCTCTTCTACCAGCGCCATCGATAACGTCAACGTATAGCGCGATCAGGCAAAGCTACCCTTGCAGTGGCCACCGCATATAGTCAGTGGAAAGTTAAATCGTGCCCCGAGCCCGATGTTAAACTGATATCACGACATGCATTACTGGTCAACGTGTACTGGAAGAATTTTTAGGCCGGTGTCAGAGAATCATGCTCAAAAGCGACATTTTTTTCCGTATGCGGCAGTTTATGCCGCCGCCGGGGGAGATTGAGGGGGCCGTAATTCGTCAGCGCTTAGGCTTGGCAGCGGGGGGATCTCCACCTACCCAAGCATCTCCCGTGGCTGCTTTGAACAGCCGTTTGAACAACTCGTGTTCTTCAAGCACCAGTGGGCCATATCGATGAATATTCGCGTAGGCAGAAATGAAACCACTGGCTGCATGCGCAACGGCTGAGAGGATGTCGATCATCTGTTCCTCAGTTCCGCGCTGAAACGCCTCCGTTGTCCGCGCCTGCCCTGTGTATGCGCTCATGAAATAGCTCATGCCGTAGACGGATCCGTGGATGATTTCTGAGGATACTGAGTAGATACCGCCATAGGCACCCAGTAGCGCTCCCCCGGACGCCTGCACAACCTGGCCAATCCGATTGATCCTTGACGGAGCATCGAGCGAACACCATGAGTCCTGTCCCCGCCCGGAAAACTCAGGAAAGAGTCTGGCCGCTGTCGCTTTGGGGGCTGGATCATCGCCTAGGGTCATCATGAAATCCCCAGTACCGATCACGCGATTTTTATGCTTCCACGCAGCGTAACGGATGTGCGCAAGAGCGCGCACAGAAACCTCAACAGGCTGGGTAGCGAAGAATGCCGCATTGATGAATCCCTCCACCACGCTCCGAGCAATGGGATACAGGTCGCGGACTGGAAGTCCTCGCTCAGCCGAGTTCGTCACGACAGTGCCAAGCGATTGGCCGGCGCCCATGGCAACTGCCGCCGTAGCCCGAGCTTGGTTGGGTTCCAAACGGCAGGACAGCCACTGTCCCTCGCGTAGCACCGGCCCTTCGGAGAGCGTAAAGAGTATCAAGCTCAGGAGCTTCGACTGCTCTCCAATTACCCCGCGTAACTCTTCCAGAACCTCGCTTCTGTCGCTCATCAAATTCCCTTCGTTGAGTTAGTACCGGAACCTGAAGGATAAGCGAAAGTTTGTGGTTCGAAGCAGTCAGAACGAGTGTCATGGTTTCAATTAGTTGAATGATCGTCCTCAATGGGTTGGTTACGGTCGGTCGTTATTATCAAAGTCAGACCTCCTTAGCCCTTGAAGACCCATGCTCTTTCTAAACGACGAGCCAGCAGCCGCACGGTCAGCAGGTAGTAATATCGAGTTGCCTTGCATCGCCTCGCTAGTCGGTGGTCGAGAAACCAAACAACATGTTTTTTCTTCCAACCCCAAGGTGTTTCTAGCTGCCAGCATTCAGATATCTCAGCTTGGATGAGCTTTGCTTGCCGTAAATGGCGCTGCCGCGTTGCGTACGATCCCGTCAGCACCGCAGCCAAGAACAGTTCCATATCGAATGGCTTACTCATATGCGTCCGCCAATGTAGGCCGCGACCACATCGATCCGACCGTGCCCCAGCTCATAGCTGATTTGCCTTCGGGCCTCACGATCTAGGTTCCTATCTGCCTGGCAACATTGGCCGCCGTTGATAGGCGCGGGGTGTTGGGTGATTTGCTCATAGCGTTCACATGCGTACGCCGCTCGTAGCTCATGGAAGCCCTTGAGCTTGTGTGCATGCAGGACGTCCCGCGCTGGGCGGATGATTTCCTGTAGAACATTCCGATAGCTTTCGTCTGGCGCGATCAGGTTGCGGCTACGCGCAGGCGACACCTGCCGTGCAAACCCAAGTGCGTCTTGAACATGGTGGTCCACCGCAATCCATCGTGGCGCCGAGGCGCCAGCTCGGCCGCCTTTGGTGCCATCCTGGATGTTTATCCTGCCTAGGTCGTTAGCCTCACGGCTCAGCCGTGGCAAGTCGGCTAGGATGGCCTCACGCAAGCGCATGCCGGTGGTTCGCGCCAGTAGAACGATTGCAGCGGCCCGTAGCTGATGATCGCGGCAAAGTACATCGACAATCTGCTTAACCTGTTCATTGTCTTGGCCCTGTGGCACTGAGTGTCGAACTCCGCTGCGCTGCATACCCAACGCCTTGCTCGGACTTGGCAGTTTCACGCACTGATCACCGCGAAGCGCTGCCATGGTCCTGTTAACGCTGGATAGTCGGTTTTGTGCGGTGCTGACGGCGAGATCACCGCGCTTAACAATGTCGCGCAGATACGCCGCATAGTCGGCCAACAGCTTCCGATCAATCTGCCGCGCATCATTGATGCCGGGCCCCTGATCGGAGCGGCACCACTTCACAAATGCCTGCCACCGATCACAGTGCGCCTTGACCGTGCCGTAGTGGCCTCCGCCGAACATGTCTTTCAGCGCTTGTGGCCCTGCGTAGCTCAGTTGCCTGCCGTAACCGAAATTGCGGCCATCGCGTCTACCTACCAATGCCATGTCGATCATCTCATCGCCGCTTCTCCAATCCTCGCCCCACGTCATCCCGCCAAGAATGCTGAGTGTTATCAGGGATCAAGGCCCCTGCGACCTGTGGGGATGTCCTCTAACGCGGGACTGGCGACTCCTTACGACCGGGAGCAAGGGCATCTCATGATCTGGCCTCCTGAACACCGTTACCGGTGGGCGGGTGGAGGCTGCATTGGCTGACGAGACCAGTGCCTGAAGATCCTGAACCGGGTGAGCACAGCGATGCGATGACCGGGGCGTGCCTGACTGTCAGTCAGGTGCAGTCCAATCCCTGGCCTGCGGCACCATCATCTTCAGCGCTGTTGCTGGTGACATCGGCGTTTGTCACGCCGATTGTCACGAGTGGAGTAGCCGCAAAGCCAAGTGCGATGAGGGCTGCAGCATTGTTAGAAGCGCCCGTCTCTTTCCAGGAGAAAGAGACGGCGCAGGTTGGCGCATGATTCGGCCAAGCGGATAGGTTGCTGCAGGGCGGCGAAGTAGGAGGTGTTGTCTGGCGCACGAGGGCCAAGATGTGAAGTAGGCATCCATCACCGGGGAGGTGACCGGGCGAGCTGCCGGATGCGAATCGCCATTTGGGGGGAGAACCACCGCGAGAGCGGCGTGACCTTCAAGGTTCTGGTCACCTGGGTGCTGTCCAAGACAGCGTTTGCACCCTCAGTTCTACGCCTGTGGATAAATTTGGTCAACGCCACAGTTCACGGGCCATCTGGGCTTGTGCATGAAATTGTCCACCGGTGGAAATCAGTGGTATCCAAAGGATTTGTGTCGGCTTTTAGCTTTGCAAAGCGAGGTCCATCCAAACAGGGCGGCTTTGCAGCCCTGTTTGGATGGACCCGAATTAAAGAGCGGCCAACGGTGATCTGGAGGGTTCACCGACGATTGAGTGCGCCACGCCCACTTGGCAAGGTAGTGATGTTGTCGCCAGCTGGGTGGGCGAACTCATGTGGAGTGACATGCCCCGATCTGTTGGCATCGATGTAATTGCTCCACCACGCCATGATCAGCCGACGCTGCTCCAGAAATTCGGCCTTGTGGATATAGGCGGCGCGTACGCGATTGCGTTCCTTGTGGCTCATCTGCCGCTCAATGGCCGCGTCTGTCCACAGCCCTGACTCAAGCAAGGCGCTGCAAGCCATGGTCCTGAATCCATGTCCGCATACCTCCTTGGAGGTGTCGTAGCCAACGTTGCGCAGCACTTGGTTAACCGTGTTCTCCGACATTGGCTTCCAGTACTTGTGGTCACCGGGCAGCACCAGCTCGGAGAAGCGACTCATGCCGCGCAGCCGTCCAAGGATCGCGATGACTTGGGGAGAGAGAGGCACCATCTGTATGTCTCCGCTCATCTTGGTGCCACGGGTAGAATTGCGCACGCCGTCGATTGGCTTACGGGTGTCCGGGATTTCCCACATCGCCCTTTGCAGGTCGAACTCATCCCAGCGCGCAAAGCGCAGTTCGCTGGAGCGCACGAATACGTGCAGCGTCAGCAATACAGCCAGCTTGGTTAGCTCACGGCCGTTGTAGTTGTCGATCCGGCTGAGTAGTTCGGGGAGACGGTTGAGTGAGAGGGCAGGGCGGTGCACGGTACGCGGGGCATGAATCGACCCTGCCAGATCGAGCGCAGGATTCTGGCTGATCTGCCGTGCCCGCTTCGCGCCCCGCATGATCGTGGAGAGATAATTCTGCACGCGCAGAGCAACGTCCATGGTGCCGCGCTCTTTGATACGCAGAGTGATCTCAAGCAGATCATGGGTATCAAGCTCAGCGATGGGACGTTGGCCGATCAGGGGGAAGACGTGGGTGCGCAACCGGCTCATGACGGTCTTGGCGTGTCCCTCCGTCCAGCGCCGCGACATTTCGGCGTGCCACTCCAGGGCGACGGTTTCAAAAAGCAGGGAAGCCCGTTGAGCAGCAAGCTTCGCTTTCTTCTTCTCTTCCATCGGGTCGATGTTGTCGATCAACAGGGCCTTGGCTTCATCGCGCTTGGTCCTCGCGACGGCCAGCGAGATGATGGGGTAGTTGCCGATGATCAGCGTGCCTTCCTTGCCGCTGGGCTTGAAATAGCGCAATCGCCACGTTTTCACGCCGTTGGGTTTCACGAAGAGGTACATGCCGCCACCGTCGAACAGCTTGTAGGCACGTTCGCGAGGTTTCGCCGTACGGCATTTGAGGTCGCTGAGAGGAACGGCTAGACGTGGCATAAGGGTACGTTCTCCATGCAGGCAAGACGCTGTACCCTAAAAATACCCCCGGGGATGGGGTATTTTGTTGGATCCCGACGGAGGGTCCTGGAACGAAAAAACCCGCCAAAGGGCGGGTTTTAGGGGCTTCCAAGGCATTCGGTGGAATGCGACGGAGCTGGATATGGTGCCGGCACCAGGAATCGAACCCGGGACCTACTGATTACAAGTCAGTTGCTCTACCATCTGAGCTATACCGGCAATGGGGCGTCATTATAACGATCGGTTGGCGCCTGTAAACCACTTCGTTGCGAATGTTCGCAAATGACCTAAGTCACCGACCTGAAAGAAGAATTTTCCTACCAGCCGCGATGGATGGTGGTGACGCTCGGCTCGGTTTTGCCCGGGTTGAAGAACAGCTTGTCGTTGTCGCAGCCGCGCTTGCGGCAGGGGCTTTCGGTGCGCAGGGGCAGGCCGTTGTCGCCGCCCAGCTGCATGCCGGGGTGGTTCCAGCCCAGGCTGCTGTTGGAGTGGGGAGCGGTGCCGCTGGCGCAGCCGGTCAGGGCCAGGGCGAGGGTCAGCAGGGCGAGGGGCTTGGCTTGGGTCACGATGGTCGGGTCCGTTAGTCCATTGTCGGTTCTGGCGCAACGCCAGAAGGTCGCGGGGCTGGCGGGCAGCGCGCGACGTCACTTTTTAATGATTTGGGGGGCGGATGATACACCGTTGCGGTGGTCGGGCATTAGCTTTGTGTTGCTTGTGATGGCCTATTCGCGGGCTTGCCCGCTCCCACAGGATCTCCACAAGCCTTGAAACTGTGTAGTACCTATGGGAGCGGGCGCGCCCGCGAAAGGGCCATCAGCTGTACGAAGATTCTGAACTTTAGGGCTAACAACTTCAGGGTTTGGTGGCTTCGGAACTATCCTACGCGCGCCGCCGAAGTATCGCTGTTGTCGGGGAAATGGCTCACGGATACCTTTTTCGGGTCGCTCTGGCGACCGGGTGTGAGAACCCTGATCGAATAAGCGCTACCCATTTATGGTGGCCGTACGCGGGCAGACTTCGGTCTGGCCGGGCTTCCTTATTCGACCGGTTTCTCACCCCGCGTACGGCTGCCACCCAAATCCGTGAGAAAGATTTCTGGCAGTCCCTTCCCCGAGTAAGGATTTATGCCATGAAGAAAACCATCATCGAACCCATCACCACCGCAGGCGTGGAAACCTTCCTCGCAGCCGGTAACCCATCCCTCAATCTGTTACGCGTCGAGCCTGGCGTCCCCGTCGATGCTGCCTATGAGCATGTCTCGATTCTGATGGGCTACATCAAGCATCTGGTGCGCGAGGGGGATATGGAGGATGACCATAAATTCCTGGGCGCCGCCGATTATCTGTGCGACATGGCCAAGGCGCTGATGAACGATATCGAGATTGCCAAGAATAAGGCGCATTGAAGGCTCACGCGGTCATTGTAGGAGCGGCCTTGTGTCGCGATGGGCCGCAAAGCGGCCCCCGTTTTTGGCGTATTTGCAGAGATCGCTGGGGCTGCGTTGCAGCCCTTTCACGACACAAGGCCGCTCCTACAAGGGACCGCGTAAATCAGGCCATTCTGGGTAAGGCTTTAGACGCAGTCGCCAACCACAAGAAATGTTTATGCACAAGTGGCATCGGCGCCTTGCGCGAAAGGCATGCCGGATCGATACACCGCCGGTCTTTGCGCAAACGCCTGTTTTTACTGGCCTTGACGCGCAAGCTGGAATAAGCGAAACGCTTGAAATAGCGCTTGGATCCAACAGGTAATCACAAGCTTGTTCACAGAGTTATCCACAGGTTGTGCTGCGGCTAACGGTCGCGTTCGGCAAGAATTAGCAGGTTGCGCGGGGTGAGTGGGTAGTCGCAGAACAGGCCAAGGCGCACGTTGTAGCCTTGTTCTTCGAGGAACAGGGCGCGATCGAGTACCAGCCACAGCTCCAGCGGCCGGCGGAACAGGTTGCGCACGCGCTCCAGGTTGCGGACCTCGGCCAGGCGTTGCCAGCCTGCGGCTTCCAGGGCTGCCCAGTCCGGGTTGCCAGTCAGCTGCAATTGCTTGAGTTCGGCCAGGTCGCGGCAGTACTGCTCGAAGGGCTTCTCCAGCCAGGCCACGGGTAGCGACGGTGTTGGCAGGTACTCGTCGGTCTGGCGCTGCTGGCGTTGCAGCAGGTCGAAGCCCAGGCGCCGGGCCATCGAGGTGTCGCGCTGGCGTCGCACGCGGGCGCCGGCGGTAACGGTTTCGCTCAAGGGCAAGCCCAGGTCGTCCAGTGAAAGCCGCAGGCTGGAGGCTTGGGCGGCTGTGGATAACGCTTGGTACTGCTGCGCCGCGATGCGGTTGTAGCAGCAGGGGGCCACGGCCAGTTGCCGGCAACCTTGCTGGCTGGCCAGTTGCATCAGGCGCACATGCAGGTCGCCACAGGCGTGCAGGGCGACCACGCTTTTGTCGCCAGCCAGGTGGCGGGCGCTGTCGTTGGCCATCACATCCTGGTGCACATGCTGCGCCGGCAAGTGGTGGTGCGTGCTCAGGGCTTGGCCGGCAGCGACCAGTTCGGCGTCGTACTCCAGGCAGGTCAGGTGTTGGCCGGGTTGCAGCAGGCGGCGGCCCAGGTGGCCTTTGCCGGAGCACCAGTCCAGCCAGTGACGGGGCTGTTCGCGGAAGGCCAGGTGGCTGGCGAAGGCTTCGATCTGCTGCCATTTGCGGCCGGGGACGGCTACGTCGAGGCGGTGCGCGGCGGGGGGCAGGTCGGTTTCCGGGAGGTTGCCGAGTGCCGAAAGCTGTCGGGCTTGCTGGGCCAGTTGCGGGAACGGGGCGGGCAACGGGGCAGCGGTGGTGTCGGTTTCGGCGTCTGCCAGGGAGCATTGGCGCAGGTGGGCGGCAAGCTCGGAGTGGGCGGTTTCCCAGGCCAGTTGCAGGCTGGTGAACGGGCGGGGTTTCCACAGCTGCTGGTGCTCGATCAGGAACTGGTCGAGGGCCTGGAAGCGGGTGCTTAGGTGGGGGCTGTGGAGGTGGTTGGGCATGGGGGAGAGTGTGTTGGGTTTTAGGGCCTCTTCGCGGGTGAACCCGCTCCCACAGGTATAGTGCACAGCTTTAGGGCTGTGGGGACTCTGTGGGAGCGGGTTTACCCGCGAAGAAAGCTAAGTGGTCTCAGCGGCCCTGGCAGGCATCCACGCGCAACCAGCGCTCCAGCAGCTTGAAGCCCTGCACCAGCACGAACGAGATCACCAGGTAGAACACCCCGGCGGCAAAGAAGATCTCTACCGGCAGGTAGGTGCGGGCGATGATGGTACGGGCCATGCCGGTCAGTTCCAGCAGGGTCACGGTACTGGCCAGGGCGCTGGCCTTGAGCATCAGGATCACTTCGTTGCTGTACGCCGGCAGGCCGATGCGCGCGGCGCGTGGCAGCATGATGTAGAACAGCGTCTTGCCCCGCGACATGCCCAGCGCCCGCGCCGCCTCGATCTCACCCTTGGGGATCGACTGCAGCGCGCCGCGCAGGATCTCGGCGATGTAGGCAGCAGTGTGCAGGGTCATGGTCAGCACGGTGCACCAGAACGGGTCGCGCAGGTACGGCCACAGCGAACTCGAACGCACCGCGTCGAACTGCGCCAGGCCGTAGTAGACCAGGAACAGCTGCACCAGCAGCGGCGTGCCACGGAAGAAGAAGATGTAGCTGAACGGCACCGCGCGCACATACCAGTGGCGCGAGGAGCGGGCGATGCCCAGCGGGATGGCCAGGATCAACCCGGCAACCACCGCGATGGCCACCAGCTCCAGGGTCAGGGTCGCACCCTGGGCCAGGCGTGGCAGCCATTTGATGATGACTTCCCAATTCATTATTCGGCCCTCGCAAAGCCGCGAGCGGCGCGTTTTTCCATGAAGTGCATGCCGGTCATGGCAATGATGGTCAGGCTCAGGTAGATGCAGGCCGCAACCATGTAGAAGGTGAACGGCTCTTTGGTCACGGTCACGCCGATTTGTGCGTGGCGCATGATTTCTTCCAGGCCGATCACCGACACCAGGGCGGTGTCCTTCATCAGGATCATGAACAGGTTGCCAAGGCCGGGCAGGGCGATGCGCCACATCTGCGGCAGGATGATCCGCGACAGGATGCGGCCTTTGGACAGGCCAAGCGCCAGGCCGGCTTCACGGTGGCCCTTGGGGATCGCCAGGATGGCGCCACGGAACACTTCGGTGGCGTAGGCGCCGAAGCACAGGCCCAGGGCGATCACGCCCGCAGCGAAGGCGCTGAGCTCCAGGCCCGGCATGTTCAGGGCTTCACCGAGGGCGTTCATCAAGCCGACGGTGCCGAAATAGATAAGCAGTACCCACAGCAGTTCGGGCACGCCGCGAACCAGGGTCGAATAGAAGCCACCAAGCCATTGCAGCGGCTTGATCGAGGAAGTCTTGGCCAGGGCGCCGAGCAGGCCCAGGACCAGGCCCAGCAGCAAGGCGCAAAGCGCCAGTTTTACGGTCATCAGGGTGCCGGCCATCATGGCCGGACCGAATCCGTGCAGGTCGATATTCATGGGCAGGTCATTCTAGGGACTGGCGCGCCGCAAGGGCGCGCCGGTCGGGGCGGATCATTCGATGCTGAACGGGAAGTACTTGTCGTTGATCTTCTTGTACGTGCCGTCGGCCTTGATTTCTGCCAGGGCCTTGTTCAGGTCGTCGCGCAGCTTGGTGTCACCCTTGCGCACGGCAATGCCGATCTTGTCGCTGTCCATCACCGGCTCGCCCTTGAACTCGAAGTTCGAGCCGTCTTTGCTCTTCAGCCACTCGTACTGCACGTACTTGTCGGCCAGGATGCCGTCGATGCGGCCGGAAACCAGGTCGAGGTAGGCGTTTTCCTGGGTGTCGTAGAGTTTGATCTCGACATCCGGGTAGTTGTCTTCAAGGTAGGTGCCAGCCAATGTTGCGCGCTGGGTGCCAATGACCTTCCCCTTAAGCGAAGGTTTGTCAGTCTTGAAGTCGACGTTTTTCGGCGCGATGAACTGCAGCTTGTTGGAGTAGTACGGCTCGGTGAAGTCCACGGCCTGCTTGCGCTCGTCGGTGATCGACAGCGACGACACCAGGAAGTCGAACTTCTTGGCGTTCAGGGCCGGGATGATGCCGTCCCAGTCGGAGGTGACGACCGAGCACTCGACTTTCATCTTGGCGCACAGGGCGTCGCCGATGTCTTTGTCGAAGCCGACCACGTTACCGCTGGCATCCTTGTTGTTGAACGGTGGGTAGGCGGCTTCGATACCCATGCGCAGTTTTTCTGCGGCCAGGGCGTTGGCCGACATCACCAGCGTGGCAGCAGCTGCCAGGAGGAACTTCTTGTAAGTGTGCATGTATTGCTCCGTTAGCGGTGGCTGGACATGAATTGCTTGCAACGCGCCGAGGTCGGGTTCTCGAAGACCTGCTGCGGCGATCCCTGCTCTTCGACCAGGCCCTGGTGCAGGAAGACGACTTCACTGGACACATGGCGGGCAAAGTTCATCTCGTGCGTCACCAGCAGCATGGTACGGCCTTCTTCGGCCAATGCGCGGATAACGTTTAGCACTTCCTGGACCATTTCCGGGTCGAGCGCCGAAGTTGGCTCGTCGAACAGGATGACCTTGGGCTTCATGGCCAGGGTACGGGCAATGGCGGCGCGCTGTTGCTGGCCACCGGAAAGCTGGGCGGGGTAGCTGTGGCGCTTGTCGTAGATGCCGACCTTGTTCAGCAGGGCTTCGGCGGCTTCGATGGCCTCGGCCTTGCTCTGGCCGAGCACGCGGCGTGGCGCCTCGATGATGTTGTCGAGGATCGACATGTGCGGCCACAGGTTGAAGTTCTGGAAGACGAAACCGATCTCGCTGCGCAGGCGGTTGATCTGGCGGTTGTCGGCGGCGACCAGGTCGCCGTTCTTGGCGGCCTTGAGCTTGAGGGCTTCACCGGCGACCAGGATTTCGCCCTGGTGCGGGTTCTCGAGCAGGTTGATGCAGCGCAGCAGGGTGGACTTGCCGGAGCCGGACGACCCCAAGATGGAGATCACGTCACCGTCGCGTGCGGTCAGCGAAATGCCCTTGAGAATTTCCTGCTCGCCGTAGCGTTTGTGCAGATTGCGGATTTCCAGCGCGGGCGTGGCCTGAGCCATGTGCGGTCCTCATGTGTACGGGTGCGTTCCCAGCTGTTGGCGGCCTTCCTGGCGTGCGCCAAGCTAGCATAGCGGCATTATCACGGCCAACAGGGTCGCTGGGGACTCGGGGCGCTGGTGGGGCGGTTTGTCGCATCGTTGCAGCGCAACGTCGCGCGGATATCCGCGAAGGTGTCGCCCAGCACCAGAGCCTTGATGAAAAAAGGCGCGATGGTGCCAGCTTTGGCCCTCTCATGGAAGCGGTTTTAGACCTTTCGCGGACACGCCCGCTCCCACAGGTTCGTTAAAAAGCTCAAATGGTTGCACCTGACCTGTGGGAGCGGGCATGCCCGCGAACGGGGGAGGCCGGGTCTTCAGGTTGTACCTCTAGGTTGCACTTTTTTGCATTGCAGCGGTGCACAGGTGTTACCGGGGAGCACCTTTGGTGCGTTTGTAAGTGGGTATTTCAGTAATCCGATGATTTGGCGGCCTTTCGGTCAGCCGTTGGCCGAAAGCCCTCCAAACCGCACGCTAAAAGGCCTGCCGACTTTTCTGACGAATGCATTCAGCATATGGCGCGCTTATTGCCAGTAGGAAACCGCCGATTGCAGCGACGCCCAGGTCACCCCAGGCGCGCTCCGTAACCGCAGTCGGAGTGGTCCACTCCTTACAAAGGTAGTTTTAATGAGCGGTAACAATTCCAATGACCTCGCTCAGGGGCTCAAACAACGGCATGTGACCATGCTGTCCATCGCTGGCGTCATCGGTGCCGGCCTGTTCGTTGGCTCCGGCCACGCCATCGCTGCTGCCGGCCCAGCCGTGCTGCTGGCTTACGCTGCCGCCGGTACGCTGGTCGTGCTGGTGATGCGCATGTTGGGTGAAATGGCTGTCGCCTCGCCTGACACCGGTTCGTTCTCTACATATGCCGACCGCGCCATCGGGCGCTGGGCCGGTTTCACCATTGGCTGGCTGTACTGGTGGTTCTGGGTACTGGTAATTCCGCTGGAGGCCAACGCCGCCGCGGCCATCCTGCATGCTTGGTTCCCTGCGGTCGACCTGTGGGCGTTCTCTCTGGTCATCACCCTGGCGCTGACCCTGACCAACCTGTGCAGCGTGAAGAACTACGGCGAGTTCGAGTTCTGGTTCGCCCTGCTCAAGGTGCTGGCGATCATCGGCTTCATCGCTGTGGGTTGTGCTGCCATGTTCGGCTTTGTGCCGAGCAGCCAGGTAAGCGGTGCCAGCCACCTGTTCGACACCCAGGGCTTCATGCCTAACGGCCTGGGCGCGGTGCTGGCAGCCATGCTGACCACCATGTTCTCGTTCATGGGTACCGAAATCGTTACCATTGCCGCTGCCGAGTCGAAGGACCCGGGCAAGCAGATCAGCCGCGCCACCAACTCGGTGATCTGGCGTATCTGCCTGTTCTACCTGGTGTCGATCTTCCTGGTCGTGGCCCTGGTACCGTGGAACGACCCGGCCCTGGCCGAGACCGGTTCCTACCAGACCGTGCTGAGCCGCATCGGCGTGCCGAATGCCAAGCTGATCGTCGACATCGTCGTGCTGATCGCCGTGACCAGCTGCCTGAACTCGGCGCTGTACACCTCGTCGCGCATGCTGTTCTCGCTGAGCAAGCGTGGTGACGCCCCGGCCATTGCCCAGCGCACCACCAAGTCGGCTACCCCGCATGTGGCGGTTCTGCTGTCCACTGCAGCGGCGTTCCTCTGTGTGTTCGCCAACTTCGTGGCCCCGGCCCAGGTATTTGAGTTCCTGCTGGCCAGCTCTGGTGCCATTGCGCTGCTGGTTTACCTGGTGATTGCCGTGTCGCAGCTGCGCATGCGCGCCCAGCGTGAGGCCCGCGGCGAGAAGATCACTTTCAAGATGTGGCTGTTCCCGGGCCTGACCTGGGCGACCATTGCCTTCATCATTGCCATCCTGGTGGTAATGGCGCTGCGTGAGGACCACCGCGCCGAAATCATCGCGACCGCATTGCTGAGCATTGGTGTGGTGGCGGCTGGCTTGCTGGTGCACCGCAAGCGTGAAGCTGCCGGGCGGGTGGCGCTGGATAACTGATCCGCGCTGGCTGAAATGAAAAGGCCGCGTCCTGTGAAGGGCGCGGCCTTTTTTGTTGACTGTACCGGCCTCTTCGCGGGTAAACCCGCTCCCACAGGTACACCACATATCTCAATTGCTGTGATATCCCTGTGGGAGCGGGTTTACCCTCGAATGGGCCGGGGCAGGTCACATGGCCCTGTCAGCCAAACTGCTTCTGCTGCTGTTGCTGCTTGGCAACCAGCTCCGAAGCCGCCACATAGGCTGCCTGGAACTCATCGCTCTCCAGCCAGGCCATGGTGGCCTCTTCGTCGGCCCCGTCCAGCCATTTGCGGTAGGCATTGAACACCAGCACGATGTAGTCGGTGGCGTGTTCTTCCTTGTGCCCCTTGAGCACCAGGGCCAGCAGCGGGTCTACCAGGAACACCGAAATCATCGGCACCAGGCCGCCTTCCTGGGCTTCCTTCATTTTCTTGAACAGCGGGTCGTAGCTGCCCGATTCCATGGCCTTGTTGTACACCTGCTCGATGCTGGCGCTGTCGCCTGCGCTGGCCTTGACTGCCTGGCCGCTGCGGACCATGCGGTTCTGCTTGGCCTTGCTGGCGGCGCGCTTGGCGCGTTTCTGTTGCTTGGTGGGGGTGGCCATGGGGAATCCTTGGGCGTGTCTGAAAAGTGCGCGTATTGAAGCGCAATTACCAGAGAAACCCAAGCTGTGCCCCTTTTCGGCATAGGCTGCCAGATGTACCAGGGATTCGTATCCCGATTATGGCGATTGCGCAACGTCAGTAGCTTCTCTCCTGCTGTCACTCACGCCAGGCGACAGCCAATTTCGATAATGGATCGGCGCTTTGAGCACGCGTAGGTCTGCGCAAAAGGAGAGAACAATGAAGCATTTCTATCTTGTCACCCTATACGGTTATACCAAAAAAGGTCGCCTTGTCTTTCCGAGCGGATTCGCCCCCTGCGATGGGCCGCGGATCACGAAGGAGGATCTCGGCGCAATTATGGACGATCTTTATGAGAACGATAAACGTTTCAAGAGCGGCCTCGGTTTGCATAGTGTCTCCTACCTGGGCTACATGACCGAAGACGCCTTCGAACATCTTCGCTCCATGCCTGATGTGGGGGCAGACGAAGAAGCTGACGAGGACTGAGGTTCGATCCGCAGTCCTTCTTGGGTTGCGGATGGCTGGCGTTGGCGTGAACCTTCAGTCTATGGTTGCGCCAACCCATCTTCTTCGAACCCCCGCGAAGCCCGACCGACCAGCAACTCATCCGGCGCATGCGCCACACTGTGGTTCTTCCCCGGATAATCCAGCGAATGCAGAAAGTGCCGGATGCAATTGATCCGCGCACGCTTCTTGTCATCGGACTTGATCACGGTCCATGGCGCATCGGCAGTATCGGTATGGAAGAACATCGCCTCCTTGGCTGCCGTGTAGTCTTCCCACTTGTCCAGCGACTTGATGTCGATGGGTGACAGCTTCCAATGCTTTAGCGGGTCGTCCCGGCGCGAGATGAAGCGGCGCAGTTGCTCTTCGCGGTTCACCGAAAACCAGTACTTGAACAGCAGGATGCCGCTGTTGCACAACATCCGCTCCAGCTCCGGGGCCTGGCGCATGAATTCCAGGTATTGCAGCGGCGTGCAGAAGTCCATCACCTTTTCGACGCCGGCGCGGTTGTACCAGGATCGGTCGAAGAACACCATTTCCCCCGCAGTGGGAAGATGCTGGATGTAGCGCTGGAAGTACCACTGGCCTTTTTCCTGCTCGGAAGGCTTTTCCAGGGCAACGATGCGTGCACCACGAGGGTTGAGGTGCTCCATGAACCGCTTGATGGTGCCGCCCTTGCCTGCGGCATCGCGCCCTTCGAACAGGATCACCACGCGCTGGCCGGTTTCCTTCACCCAGCTCTGTACCTTCAGCAACTCGATCTGCAGCGCGTGCTTGGCCTTTTCGTAGTCCTGGCGACGCATGCGGGTGCGGTACGGGTAGCTGGCCGGCAGGTGGGCCGAGGTGCTGTCTTCGTTGCTGCCCTTGGGGGCGGTGGCGACTTCCAGTGCCGCAGGTTGCTGGCTGATGCTGGTAATCGTCGGCTCCGGCTTGCGCTGGCGTGGGCGGCGCGTGCGGGCTGGGGTGATGGCGGGCTCGCTGGGGGCGGGGAGCAGGAGGGGGGATTCTTCGCTCATGGAGGTCCTTGCGGGTCGAGTCGGATGTCCGTCTTCGATTGTGAAGGTGAGCGAGTGATAGCTATTTGATGTCTATCAATGAGACGTGAGGGGATTTGAGGATTGAAGCTGTTGGATTATGAAAACTCACAGACAACAAAAAACCCGCACTAGGCGGGTTTCTTGTTGTCGCTTCGGGTAACTTTGCAACCACCAGAAGCGTGAAGGTGGTGCCCAGAGACGGAGTCGAACCGCCGACACGAGGATTTTCAATCCTCTGCTCTACCGACTGAGCTATCTGGGCGACGAGGTGAATTAAATAGACTTTCAGACCGCTCGTCAACGACTTTTTGAAAAAATTTTAAATTAATTCCGTCGCTTACGTTCCGTGGGGTCATTCCGAGGGTGGAACGTAGCCTTCCGCCTGGGCGTATTCTTCGCCGGCGAAAAACTTGTCCATCTCGCCCTGGAGGAATTTACGGTCCTCGGCATTCATCATGTTCAGGCGCTTTTCGTTGATCAGCATGGTCTGGTGCTTCTGCCAGTCGGCCCAGGCTTTCTGCGAGATGTGTTCGAAGATGTCCTGGCCCTTGGCGCCGGGGTAGGGCGGGCGCTCCAGGCCTGGCAGTTCTTCTTTGTACTTGCGGCACATCACGGTGCGGGTCATCGGGCGTCTCCTGCAATCAGTTCGTCGGCCGCGCGTTTGAGCAGCTTTTTCACCGGGGCAGCGAGGCCCAGGCGCGGCGGGGTGGCGAGGTTATACCAGAGCCAGTCGGCCTCGGCCACGTGCTGGCCGACCGGGTCGACGCGCACCAGCCAGGGCTCGATCGCCAGCTGGAAGTGGCTGAAGGTATGGGTCAGGCCGTCCATGGCGCGGCTGTCAGCCAGGCGCAGGCCGTGCTGGTAGGCCAGATCGTCGAGCTGGGCGATGTCGTCCAGCTCCGGCAGGCTCCACAAACCACCCCACAGACCGCTGGACGGGCGGCGGTAAAGCAGGATGGCGCCTTCGTGGTTGGCCAGCAGTGGCATCAGTGTGCGGCGTTGCGGCAGTGCCTTGCGCGGCTTGGGCTCGGGGTAGCGGGTTTCTTCACCGTGCAGGTGCGCTTCGCAGCCGCGCTGCAGCGGGCAGATCAGGCAGCTGGGCTTGCTGCGGGTGCACAGCGTGGCGCCCATGTCCATCATCGCCTGGGTGTAGTGGTTGGCTCGCTGCTGCGGGGTAAAGCGTTCGGCCGTGGCCCACAGCTGGTTGGCTACCTTGGGTTCGCCGGGGTAGCCGGCCTGGGCGGTGTAGCGGGCCAGCACGCGCTTGACGTTGCCGTCGAGGATCGGTGCGCGGATGCCCATGCTGATGCTGGCGATGGCGCCGGCGGTGGAGCGGCCGATGCCGGGCAGCTCGGTGAGCTGCTCGACACTGCGCGGGAATTCGCCGCCATGCTGTTCGACCACGATCTTCGCGGCCTTTTGCAGGTTGCGTGCCCGGGTGTAGTAGCCCAGGCCCGTCCACAGGTGCAGCACTTCGTCCTCCGGCGCCTCGGCCAGGGCCTGCACGGTCGGCAGGGCCTGCATGAAGCGGTCGAAGTAGTTGAGCACGGTGCTGACCTGGGTCTGCTGCAACATGATTTCCGACACCCACACCCGGTACGGGTTGATGCCCTGTTGCCAGGGCAGGTCGTGCCGGCCGTGTTCGTCATACCAATCCAGCACTGCGCTGGAGAACTGCTCGGGGCTCATCGCTTGAACAGCCCCTTGAGCGCGTCTTTCAGTTCCGGGCTCACTTTGTCTCCGAGTTTTTCATCGATCTTGTCCTGCAGGCGGTTGCCGGCCACCTTGGCGGCAACCTTGCCCAGGCCGTCCTGGTCCAGGCGGCAGGCTTTGGCGCCCAGCTCCAGAGGGCCACGGCAGCGCAGCGGTATTTCGACACCCACATAGCGTTCGTTGACCTGGCAGGCCGGGTCCGGCATGGCGCGCTGGTCGCCTTCGACGACCACGCCAACGTTGTAGTCCATGCCCAGTACACGCAGGTCGAGGTCACCATGGCCATTGACGGTCAGGCCTGGAATGCGTGCCTTGAGGTCCGGGTTGTTGGCGACGCCATTGCGTACTACCAGGCTGCCACGTAGTTCCTGGAACGGGGTGTCCTTGCCGCGAGGCTCGCCGGTGAGCGATTTGCGGTTCAGCGTGGCGATGGCCTTGCACAGCTGCTGTTCCAGGTTGGCATTGACCAGCACGCCGTCGTTGATGACGAAGTTGGCGTTGCCGTTGAGGGTGTCGACCAGGGCCTTCTGGCTGTTGCCGGTGGCGGTCAGGTCGCTGGTCAGGGTCAGCAGGCCTTTGACCGGTGGCGTCTGTTCCTTGCCCTCGGTCTTGATGAAGTGTTCTACCGGCACCCGCTGGATGCTGGTGTTGACGCCCAGTTGCGGCACGGCAGGGCGCACGTCGACGGTGCCCTTGGCCTCGAAGGTGCCGTTGTACAGTTCACCGCGCAGGGTTTGCAGGGTCAGCAGGCCGCCCTGGCCGATGGCCTTGAGCTGGGCGTCTTCGATCGGCAGTTTGTCCAGGGTCAGCGAGCCGAAGGCCAGGTCGGCCTGCAGGTCGAGGGCGCGCAGGCGGTCGACCGGCAGCAGCTTGTCGTCGCTCCAGGCGACCTGGGTCGGGGCGTTGGGGAGCGGCGTGGTGCCAGGGCCGGCGACCGCGCTGGCTTCTTGTTGCTTGACCTCGGCCTGGCGCGCGGCGGTGGCGCCCTTGGCCTCTTCACTCTTGGCCGGCAGGTAGCGGTCGGCGTTGAAGGTGTCGCCCTTGAGCTGCAGGCGCAGGGCCTGTTTGGCGAAGTCTTCGACGGCCACGCGGCCACTGAAGGTGCTGTCGTCCAGCTTCACCGCCAGGTCTTCCAGGGCCAGGCTGTTCGGCGTGCCCTGCAGGCGGGTGACCAGTTCCAGCTTGGCGAAGGCCGCCGGGTCGTTGGTGACCGGCAGCGGGCGGCCGATGCTGTCGAGGAAGGTGCGCAGGTCGAACTGGGCGATGGACAGGCCGCCGCTCAGCTGTGGCGCCTTGTCCAGGTCTCGCAGGTTCAGCTCGCCCAGGGCGCGCAGCTGGTTGGCCGAGACTTTCAGGCCGTTCCACGAGGCGACATTGGCGGCCAAGTCGACCAGCAACTGGCCTTGGGCGGCGAAGGTCACGGTCTTGCCGCCGGTGGGCTCACCCGAGGTTTCGCCAGACAGGCGCATGTCTTCGAAGTTGTAGCGCTTGAGCTTGCGGTCGAAGCGCAGCTCGCCGGCCAGTTCGGTGCGGGCCTTGATGTTCGGCTGGCTGGCACTGAGGAAGGCGCTGGCCTTGAGCGGAATGTTCGCCCCTTCGTGGACCGGGCCGGTGCTCAGCTGGATGCTTTCGGCGCTGTAGCTCTGGCCGGTCTTGGCATCGGTGTACTGCACGCGGGCGTTGTTCACGGTCAGGCTGTCGATGTCCAGCTTGACGGCGCGTTCGTTGCTGGCGACCGGTGCCGACGCCTGTTCGGCCGGTGCCTGGGCCGGAGCACTGGCCTGCGCATCGGCGCTGGCGCCGTTCTGCGCGGGCAGCGGCTTGCCGATGTCTTCCCAGTTGCCATGGCCCTGTTCGTCACGGGCCAGGGTCAGGTTCAGGCCCTCGACGCGTACGTCGCTCATCTGCACTTCGCGGCGCAGCAGTGGCAGCACACGTACAGAAAGCCCGAGCATCTGCAGGTCGGCGAACGGTTCCTTGGGTTTGTTCAAGGTGGCAATGCTCGCTTCGTGCAACTCCAGGCCCAGCCACGGGAACAGGCTCCAGCCAATGTCACCGTTGAGGGTCAGCTCGACGTGAGCCTTGTCACGTGCCAGCTGGCGAATCTCGTCTTTGTAGTCGTTGGGATCGAAGAGGTGGGTCAGGGCGAAGCCCAGCGCCACGATGATCAGCAGCAACCCGAGAAGCCCAAGTCCCAGGATTTTGCCGAACGCTTTCATGGGCGAGTCCTTGTAGTCCGTTTTTGAAATTCAAGCGCCAGAGTATAGCGCCGCAGTGGTTGCCCCTGCGTATTCGACTAGAGATACAGGGCATTTCCTACGTGTATGGCAGATGGTACGGCTTTCGACCTTGATTTTTCAGCCCGCGATGAAATGCGGTCCGCTGTAGGAGCGGCCTTGTGTCGCGATGGGGCGCAAAGCGGCCCCGCACTTTCAGCTTCGCAGCAGGCAATGTCGGGGCTGCTGCGCAGCCCTTTCGCGACACAAGGCCGCTCCTACAGGGGAGAGCAGGTTTTCGGAAAGAGGACCGTTTCAGCCGAGCAAAAATTAACGATATCAGATTGCTTTCACGCTACTTGATGCTGCTACCCTTGCGCCGCTTTGCCTGCACCCTACCTATAAGAAGGATCTGATCCATGAGCAGTACCGTCGCGGCGGGGACCTTGGCCAGTGCGCCAGGCTTCCTGTCGAAGGAGCGCATCATCGCCCGTCCGGGCTTCAACCGCTGGCTGGTCCCGCCGGCCGCCCTGGCCATCCACCTGTGCATCGGCATGGCCTATGGCTTCTCGGTGTTCTGGCTGCCGCTGTCGCAAGCCCTCGGCATCACCGCCCCGGTTGCCTGCGCAGCAGACATGGGCTTCATGGCCCGTATGTTCAGCGCCGAATGCGATTGGCCGATTTCCATGCTGAGCTGGATCTACACCCTGTTCTTCGTCTTCCTCGGTTGCTCGGCGGCCGTGCTGGGTGGTTGGCTGGAACACGCCGGCCCGCGCAAGGCCGGCCTGGTGTCGGCGCTGTGCTGGTGCGGTGGCATGCTGATTTCGGCGATTGGCGTAAAAACCCATCAGCTGTGGCTGATGTGGCTGGGGTCCGGCGTAATCGGTGGTATCGGCCTGGGCCTGGGCTACATCTCGCCGGTGTCGACCCTGATCAAGTGGTTCCCGGACAAGCGTGGCATGGCCACCGGCATGGCGATCATGGGCTTCGGTGGCGGGGCCATGGTCGGTGCACCGCTGGCCACCGCGCTGATGGGCCATTTCGGCAATGCGCAGGAAGTGGGCGTGTGGCAGAGCTTCGTCGTCATGGCAGCGATCTACTTCGTGTTCATGACCGCCGGTGCCCTGGCGTATCGCATACCGCCGACCGGCTGGAAGCCAGAAGGCTGGAGCGCCCCGGTGAAGAAGGCTGGCAACGCCATGGTCACCGACCGCCACGTGCACGTCAGCGTGGCCTGGAAGACCCCGCAGTTCGTGCTGATCTGGCTGGTGCTGTGCCTGAACGTGTCGGCGGGTATCGGCATCCTCGGCATGGCTTCGCCGTTGCTGCAGGAAGTGTTCGCCGGCAAGCTGCTGGGCAACGGGCTGAGCTTCAGCGAGTTGAACAGCGCCCAGCTGGCGCAGATTGCCGCGATCGCCGCCGGCTTCACCGGCCTGCTGAGCCTGTTCAACATCGGCGGGCGGTTCTTCTGGGCGTCGTTCTCGGACTACATTGGCCGCAAGAACACCTATTTCGCCTTCTTCGCCCTGGGCGTGGGCTTGTACAGCCTGGTGCCGAACATGGGGCACCTGGGTAACGTGGCGCTGTTCGTGGCGGCGTTCTGCATCATTCTGTCGATGTACGGTGGTGGTTTTGCCACGGTACCGGCCTACCTGGCCGACCTGTTCGGCACGCAGATGGTCGGCGCCATTCATGGCCGCCTGCTGACCGCCTGGGCGGCGGCGGGGGTGCTGGGCCCGGTGCTTATCACCTACCTGCGCGAGTACCAGTTGGCGGCCGGGGTGGAGCGTGCGGCTGCTTATGACATGACCCTGTACATCCTCGCCGGCCTGCTGGTGCTGGGCTTTGTCTGCAACATGCTGGTGCGGCCGGTGGCCGACAAGCATTTCATGAGCGATGCCGAACTGGCTGCCGAGCGGGCGTTGAGCCATGACAAGGGCGCCGACGGGGCGCGCTCGCTGGAGTGGAAGGCGGCGCCGGGTAGCCTGCCGCTGGTGCTGCTGGCCTGGGCAGTGGTGGTCGTGCCGTTGGCCTGGGGCGTTTGGATTACCCTGCAGAAGACGGCTGTGCTGTTCCATTGATTGGGGGCGCTTTGCGCCCCATCGCGACACAAGGCCGCTCCTACAGGTGAACCCTGAGCGGCCTTGTGTCGCGATGGGCTGCAAAGCAGCCCCAGGCCCCCGGTTGTATAGACCTGTAACGGTATCCAGCCTGCGTAACTCCTCGTTCTGCCATATGTCATCCGCGTTTCAAGCCGGCGCGTTCTAGGCCTATAATGAAGCCCTTTTCGCCTAATGATTTTGCGGAGCTGGTGATGGTCGAACGTAAGGCTTCCGTCGAGCGCAATACCCTGGAAACCCAGGTCAAGTGCTCGATCAACCTCGATGGCAGTGGCAAGGCCCGATTCGATATCGGTGTGCCTTTCCTTGAACACATGCTGGACCAGATTGCCCGCCATGGGCTGATCGATCTGGATATCGAGTGCAAGGGTGACACGCATATCGACGATCACCATACCGTCGAAGACGTCGGCATCACTCTGGGCATGGCATTCGCCCAGGCCATCGGTGACAAAAAGGGCATCTTCCGCTACGGCCACGCCTATGTGCCGCTGGACGAAGCGCTGTCGCGCGTGGTCATCGACTTCTCCGGTCGCCCGGGCCTGCAGATGCACGTGCCGTACACCCGCGCCAGCGTCGGTGGCTTCGATGTCGACCTGTTCCAGGAGTTCTTCCAGGGCTTCGTCAACCACGCCCTGGTGACCCTGCACATCGACAACCTGCGTGGCCACAACACCCACCACCAGATCGAGACCGTGTTCAAGGCTTTCGGCCGCGCCCTGCGCATGGCCATTACCCTCGACGAGCGCATGGCCGGGCAGATGCCATCCACCAAAGGGTGCCTGTAAATGCAGACGGTAGCCGTAATCGACTATGGCATGGGCAACTTGCACTCGGTGGCCAAGGCGCTCGAGCATGTAGGGGCCGGTAAGGTGCTGGTCACCAGCGATGCCACGGTCATCCGCGAAGCCGACCGCGTGGTATTCCCGGGCGTGGGCGCGATTCGCGACTGCATGGCCGAAATCCGCCGCCTGGGCTTCGACAGCCTGGTGCGCGAAGTCAGCCAGGACCGGCCGTTCCTCGGCATTTGCGTGGGTATGCAGGCACTGCTCGACCACAGCGAAGAAAACGACGGTGTCGACTGCATCGGCATGTTCCCCGGCCAGGTGCGCTTCTTCGGCAAAGACCTGCAGGAAGACGGCGAGCACCTGAAGGTGCCGCACATGGGCTGGAACGAAGTTGGCCAGACCAACGACCACCCGCTGTGGCACGACATCCCCGACCGTGCGCGGTTCTACTTCGTGCATAGCTACTACATCAATGCCGGCAAGCCGGCCCAGGTGGTCGGCCGCGGCCATTACGGTGTCGATTTCGCCGCTGCGCTGGCCGATGGCTCGCGCTTTGCCGTGCAGTTCCACCCGGAGAAGAGCCATACCCATGGCCTGCAGCTGCTGCAGAACTTCGTCGCCTGGGACGGGCGCTGGTAAATGAGCAGGTCGAAGACCAAGGCCCCGGTCATCACCCTGGCCCCCGAGCAGGAGCGCGATGCGCTGCACACGCTCAAGCGCTTCCTCGAAGACCGTTTCGAGCTGGAGCTGGGGTCGTTCGAAGTGGCCGAAGTCCTCGAGCTGTTCAGCAAAGAAATTGCACCCCTTTACTACAACAGGGCGATTGCCGATGTTCAGCTGCACCTCAAGGAGCGGTTCGAGAGCATCGAAAGCGATCTGTGGGCGCTCGAGAAGCCCTGAAAACCCAAGAACAGACAGGTTCCCAAGATGCTGATTATCCCCGCTATCGATCTGAAGGACGGTGCCTGCGTGCGCCTGCGCCAAGGCCGCATGGAAGACTCCACGGTATTTTCCGACGACCCGGTGAGCATGGCCGCCAAGTGGGTCGAGGGTGGCTGCCGCCGCCTGCACCTGGTCGACCTCAACGGCGCCTTCGAAGGCCAGCCGGTCAACGGTGAAGTGGTCACCGCCATTGCCAAGCGCTACCCGACCCTGCCGATCCAGATCGGCGGTGGCATCCGCTCGCTGGAAACCATCGAGCACTACGTCAAGGCTGGCGTCAGCTACGTGATCATCGGCACCAAGGCGGTCAAGCAGCCGGAGTTCGTCGCCGAAGCGTGCAAGGCCTTCCCGGGCAAGGTCATCGTTGGCCTGGACGCCAAGGATGGCTTCGTCGCCACCGACGGCTGGGCTGAGGTGAGCTCGGTGCAGGTCATCGACCTGGCCAAGCGTTTCGAGGCCGATGGCGTCTCGGCGATCGTCTACACCGACATCGCCAAGGACGGCATGATGCAAGGCTGCAACGTGCCGTTCACCAAGGCGCTGGCAGAAGCTACCTCGATCCCGGTGATCGCCTCGGGCGGCATCCACAACCTGGGCGACATCAAGGCCCTGCTGGACGCCAAGGCCCCGGGCATCATCGGCGCCATCACCGGCCGTGCCATCTACGAAGGCACCCTCGATGTCGCCGAGGCCCAGGCCTTCTGCGACAACTACCAAGGCTGAGGACTGAACCATGGCACTGGCCAAGCGCATCATCCCTTGCCTGGACGTGGACAACGGCCGGGTGGTCAAGGGCGTCAAGTTCGAGAACATCCGTGATGCCGGCGACCCGGTGGAAATCGCCCGTCGCTACGACGAGCAAGGTGCCGACGAAATCACCTTCCTCGACATCACTGCCAGCGTCGACGGCCGCGACACTACCCTGCATACCGTCGAGCGCATGGCCAGCCAGGTGTTCATCCCGCTGACCGTGGGCGGTGGTGTGCGCACCGTGCAGGACATCCGCAACCTGCTCAATGCCGGTGCCGACAAGGTCTCGATCAACACGGCCGCGGTGTTCAACCCGGAGTTTGTCGGCGAGGCAGCGGACCGTTTCGGTTCGCAGTGCATCGTTGTCGCCATCGACGCCAAGAAGGTGTCCGGCCCGGGTGAACAGCCGCGTTGGGAGATTTTCACCCACGGCGGGCGCAAGCCTACCGGGCTGGATGCCGTTGAATGGGCGAAGAAGATGGAAGGCCTGGGGGCCGGCGAGATCCTGCTGACCAGCATGGACCAGGACGGCATGAAGAACGGCTTCGACCTGGGTGTTACCCGTGCGATCAGTGATGCGCTGGGTATTCCGGTGATTGCCTCGGGCGGGGTGGGTAACCTGCAGCACCTGGCTGACGGCATTCTGGAAGGGCATGCCAGTGCGGTGCTGGCGGCCAGTATCTTCCACTTTGGTGAGTACACGGTTCCGGAAGCCAAGGCCTACATGGCTTCGCGCGGGATCGTCGTTCGCTGATCCATTGTCGGGAGGGCTTTGCCCTCCTTTCGCGACACAAGGCCGCTCCTACAGGGATACGCGTTCCCCTGTAGGAGCGGCCTTGTGTCGCGAAAGGGCCGCAACGCGGCCCCAATGGCATCAGCCGTGGTTCTTGCCGAGCAGCGCGTGATACAGCTCGCTGTCGCCCAGAATCCCCACCACCTTGTCATTCTCCTGCAGCACCAGCTTGTTCCCGGTCTGGTAACGAATCTGCAGCGCATCACGCATGCCGATATCCGCGTGCACCAGAGTCGGCCTGCGACCCAGCCCTTCCACCGACTGCCCCGGCGCCCAGTTCTGCATCTCCAGCCCGTTCTGCCCCTGGCGTGCGCGCTTGATCGAGTTGCCTTCGCCCAGGTCCAGCCACGAGTCGCCACCCGGGTCCAGGCACACCGAACCATTCACCCGCTTGCAGTTGTCCAGGCTGCGCATCAGGCTACGCCCGCACAGCACGTTCAGCGGGTTGGTATGGGCGACGAAGGTACGTACATACTCGTCGGCCGGGTTGAGCACGATCTCTTCCGGCTTGCTGTACTGAATGATCCGCCCGTCCTTCATGATGGCGATGCGGCTACCCAGCTTCAGCGCCTCGTCCAGGTCGTGGCTGACGAACACGATGGTCTTGCTCAGCTTGGCCTGCAGGCCCAGCAACTCGTCTTGCAGGCCCTGGCGGATCAGCGGGTCCAGTGCCGAGAATGGTTCGTCCATCAGCAGGATGTCGGCATCCATCGCCAGCGCCCGGGCCAGGCCCACGCGCTGCTGCATGCCGCCAGACAGTTCGTCCGGCTTCTTGTTGCGCCACTGGGTTAGGCCCACCAGCTCGAGCTTCTCGTCGACCAGCTTGCGCCGTTCCTTCTCGGGGCGGCCCTGCATTTCCAGGCCAAAGCTGATGTTCTCGCGCACCGTCAGCCAGGGCATCAGGGCGAACTTCTGGAACACCATGGCAATGCGCTTGGTGCGCATCATCTTCAGTTCGGCCGGGGTGCAGTGGGCAATGTCGATGTGCTTGCCTTCGTGCTCGACGAACAGCTTGCCGCGGCTGACGGTGTTCAGGCCGTTGATGCAGCGCAGCAAGCTCGACTTGCCCGAGCCGGACAGGCCCATCAGCACGCAGATCTCGCCCTTCTGGATATCCAGGTTGGCCTTCTCGACACCCACCACCAGGCCGGTCTGCTTGAGAATCTGCTCGCGGGTCTGGCCTTGGTCGAGCAGCGCCAGCGCTTCGCGCGGCTTGTTGGAGAAGATGACGTCGACGTCTTCGAAACGAATGATGCTCATGCTTCACCCCTTACCGGCAGGTCCGGTTGCTTGCAGATACGGTCGAGCATGATCGCCAGCAGCACGATCGCCAGGCCCGCTTCGAAGCCCAGGGAAATATCGGCGGTGTTCAGTGCGTTGACCACAGGTTTGCCCAGGCCGTCAGCGCCGACCAGGGCGGCGATCACCACCATCGATAGCGACAGCATGATGCACTGGGTAACGCCGGCGGCGATGCTTGGCATCGCGTGCGGCAGTTCGATACGGGTGAGCAGCTGGCGCCGTGAGCAGCCAAATGCCTTGCCGGCATCCATCAGCTCCTGCGGGACGTCGCAGATGCCCAGATAGGTGAGACGGATCGGCGCGGCGATGGCAAACACCACTGTCGAGATCAGCCCCGGCACCACACCCAGGCCGAACAGGGTCAGGGTGGGGATCAGGTAGACGAAGGTAGGTACCGTCTGCATCAGGTCGAGTACCGGGCGCATGGCGGTATAGAACATCGGTTTGTGCGCGGCGACGATGCCCAGTGGCACGCCGATGGCCACGCAAACCACTGTGGCGAAGGTGACCTGCGCCAGGGTTTCCATGGTTTCCTGCCAGTAACCCAGGTTGAGGATCAGCAGAAACGACAGGGCAACGAATGCGGTCAGCGCCCACTTGCGCTGGATGAAATGCGCCAAGGCGGCGAACAGAGCGATGAGCACGAACGGATTGAAGAAAGTCAGGGCACTGGTGACGCCATGGATCATGAACTCCAGGCCTTGCGCGATGGCGTCGAAGTAATTCGCGCCGTTCTGGGTCAGCCACTCGACGAACGACGCGATGTACTGGCCCAGGGGTATTTTCTGATCGATAAGCATGATAGCGAGCTTCCACCTGCATAGATTGAAATCAACCCGGGGCAGGCACGGGCCTGCCCCGAGGTAGCGCTATTGCGTATTTCGTTATTGCGTCAGCTTGGCCTTGGCCGCCTCAAGGCCGGGTTTGCCATCCACGGTGGTTACGCCGGCCAGCCAGGCATCCAGTTTGCCAGGGTTGTCCTTGAGCCACTTCTTGGCCGCCGCCTCGGGTTTCATCTTGTCGTCCAGGACATAGCCCATCATGGTGCTTTCATCCTTGAGCTCGAACGACAGGTTCTTCAACAGCTGGCCAACGTTGCTGCATTCCTGCACATAACCCTTGCGGGTGTTGGTCAATACGGTTGCCTTGCCGAAGTCGGGGCCGAAGAACTCGTCCCCGCCGGTCAGGTACTGCATCTTGAAGCGGGTGTTCATCGGGTGCGGTTCCCAGCCGAGGAACACCAGCGCATCGCCGCGTTTCTGCGCGCGGTCGACCTGCGACAGCATGCCGGCCTCGCTGGACTGGACGATCTTGAAGCCGGCGTCCTTCAGGCCGAAGGCGTTCTTGTCGATCATGCTCTGGATGGTGCGGTTGCCATCGTTGCCGGGCTCGATGCCGTAGATCTTGCTGTCGAGTTCTTTCTTGAACTTGGGAATGTCGCTGAAATCCTTCAGGCCCTTGTCATACAGCGCCTGGGGCACGGCCAGGGTGTACTTGGCGTTTTCCAGGTTGGCGCGCACTGTTTCTACAGTACCGGCGTCGCGGTACTGCTTGATGTCGTTCTCCATGGTCGGCATCCAGTTGCCGAGAAACACGTCCAGGTCCTTGCCGGTGGCCAGCGACTTGTAGGTCACCGGTACCGAGATCATGGTGGTGTGGGTCTTGTAACCCAGTGCTTCGAGCACAACGCTGGTGGTCGCGGTGGTTACCGTGATGTCGGTCCAGCCGACATCCGAGAACCGTACCGTCTGACATTGCTCGGGTTCGGCGGCCTGGGCCAGCAAAGGCGCGGACAGCAACGCAACCAGCAACAGCGAGGGTGAACCTTTCATGGATGGACTCCTGTGATTTTGTCTTCGGGTTCGCGTGGGTCGCCGGGCTTTCTCAGGGTCCGGTCGACCAGGCCTGCAGAGGGCAGGATGCGTGGCCGTGCTTTACGAGTCGCTTTCGATAATCCTCCAGCGCTGGGCAATCGCCTACTGGTGGGGTCGTAACCAGTACGGAACGGGTCGTATCCAGTATGGGCGATGTCGCTTATGGATTTTTCCACCCCCTCAGCCGCATTTTTACGTCACCAGGCCGCCGGAAAGCGGCGTGGCGAGGGCAGCTCCCCGGTAAAAAACAGCGCGGCGCTGCTGGACAAAAGTACGTCGGTTGCAGACGGCGAGGGGGTTGGTAAAAGCCCGATGATGCGTGCATTCAAGGCGGCCCGCTGCTTCAGCCTAGCAGCTGCCCCGCCCTGCGCATGGCGCGCAGAGACAAGCCCAGCAAGAGGTGATTCGATAATGGCCATCAGCGTGTTCGACCTGTTCAAGATCGGTGTCGGGCCCTCCAGCTCCCACACCGTCGGCCCCATGCGTGCTGGCGCCCTGTTCGTTCAGGGCCTGCGCGAACGCGGCGAGCTGGAACGTGTGAAGCGGATCGAAGTGCGCCTGTATGGCTCGCTGTCGGCCACGGGTGTGGGGCATGGCACCGACAATGCCACCATCATGGGCCTGATGGGTGAATGGCCTGACGCCATCGACCCGACCCAGATCGCACCGCGTATCGCCGACCTGCGCGAAACCAACACCCTGCAGCTGGACAGCCGCCTGCCCATCGAATTCGTCTGGGCCCGAGACATGCTGCTGCTGGACGAGAACCTGCCGTACCACCCCAACGCGATGACCCTGATTGCCGAAGGCGAGCAGGGCGAGCTGCACCGCGACACCTACTACTCAGTCGGTGGCGGCTTCGTGGTCGATGCCGCCCAGGCCGCCAGCGGCGTGCTGGATGCCGACCAGACGGTGCTGCCGTACGACTTCAACAGCGCTGCCGAACTGCTGCGCCTGTGCAAGCAAAACGACCTCAGCGTGTCGCAATTGATGATGGCCAACGAGAAGGTCTGGCGCAGCGAGGAAGAGATCCGCGCCGGCCTGCACAAGCTCTGGGAAGCCATGCAGGAATGCGTCAACAACGGCCTCAAGTACGAAGGCACGCTGCCCGGCGGGTTGAACGTGCGCCGCCGCGCCGCAAAGCTGCACCGCAGCCTGCAGGAAATCGGCAAGCCCAACGTGATCGGCTCGACCATGAGCGCCATGGAGTGGGTCAACCTGTTCGCCCTGGCGGTCAACGAAGAGAACGCCGCCGGCGGGCGCATGGTTACCGCGCCGACCAACGGTGCGGCGGGCATCATCCCGGCGGTGTTGCACTACTACATGCGCTTCAGCGATGCGGTGGACGAGTCCAGCGTGGTCGATTTCTTCCTCGGTGCTGCCGCGGTGGGCATCCTGTGCAAGAAGAACGCGTCGATCTCCGGTGCCGAAGTGGGTTGCCAGGGTGAAGTCGGTTCGGCTTGCGCCATGGCCGCGGCGGGCCTTGCCGAAGTGCTGGGTGCGACCCCGCCACAGGTGGAGAACGCTGCCGAGATCGCCCTGGAGCACAACCTGGGCCTGACCTGCGACCCGGTCGGCGGGTTGGTGCAGGTGCCGTGCATCGAGCGCAACGCGATTGCCGCGGTAAAGGCCATCAACGCGGTGCAGATGGCCCTGCGTGGTGATGGCGAGCACTTCATTTCCCTCGACCAGGTGATCCGCACCATGCGCGATACCGGGGCCGACATGCACGACAAGTACAAAGAGACCTCGCGCGGTGGTTTGGCGGTCAGCGCAATCGAGTGCTGATAGCTTGATCTGACCTCAAGGGCCTCTTCGCGGGTGAACCCGCTCCCACAGGTACTGCGTTGCTCTCACTCGCGGTGCTGTACTTGTGGGAGCGGGTTTACCCGCGAAGAGGCCCTTGAGTTTGACGCAGGTGCAGCACAGTCCCCCAATGCCCCTTTATGGTGCAGTACGACGCATACCGATCGTCGGGTGTCGTTATCAGTGTGGGCGTTGTCGGTGACACTCATGAGTGTCGTTTCTGGGCATCCTACACTGCGCATGTCACCAAATTGCTCAGCCGTTACACGCACAGCGCCTAGCACGCCAGTTCCACGAAGATTGGCCAACTCGATCAAAGCACCTGATTTGCCTGACAAAGGCGTCGTTTTCAGGTTTTTTTGGATAGCCGTTCAATTTCAGGCACGGCGTTTGCGTTGAGATTGGCACCAAGGCCCCTGCACATGAACCGGGGCCATACATAACAAGAAATCAGTGCTCGCCTGAGGCACACCCTGCATTTGTGTGAGGAGAAATCGCGATGACGTCGTACACCTCCGGGAACCCAACCCAGAACCGCACAGCCCCCCAGTCCATCGGGTTTCTCCTACTGGACAATTTCACCCTGATTTCCCTGGCATCGGCCGTCGAGCCGCTGCGCATGGCCAACCAGCTGTCCGGCCGCGAGCTGTACCGCTGGCACACCCTCACCGCCGATGGTGGACAGGTGTGGGCCAGCGATGGCTTGCAGATAACCCCTGACGCCGCCATGCACAGTGCGCCCCCCATCGATACCGTGATTGTCTGTGGCGGCGTGGGCATCCAGCGCAGCGTTACCCGCGAGCATGTCACCTGGTTGCAAACCCAGGCCCGTCAGTCGCGTCGCCTGGGTGCAGTGTGCACCGGCAGCTGGGCCCTGGCCTGCGCCGGCCTGCTCGACGGCTTTGATTGCAGCGTGCACTGGGAATGCCTGGCGGCCATGCAGGAGGCCTACCCGCGGGTCAACATGAGCACCCGCCTGTTCACCCTCGACCGTAACCGCTTCACCAGCTCCGGCGGCACCGCGCCGCTGGACATGATGTTGCACCTGATCAGCCGCGACCACGGCCGTGAACTGTCGGCTGCGATTTCCGAAATGTTCGTCTACGAGCGCATCCGCAACGAGCAGGATCACCAGCGCGTGCCGCTCAAGCACATGCTTGGCACCAACCAGCCGAAGCTGCAGGAAATCGTCGCGCTGATGGAGGCCAACCTCGAAGAGCCGATCGACCTGGATGAACTGGCGGTATACGTGTCGGTATCGCGTCGGCAGCTCGAGCGCCTGTTCCAGAAGTACCTGCACTGTTCGCCGTCGCGTTACTACCTGAAGCTGCGCCTGATCCGCGCCCGGCAGCTGCTGAAGCAGACGCCGATGTCGATCATCGAAGTGGCGTCGGTGTGCGGCTTCGTGTCTACCCCGCACTTCTCCAAGTGCTACCGCGAGTATTTCGGCATTCCGCCGCGTGACGAGCGCGTGGGCTCCAACACTGCGCAGCAGGTGGCGATGATGCCGATCCCTCAGGCCATGACCCTGTCGCCGCACAGCGGGCCGATGGCGGCCTTGAGCCAGGCGCGCAACGAGTCGACCTTTGCCAGTGTAAGGCTCTGAAACAGCACTGGCCTCTTCGCGGGTAAACCCGCTCCCACAGGTACTGCACTGAATTCAAAAGCAGTGCAGTACCTGTGGGAGCGGGTTTACCCGCGAAGAGGCCAGTACAGGAAAACGAATCAGCCGCGCTTGTTGAACTGCGCCAACGCCGGCAACAGCTGTTTGTCGATGGCCTGGCGCACCGCCGGCAGGATCGTCGCACTACCGGTATACATCTGCTCCACCATCCCCTTCAGCGCCCGTGCATTGGGCTCGGTCAGCCCACGCACCACCGCTTCGCACGCCTGCTCGGCAGTAGCGCCGGCCGGAATCTCGAACCCGCGCGCGCGCAGGTGGCCTGCCAGATCGTCCTGGTCAATCAAATCCGCATGCATCATGGCTGTTGTCCCTTTTATCGCTAAGAGAGTGCTGCTGTGATTTACGACCGATTCTGTGACGCCGGCGACATGCCCGCAACAACAGAATGGCGCCATGGCTGCTTTGGCTAAGAACAGGTCGTTCCCGGCTAAATCCACCTGCCGGGAAGTGCGCAAACTCAAGCCATCTACCGCAACGGAGGGTTTGGTCACCCTCGTTCGTGCACAGTGGATGTTGCTCGCTCTTGGCCCCGGATGCTCACGGCTTTCCGGGGTTATTTTTTTCCTGACCTGATATTTTTGCCAGTTGTGAAGCTTGCTGCGTAGGGCGCTTAGTTGAGGCGTAAGTACCTTAATGGAGCAGCACCATGCGTATAAGGAAAATGACGAGCCTAATCGCCTCTGCGAGCCTTGGGCTGCTGGTGGCGTGTACATCGCATCACTCGGTCCAGGCGAAGAAATTGTTCGAGTTTCGCGGTAGCAACAGCCTGACGGAACTCCAGGCAGCAGTGGGGGTGGCGCCCTATTTGAATGCACTTGTAAGCGACCCGGCTAACGAGGACATTCGGCCGGTTACCGTGGACACTTCGCTGGTTTCGCCAGATACGAAATCATTGACCGTCTCTCTGAACGAAAAAGACAGCGTTACATTCCAGCTGCGACGGGCCGACCCTCCGGCACCGGGTATGGTGGGGTGGGTAGGTGATGTGTCGACTGATCGGCGGAAGAAGTTCACGTCGACGGCAGAAGGTGATTTTGATAAAGACTGGATATCGTTGGTGCTTCATGAAGGAAACCTGATAGGCAGTATCAACTTTGATGGTATGCGCTATGAGTTGCAGCCTGTCGGGCGAGGCCAGCACGTGCTGGTGAAGGTTAATGAGTCAAAATTGCCGCCTGAAGCTGAGCCGCTTTTAGAAAATAGCACTTCTGCACCGGACACGACGTCTGGATATGTACCGAAATCACAGCGAAGCATCATTCGTGTCATGTTCGTGACCACTGAAGAGTCTCGGGCAAGGTATGCTGATTATAAAGGCACGTTGGCCAATGCGTTGCAGAGCGCCAATCAGTACATGATCAATAGTAAAGTGGATATCACCTATGAACTGGCCGGGTACTACGACGGCGCTATCAGTGAGCAGGGAAAAACATTCAAAGAAATGGTGTATGCCCTCCGCCAAACCGATCAGCCTTTTGGCAAAGCAGTGGGTGAGCGGCGAGATGCCTTACGTGCTCACTTGGTATCTATTTTGCTCGTCAATCCCGAATACTGCGGTTGGGCCTCCATCACTTCCAATAAGAGTAATGCTTTTTCCGGCATCGCTTGTTTTGGCTCTCTGGGCCATGAGTTAGGGCATAATCTTGGGGCAGACCACAATTGGCATGAGGGCGATAACGAGCGCAATCCACCCTACATGTTCGGTTATCGCTACCAGGCGGGAACGCCTCGCTTCAGTACACAGATGTCGTACGCATGCAGCCCGGCATGCCCGCGCATACCCTACCATTCTAATCCGCGCGTGACGTATGAAGGTATCCCCGTCGGAACGGCAGAACATCATGATGTAGCCCGACGGTTCAATGAGCGCAGGGAAACGGTTGAAGGTTTTTATCCACCGGTACTTGAGTTCATACTTTACGATGGCAGTAATTTTAACGGGCGATCTTGTCAATTTGTTCAGGGCATCGGTTCTTCAACTGATGTGCGAGCGCAGTGCGGGGAGGAATGGGGGACTATTGTGAGCTCTGCAAAGGTTATCGGCATGGCCCCGGGCGTCAGCGTGAAATTTACACATGACAAGCATGCTTATGAGTCGTTCTTAAGTAAAACGTACAGCGGTATTTTGCCCGTTTACCAATTTGGCGATTATCCAGATGTTGATGTCGGTATTGAGTGGTCTTCTGGCGGAGGCTCTATCAACAATATGGTCGATGGCATAAGTAGCTCAAGATAGCGCATTGTAATCAGGCTCGGGGGCTGGCCACACTGAGCCCTCAAAGCAACGGAGGGTTTGGTCACCCTCGTTCGTGCACAGTGGATGTTGCTCGCTCTTGGCCCCGGATGCTCACGGCTTTCCGGGGTTATTTTTTGCCTGAATACACGCCCGCTCCCACAGGTTATGTGTTGCTGCTCAGTTTGGCGTAGGCAGGGCTATCACCCGGCCGACGAACTCAGTCGGAGGCACATCCTGCTGCTCACCCACCAATCCTTGCAGCAACCCGACACTACGCTCACTGAACGGCGCCGACTTCGGCCCCGCCAGGTCCACATGCAGCAGCATCTGCTCACTGGCCGCCAGTGCTTCGTCGAACCCTGCCCGGTGCAGGCTGTGGTAGACATGCAGGCGCTTGCGGTCGAAGCCGATGATCTGTGTCTGCACCCACACCTCGCTACCCAGCTTCACTTCGTGCAGGTAGTTGATGTGCGCCTCCAGGGTGAACAGCGAGTTACCGCTCTGGCCGCGGCTGTCGGCATCCAGGCCGATGCGCTCCATCAGCGCGTCGGTGGCGTAGCTGAAGATCAGCAGGTAGAAGGCATCGCGCAGGTGCCCGTTATAGTCGACCCAGTCCTCCTGGACTGGGGTGCGGTAGGTGATCAGTGCGGGCATCGCGGTCTCCTCAGTCGCCGAAAGCCATACCGTGCTTGGCCTTGCTGGTCTTCACCGCTTCCAGCACTGCCAACAGGGTGTCATCACGATAGCGCTCCAGGGCGGCGATGCTGCGGTCGCCCAGTTGCTCGGAGGTCCCTTCGACCACATCGTCGATCAGCTTGTCGGTCAGCTCTGGTGCCGGCAGGTAAGTCCACGGCAGTTGCAGCGCCGGGCCGAACTGAGCCATGAAGTGACGCATGCCTGCGTCACCACCGGCCAGGGTGTAGGTGAGGAACGTGCCCATGAACGACCAGCGCAGGCCGGCGCCGAAGCGGATGGCATCGTCGATTTCGCCGGTGCTGGCCACGCCGTCGTTGACCAGGTGCAGGGCTTCGCGCCACAGGGCTTCGAGCAGGCGGTCGGCGATGAACCCGGGCACTTCCTTGCGTACGTGCAGCGGGCGCATGCCCAGGTTGGTGTAGATGGCCCTGGCAGCTTCGATGGCCTCGGGGGCGGTGCGGTTGCCGCCGACGATTTCCACCAGCGGCAGCAGGTACACCGGGTTGAACGGGTGGCCGACCACGCAGCGCTCGGGGTGGGTGGCCGACTCGTAGAACTCGCTGGGCAGCAGGCCCGAGGTGCTTGAACCGATGATCGCGTCGGGTTTGGCGGCAGCGCTGATCTTTGCGTGCAGGTCGAGTTTCAGGTCCAGGCGTTCAGGGGCGCTTTCCTGGATGAAATCGGCATCGCGGACGCATTCCTCGATGGTGGCGACGAACTTCAGGCGGTCTTGTGAGGCGCCTGGTGCCAGGCCTTGCTTTTCCAATGCCGGCCAGGCGTTGGCGATGCGCTTGCGCAACGCCTGCTCGGCGCCTGGCGCCGGGTCCCAGGCGACCACGTCCAGCCCGTGGGCCAGGGCGCGCGCGACCCAGCCGCTGCCGATCACGCCACTACCCAGGGCGGCGAAGGTCTTGATCTTGGTGATGAAGGTCATGTTGGGCTCCTGAAAGTGTCAGCGGCGTTTGAGGTTCATCTTTTCCCGGCCTTCGGCCGGGGTCAGCACACGGGCGCCAAGGCGCGAAATGATCTCCACCGCGCGCTCGACCAACTGGCCGTTGCTGGCCAGCACGCCACGGTCCAGGTACAGGTTGTCCTCCAGGCCCACCCGCACGTTGCCGCCCAGCAGCACCGCCTGTGCGGCCATCGGCATCTGCATGCGGCCAATGCCGAACCCGGCCCAGGTGACGTTGGCCGGCAGGTTGTCGACCATCGCCTTCATGGTGGTGGTATCGGCCGGCGCGCCCCACGGGATGCCCAGGCACAGCTGGAACAGCGGGTCGTCGAGCAGGCCTTCCTTCATCATCTGCTTGGCGAACCACAGGTGGCCGGTGTCGAAGATTTCCAGCTCGGCTTTTACCCCCAGCTCGGTAATGCGCTTGGCGCCGGCGCGTAGTTGTGCCGGGGTGGAGACGTAGATCGAGTTGCCGTCGCCGAAGTTGAGGGTGCCGCAGTCGAGGGTGCAGATTTCCGGCAGCAGCGCTTCGACATGGGCCAGACGCTCCAGTGGGCCGATCAGGTCGGTACCCGCGCCGAACTCCAGTGGTGTTTCACCCGGGCCGATTTCCAGGTCGCCACCCATGCCCGCGGTAAGGTTGACGATGATGTCCACGTCGGCCTCGCGGATGCGTTCCATGACTTCGCGGTACAGCGCCACGTCGCGGCTGAAGCGGCCGGTTTGCGGGTCGCGCACGTGGCAGTGGACCACGGTGGCGCCGGCTTTGGCGGCCTCTACGGCAGACTCGGCGATCTGCTTGGGGGTGACTGGAACAAGGTGGCTTTTCGAGGCGGTGTCGCCGGCGCCGGTTAGGGCGCAGGTGATGATGACGTCGTGGTTCATGGCTTGGTTCCTTGTGGTAACCGTTGTGGCCTTTTCGCGGGCACGCCCGCTCCCACAGGGTCTGCGCAGACCTTGACCTTTGCGCTGTACCTGTAGGAGCAGCCTTGTGCTGCGAAAGGCCTGTCAGTTGGCAGTGAGGTTGAGGTTGTCGGCAGCCGGTTTGCCATCGAAGGTGGTCACACCCTCCAGCCAGCGGGCCTTGTCCTCGGGGTGGTCCTTGAGCCACTGGCGGGCCGACTCCAGCGCATCCTTGTGGTCGAGCAGCGGCTGCATCATGCGGCTCTCGTCCTCGGCGCTGAAGTTCAGGTTGGCCAGCAGGCGGTGGGCGTTGGGGCAGCGTTCGGCGTAGTCCGGCGCGGTCACCGTCCACACTGTCGCGCGGCCTTCGTCAGGGCCCAGGGCGTCCTGGCTGTCGCCCAGGTAGACCATGTCGATATTCACGTTCATCGGGTGCGGTGCCCAGCCAAAGAACACCACGGCTTCGTTGCGCCGCACCGCGCGATCGACGGCGGCGAGCATGCCGGCCTCGCTGGACTCGACCAGCTGGAACTTGCCCAGGCCGAACTGGTTCTTGGCGATCATCGCCTTGATCTGGGTGTTGGCGCCGGAACCCGGTTCGATGCCGTAGATTTTCCCGCCCAGTTCCTTTTCGAACTTGTGGATGTCGGCGAAGGTCTTCAGGCCCTTGTCGGCCAGGTACTTGGGCACCGCCAGGGTGGCGCGGGCGTCTTCCAGGCTGGGTTTGTCGAGCACCTTGACCTGCTTGGCGTCGACGAACGGGGTGATGGTCTGGGTCATGATCGGGTTCCAGTAACCCAGGAACATGTCCAGGCGTTTGTCGCGGATGCCGGCGAAGATGATCTGCTGCGAGGCGCTGGTCTGTTTGGTCTGGTAGCCAAGGCCATCGAGCAGCACCTGTGCCATGGCGCTGGTGGCGATGACGTCGGTCCAGTTGACCACGCCCAGACGGACGTTCTTGCAGGCCGCAGGCTCGGCGGCGAATAGTGGTGAAGTGGCGATGCTGCTCAGGGCAAGGGTCAACAGGCTGCGGCGGATCAAGCTGTGCATGGTGGCTCTCCATCGGCAGTGCATATTGTTATTGGGGTTCGACCTCTCTGGGTCGTATGAAGAAGCTACGCTGCTGTCAGGGTGGAAAATCGCACCCTGGCGACCAACATTTGCACGGAGGCGACCACCTTTGCCGTGGAGCATGCAATGCCGCAAATCATTCACTTCCTGTTGTTGCCCGGGTTCTCGGCCATGGGTTTCATCAGTGCCCTGGAGCCACTGCGGGTGGCCAACCGCTTCAAGGGCCCGTTGTATCGCTGGCAGGTATTGAGCCTGGACGGTGGGGCGGTGCAGGCCAGCAATGGCATGTCGGTGAACGCCGATGCAGCGCTGGCGGCGGGCGAGCCTGGTGGCATCCTGCTGATCGTCGCCGGTTTCGAGCCATTGGCCTGTTACGGGCCGGCGCTGCAGCAGGCGCTACGCCGCCTGGACCATGAGGGGGTGGTTCTGGGTGGCATCGATACCGGCGCGGTGGTGCTGGCCGAGGCCGGCCTGCTCGACGGCCACCGCGCCACCGTGCACTGGGAGGCGCTGGAGGCGTTCAAGGAGAACTACCCGAGCCTGCAGGCCACCCAGGAACTGTTCGAAATTGACCGGCGGCGCATCACCTGTGCCGGTGGCACCGCTTCGATCGACCTGATGCTCGACCTGATTTCCCAGGCCCACGGCAGTGAACTGGCGGTGCAGGTGTCGGAGCAATTCGTGCTCGGACGTATCCGCCAGCGACAGGACCACCAGCGCATGCAGATCGCCAGCCGCTATGGCATTAGCAACAAGAAGCTGGTGAAGGTGATTGGTGAAATGGAGCGCAACACCGAGCAGCCGCTCAATACCCAGGTGCTGGCCAAAGCGGTGCAGGTGACCCGACGCCAGCTGGAGCGGCTGTTCCGCGTGCACCTGGATGACACGCCCAGTGGGTTCTATTTGCGACTACGCCTGGACAAGGCACGGCAGTTGTTGCGCCAGACCGACATGAGTGTGCTGGAGGTGGGGGTGGCGTGCGGGTTCGAGTCGGCTTCGTACTTTACCCGCTGCTATCGGGCACGGTACCAGCGTTGCCCGCGGGAGGACCGCTTGGCCCGGGTGGTTTGATTTCCTCCTGTACCGGCCTCTTCGCGGGTAAACCCGCTCTCATAGAACAACACATGACTCATTGGTTCGGCGAGGTTCTGTAGGAGCAGCCTTGTGCTGCGAAGAGGCCGGTACTGACAAAGCCTGTCTGTTGCTTGTACTGGCCTCTTCGCAGCACAAGGCTGCTCCTACAAAGGACGCGTCAGACGAGCGATATTTGTTCTCTGCGCGACAGCGCAGCCCAAAAGGGCTGGGCAATCTCCCACAGGAAACCCGCCGCCTGTGGGAGCGGGCGTGCCCGCGAAGAGGCCGGTACAGGCTTACTGCTGGCCGATGGACTGCAGGTACTCCGAACGGTCATCACTGCGCTGCGCCACACAGGTATCCCACGCCGCCTGGAACGCCTTGCTGCCGGGCTTCTCGGCATAGGTCTCGACCTTGCAGTCGGCATCGCGCAACTGTGCCCACAGCTTCTCGGCCGCGTCCATGCGCGCGACCAGCGCAGTGGCCTTGTCGCCTTCATCGGCATACTGGTCGCGGATGCGCTGGATCAGTTCGTCATACGCCGCTTTCAGCTCGCGCTCGGCGGTCTGCTTGTTGAACGCAGCGCAGGCGTAGGTCTGCTGGTCGGTCTCGACGTTGTCGCACGGGGTGCTTTCTTCCTCGCCGGCCTGGGCGCCCGATACGACAGCCAGCAATACCAGCCATGCCATTGATTTCATCCGTTTTCTCCTCAACAAGGCTGACGAATCGGCTGGATTCTCGCTCAGCCGCCGACAAGACGATAGCTCCCTGAAGAAATGTTCATGAAACGGCCGGAAATGTCGTTATCGAGACTGTCTCTCATCGCCAGACGGCGCGCCAGAGGGCGCGATGTCGCGCATTGACGCTTTCGGCAAACCCCCTGTCGTTTTTGCATCGGGGCGCCTTTGGGCACAGGCATATGCTGGCCCCAAAGCGCCGGCAATAAGGTTTGGCGCAAACCCATTCAATAAAAGGGGACAGCCTGATGAGCCCAGCCGAACTTCATGCCGACAGCATCGTCATCGACGGCCTGATCATTGCCAAATGGAACCGCGAGCTGTTCGAGGACATGCGCAAAGGCGGGCTGACTGCGGCCAACTGCACGGTGTCGGTCTGGGAAGGCTTCAAGGCTACCGTCGACAACATCGCCGCCAGCCAGAAGCTGATCCGCGATAACAGCGACCTGGTGATGCCGGTACGCACCACCGCCGACATCCGCAAGGCCAAGGAGCTGGGCAAGACCGGCATCCTCTTCGGCTTCCAGAACGCCCATGCCTTCGAAGACCAGATCGCCTACGTCGACGTGTTCAAGCAGCTGGGCGTGGGCATCGTGCAGATGTGTTACAACACCCAGAACCTGGTCGGCACCGGCTGCTACGAGCGTGATGGTGGCCTGTCGGGCTTCGGCCGCGAGATCGTTGCCGAAATGAACCGCGTCGGCATCATGTGCGACCTGTCCCACGTCGGCTCCAAGACCTCCGAAGAAGTCATCCTCGAGTCGAAAAAGCCGGTCTGCTACTCGCACTGCCTGCCTTCGGGCCTGAAAGAGCACCCGCGCAACAAGTCGGACGAAGAGCTGAAGTTCATCGCCGACCACGGCGGTTTCGTCGGCGTGACCATGTTCGCACCGTTCCTGGCCAAGGGCATCGACTCCACCATCGACGACTACGCCGAAGCCATCGAGTACACCATGAACATCGTCGGTGAAGACGCCATCGGTATCGGTACCGACTTCACCCAGGGCCACGGCCAGGACTTCTTCGAGTACCTGACCCACGACAAGGGTTACGCCCGTCGCCTGACCAACTTCGGCAAGATCATCAACCCGCTGGGCATCCGCACTGTGGGCGAATTCCCCAACCTCACCGAAACCTTGCTCAAGCGCGGCCACTCCGAGCGCGTGGTGCGCAAGATCATGGGTGAGAACTGGGTCAACGTCCTCAAGGACGTGTGGGGCGAATAAGCCGCTCTCCAAGCCTGAAAGCCCCTGCCAGCAACGCCGGGGCATCCCGATAAAAAATTTTATGGAGTTGAGTTTCCATGGCCAAGATCGCCCCGCAATTGCCAATCGAAGTAGACAGCGAGACCGGTGTCTGGACCAGCGACGCCTTGCCGATGCTGTATGTGCCGCGCCATTTCTTCGTCAACAACCACATGGGCATCGAAGAAGTCCTGGGCGCCGACAAGTACGCCGAGATCCTCTACAAGGCCGGCTACAAGTCCGCCTGGCACTGGTGTGAAAAAGAGGCCGAGTGCCATGGCCTGGAAGGCGTGGCGGTGTTCGAGCACTACATGAAGCGCCTGAGCCAGCGCGGCTGGGGCCTGTTCGAAATCCAGGACATCGACCTCGACAAGGGCACCTGCAGCGTCAAGCTCAAGCACTCCGCATTCGTGTACGTCTATGGCAAGTGCGGCCGCAAGGTCGACTACATGTTCACCGGCTGGTTCGCCGGCGCCATGGACCAGATTCTCGCTGCCCGCGGCAGCTCGATCCGCACTGTGGCCGAACAGGTCTATGGCGGGTCGGAAGAAGGCCACGAAGATGGCCTGTTCGTTACAAAGCCGTTGTAAGCCGGAGATAGCGTCATGGCATTCGAAGCAATGTTCCAGCCGATCCAGATCGGCAAACTGACCATCCGCAACCGTGTGCTCAGCACCGCGCACGCCGAGGTCTACGCCACTGACGGCGGCATGACGACCGACCGCTACGTGAAGTACTACGAAGAAAAGGCCAAGGGCGGTATCGGCCTGGCGATCTGCGGCGGCTCGTCGGTGGTGGCCATCGACAGCCCGCAGGAGTGGTGGGCGTCGGTCAACCTGTCGACCGACCGCATCATCCCGCACTTCCAGAACCTGGCCGACGCCATGCACAAGCATGGCGCCAAGATCATGATCCAGATTACCCACATGGGCCGTCGCTCGCGCTGGGACGGCTTCAACTGGCCGACCCTGATGTCGCCGTCGGGTATCCGTGAACCCGTGCACCGCGCCACCTGCAAGACCATCGAGGTGGAAGAGATCTGGCGCGTGATCGGCAACTACGCGCAAGCTGCCCGCCGCGCCAAGGAAGGTGGCCTGGACGGCGTGGAGCTGTCGGCCGTGCACCAGCACATGATCGACCAGTTCTGGAGCCCGCGGGTCAACAAGCGTACCGACGAATGGGGCGGTACCTTCGAAGGCCGCATGAAGTTCGGCCTGGAAGTATTGAAGGCCGTGCGTGCCGAAGTCGGTGACGACTTCTGCGTGGGCATGCGTATCTGTGGCGACGAGTTCCACCCCGATGGCCTCAGCCACGAGGACATGAAGCAGATCGCTGCCTACTACGACGCCACTGGCATGCTCGACTTCATCGGCGTGGTCGGTTCGGGTTGCGACACCCACAACACCCTGGCCAACGTCATCCCGAACATGAGCTACCCGCCGGAGCCGTTCCTGCACCTGGCGGCCGGCATCAAGGAAGTGGTCAAGGTCCCGGTGCTGCACGCGCAGAACATCAAGGACCCGAACCAGGCCACGCGTATCCTCGAAGGCGGCTACGTGGACATGGTCGGCATGACCCGTGCGCACATGGCTGACCCGCACCTGATCGCCAAGATCAAGATGGGCCAGATCGACCAGATCAAGCAGTGCGTCGGTGCCAACTACTGCATCGACCGCCAGTACCAGGGCCTGGATGTACTGTGCATCCAGAACGCCGCGACCTCCCGTGAATACATGGGCGTGCCGCATATCATCGAGAAGACCACCGGCGCCAAGCGCAAGGTGGTGGTGGTTGGCGCCGGCCCGGCCGGCATGGAAGCGGCCCGCGTGGCTGCCGAACGTGGCCACGATGTGACCCTGTTCGAGAAGAAGGAGCAGATCGGCGGGCAGATCACCATCGCCGCCAAGGCCCCGCAGCGCGACCAGATCGCCGGTATCACCCGCTGGTACCAGCTGGAGCTGGCGCGCCTGAAGGTCGACCTGCGCCTGGGCACCGCCGCCGACGTGGCTGCCATCCAGGACCTGCGCCCGGACATCATCGTGCTGGCGGTGGGTGGGCATTCCTTCCTGGAGCAGAACGAGCACTGGGGCGCCGCCGAAGGGCTGGTGGTCAGCAGCTGGGACGTGCTCGACGGCAAGGTTGCGCCGGGCAAGAACGTGCTGGTGTACGACACCATCTGCGAGTTCACCGGCATGTCGGTGGCTGACTTCATCGCCGACAAGGGCAGCCAGGTCGAGATCGTCACCGACGACATCAAGCCGGGCGTGGCCATGGGCGGTACTACCTTCCCGACCTATTACCGCAGCATGTACCCGAAAGAAGTGATCATGACCGGCGACATGATGCTGGAAAAGGTCTACCGCGAAGGCGACAAGCTGGTGGCGGTGCTGGAAAACGAATACACCGGCGCCAAGGAAGAGCGCGTGGTCGACCAGGTGGTGGTGGAGAACGGCGTGCGTCCTGACGAGCAGCTGTACTACGCACTGAAGGAAGGTTCGCGCAACAAAGGCCAGATCGACGTGGAGGCACTGTTTGCCATCAAGCCACAGCCGATCCTCAGCCAGCCGGGCGAAGGCTACCTGCTGTACCGCATCGGCGACTGCGTGGCCCAGCGCAACGTGCATGCGGCGATCTACGACGCCTTGCGCCTGTGCAAGGACTTCTGATCGCACCGCCTCTCTAGAGGCGGGACTGGCCCCCCTGTAGGAGCGGCCTTGTGTCGCGATGGGCTGCGCAGCAGCCCCAGGATTTGTGCAGCGCCGCTCACCCTGGGGCTGCTGCGCAGCCCATCGCGACACAAGGCCGCTCCTACAGGGGTCCGCGCCACCTCTTGATGTGTGGCGCAAGAATCCAGCTGTTGTGGGAGCCTCCCATGTTGAACACCCTTCTACCTATCCTGCTGTTCGCTGCCCTTGGCCTGGCAGTGCTCGGCGCCCTGCGCCGGGTGCGCATGTGGCGGCGTGGCCGGCCGTCCAAGGTCAACCTGATCGGCGGCCTGCTGGCCATGCCGCGCCGCTACCTGGTCGACCTGCACCATGTGGTCGAGCGCGACAAGTACATGTCCAAGACCCACGTGGCCACCGCTGGCGGCTTCGTGCTGTCGGCCGTGCTGGCGATCCTGGTGCATGGCTTCGGCCTGCAGAGCAAGATCCTCGGCTACGCGTTGCTGGTGGCCACGGTGATCATGTTCAGCGGCGCTATCTTCGTCTTCAAGCGCCGTCTCAACCCGCCTTCGCGCCTGTCCAAGGGCCCGTGGATGCGCCTGCCGAAGAGCCTGCTGGCGTTTGCCGTGAGCTTCTTCATTGCCACCTTGCCGGTCGCCGGCATCCTGCCGGCCAACACCGGTGGCTGGGTGATGGTGGGCATTCTCGGCCTGGGCGTGCTGTGGGGCGTGTCGGAGCTGTTCTTCGGCATGACCTGGGGCGGCCCGATGAAACACGCCTTCGCCGGTGCCCTGCACCTGGCCTGGCACCGCCGCGCCGAACGCTTCGGCGGCGGCCGTTCCACCGGCCTCAAGCCGCTGGACCTGGAAGACCCGAATGCGCCGCTGGGCGTGGAAAAGCCGGTGGACTTCACCTGGAACCAGCTGCTGGGCTTCGATGCCTGCGTGCAGTGCGGTAAATGCGAAGCCATGTGCCCGGCCTTTGCCGCCGGCCAGCCGCTGAACCCGAAAAAGCTCATCCAGGACATGGTCATCGGCCTGGCCGGTGGCACCGACGCGCAGTTCGCCGGTAGCCCATACCCGGGCAAACCGATCGGTGAGCATGGCGGCCACCCGCACCAGCCGATCGTCAATGGCCTGGTCGACGCCGAAACGCTGTGGTCGTGCACCACCTGCCGTGCCTGCGTCGAGGAATGCCCGATGATGATCGAGCACGTCGATGCCATCGTCGACATGCGCCGTCACCTCACCCTGGAAAAAGGCGCCACCCCGAACAAGGGCGCCGAAGTGCTGGACAACCTGATCGCTACCGACAACCCGGGCGGCTTCGCCCCTGGCGGGCGCATGAACTGGGCCGCCGACCTCAACCTGCAATTGCTGTCGGAGGTGAAAACCACCGAGGTGCTGTTCTGGGTCGGTGACGGTGCCTTCGACATGCGCAACCAGCGCACCCTGCGCTCGTTCGTCAAAGTGCTCAAGGCGTCGGGCGTGGACTTTGCCGTGCTCGGCCTGGAAGAGCGCGACAGTGGCGACGTGGCGCGCCGTCTGGGCGATGAAGCGACCTTCCAGCAACTGGCCAAACGCAATATCCAGACCCTGGCCAAGTACAAGTTCCAGCGCATCGTCACCTGCGACCCGCACAGCTTCCATGTGCTGAAGAACGAGTACGGCGCCCTGGGTGGCGACTATCAGGTGCAGCACCACAGCACCTACATCGCCGAACTGATCGCGGCCAACAAACTCAACCTCGGCCAGCACAAGGGCGGCAGCGTCACCTACCACGACCCGTGCTACCTGGGCCGTTACAACGGTGAGTACGAAGCGCCGCGTGCCGTGCTCAAGGCCCTGGGTATCGAAGTGCGCGAGATGCAGCGCTCGGGCTTCCGTTCCCGTTGCTGCGGCGGTGGTGGCGGTGCGCCGATCACCGACATCCCTGGCAAGCAGCGTATCCCGGACATGCGCATGGACGACATCCGCGAGACCGAGGCCGAGCTGGTAGCTGTGGGTTGCCCACAGTGCACCGCCATGCTCGAAGGTGTGGTCGAACCGCGCCCGCAGATCAAGGACCTGGCCGAACTGGTGGCCGACGTGCTGATCGAAGAGGACGCGCCCTCTGCCCCAAAGCCGCAAACGGCCAAACGTGAACCTGCGGAGGTGCACTGATGAGCGACATTATCCGCCGCGACCCACGCGCCGAGTGGATCGCCCGTAACCGTCTGCACCCGCTGCATGCAGCGATGCAGACGCAGCAGACCAGCTGGATGGGGCCCAACGGCCTCATCCGCAAGAACCCCCATGCGATTGCCGCAGGCTTCATCGGCCCGGCCGGCATCAAGCGCATCGACCGCAGCGGCGCCCAGCAGGGCACCGCCGTGGGCGGGCGACGCACGGCGGCGGCCGAAGTCAAGCTGCCGCTGCACCAGGTGCCGGCGCCGGCGTTCTACATCGCCGTGGTGCCGGACATGGTCGGTGGCCGCCTGAGCAGCCACGACCGCGACCTGCTCGGCCTGGCCCACAGCCTGGCCGGCAGCGACGGTGCGGTGCTGGCAGTGGTGTTTGGCGAGCACAAGGAAAGCAACTTTTCCACAGCCGGGGTCGACCGCCTGCTGGTCATCGAAGGCGAGGCTTTCGAAGGTTATGCACCGGAGCAACTCGTTCAAGGCCTTCGGGCTGTGGATAACCAGTTCACCCCGCGCCATTGGCTGCTGCCCGACAGCCGCACCGGTGGTGGCGAACTGGGCCGGCGCCTGGGCGCGGCACTGGGCGAGCGCCCGGCGACGCGGGTATGGCAGGTCAAGGACGGCCAGTGCATCGGCCGTGCCGGCGCCGGCCAGCAAGACCTGCAGCGCGCCGTACCACGCTTGATCCTGGCGGCGGCCGAGTGCGCCGAGCCGGTCAGCGAAACCCGTCACGAAGCGCTGCCGGTGGAGTTGTCCACAAGCGTGGCGCGCAGCCTGTCGCGCATCGAAGACCTCGGCTCGGTGGCCGTGGACCCGGCCACCATTGCCATGGCCGAAGCCGAGTTCATTGTCTCGGGTGGCAACGGGGTGAAGGACTGGGACCTGTATCACAAGGCCACCGCGGCCCTTGGCGCCACCGAAGGCGCCTCGCGGGTGGCGGTGGACGACGGCTTCATGCCGCGCAACCGCCAGGTGGGTGCCACCGGTACCTGGGTTACCGCGCGGGTCTACGTGGCTGTGGGTATCTCGGGCGCGATCCAGCACCTACAGGGCATCGGCGCCTGCGACAAGGTGGTGGCGATCAACATGGACCCGGGCTGCGACATGATCAAACGGGCCGACCTGTCGGTAATTGGCGACAGTTCGGCGATTCTCCAGGCACTGATCGAGGCTGTGGACAACTACCGCAGCGGCGGCCAGCGCGACGCGGCATAAGGGCACGAGCATGAGTACGAAAGTGATCAGCCTGGTTTCCATCGGTGCCCACCCCAGCTCCGGCCGCGCTCGCCGCGCCGAGCAGGATGCGCGCGCCGTGGAGCTGGGTTTGCAGCTGGCTGGGGATAACTTGCAGGTAGTGCATGCCGGCGACCCACGGGAAGAGGCGCTGCGCGCCTACCTGGGGATGGGCCTGGACCATCTGGACGTGCTGGAGCAGCCGGCCGGTGCCGACGTGCTGGGCGTGCTCGGGGATTACCTGCGCGATGCCGGGGCACAGCTGGTGCTGACCGGTAGCCAGGCCGAGACCGGCGAGGGGTCGGGCATGTTGCCGTTCCTGCTGGCGGAAAAGCTCGGTTGGCCGCTGATTGTGGGGTTGGCTGAAGTGGAGTCGATCGACAACGGCACCGCCCAAGTATTGCAGGCGCTGCCGCGCGGTCAGCGGCGTCGGCTGAAGGTGCGCCTGCCGTTGCTGGCAACTGTGGATAACGCTGCGCCCAAGCCGCGCCAGAGCGCTTTCGGGCCGGCGCGTCGGGGTGTGTTGGCGGCGCGTAACGTGGCTATCGTCGAAGACGAACTGCTGGCCGAAGCCGAACTGCAACCGGCCCGCCCGCGGCCCAAGCGGCTTAAGGTGATCAAGGCCAAGAGCGGTGCCGACCGGATGAAAGCGGCGACGGCCAAGGCCAGTGGTGGCGGTGGCAAGGTGTTGAAGGACGTTTCTCCACAGGAAGGCGCCGAGGCCATCCTCAAGCTGCTGGTGGAAGAGGGCGTGCTGCGCTGAAGCTGGAGGATTGGAGATTTCTCTGTGGGAGCGGCCTTGTGCCGCGAAAGGGCCGCGTTAGCGGCCCCATCCATTTCTGCAGTGACTAAAAACCCGGGGCCGCTGCGCAGCCCTTTCGCGACACAAGGCCGCTTGTGTCTTGATGAGGGATTAAAATCTGGAGTGAGAGCGGTGAATGACAAGCTGAATGCCGCAGGTGCCATGAGCACGAGTGGGAGCACAA